>JAEZBO010000133.1 GCA_023427085.1 Pseudomonadota bacterium
GCGCGGGGCCATGCCGCGCGCCGGCCTTTCATGCCGGTGACGGGCCGGCCGGTCAACCCAGCGAGCTGCCCAGCGCGCGCCGCACCTCTTGCTCGCTGTCGCCGCTGCGCGCCACGTAGTCCTTCAGCTGGTCCTCGCCGATCACACCGACGTTGAAGTACTGCGACTGCGGGTGGCTGAAATAAAAGCCCGACACGCTGGCCGCCGGCGCCATCGCATAGCTCTCGGTCAGCTGCATGCCGACCTCTTCCGGGTCCAGCACGTCGAACATGTCGCGTTTGACCCGATGCTCGGGGCAGGCCGGGTAACCCGGCGCCGGCCGGATGCCGCGGTATTTTTCGGCGATCAGCGCCTCGTTGTCGAGGTCCTCGTCGGCCGCGTAACCCCACAGGTCGCGCCGCACGCGCGCGTGCAGGCACTCGGCGAAGGCCTCGGCCAGCCGGTCGGCCAGCGACTTGAGCATGATGGCCGAATAGTCGTCGCCGGCGGCCTCGAAGGCCTTCTCGCGCTTCTCGACCTCGAGCCCCGCGGTGACCGCGAACAGGCCGATGTAGTCGACCACGCCGCTGTCCTTGGGCGCAATGTAGTCGGCCAGGCATTTGTTCTCGACGCCCTCGCGCTTGACGCCCTGCTGGCGCAGGTTGCGCCACGTGAACAGCGTGCGCGTGCGCGTCTCGTCGGCATAGACCTCGATGTCGTCGTCGTTGACGGTGTTGGCCGGGTAGAAGCCGGCCACGCCGCAGGCGGTGAGGCCCCCGCCCCCCCACGCCGCTGGCGGTCAGCCAGCGGCCCTCGACGATGCGTTTCAACATGGCCTGGCCGTCCTCGAACACCTTGCGGGCCTGCTCGCCGACCACCTTGTCGTCGAGGATCGCCGGGTACTGGCCGAACAGGCTCCAGGTCTGGAAGAACGGTGTCCAGTCGATGTAGCGCGCCAGCTCGGCCAGGTCGTAGTGCTTGAAGGTGCGGCGGCCGATGAACTTCGGACGCGGCGGCGTGTAGGCAGACCAGTCGATCGCCGGCCGGGCCGCGCGCGCCTCGGCCAGCGGCATCAGCGGCGTGGCCTTGCGGCCGGCGTGGCGGCGGCGCACGTCCTCGTACTCCTGCGCCAGCTCGGCCAGGTAATCCTTGGACTTGTCGGACACCAGGTTCTGCGCCACGCCCACCGAGCGGCTGGCGTCAGGCACATAGATCACCGGGCCTTCGTAATGCGGCGCGATCTTGACGGCGGTGTGCACGCGGCTGGTGGTGGCGCCGCCGATCAGCAGCGGCGTCTGGCGGCTGGCGAAATACTCGTCGCGCTGCATCTCGCTGGCCACGTAGGCCATCTCTTCGAGGCTGGGCGTGATCAGGCCCGACAGGCCGATCATGTCGGCCTGCTCGCGCTTGGCGGTCTCGAGGATCTGCGCGCAGGGCACCATCACGCCCATGTTCACGACCTCGAAGTTATTGCATTGCAGCACCACGGTGACGATGTTCTTGCCGATGTCGTGCACGTCGCCCTTGACGGTGGCGATGACGATCTTGCCCTTGGCGCGCACGTCGCCGCCGGCCGCGGCGATCTGGCGTTTCTCCTCTTCGATGAAGGGCACCAGGTGGGCCACCGCCTGCTTCATCACACGGGCCGACTTGACCACCTGCGGCAGGAACATCTTGCCCTCGCCGAACAGGTCGCCGACGATGTTCATGCCGTCCATCAACGGCCCTTCGATGACCTCGATGGGGCGGCCGCCGCGCGCCTCGATCTGCTGGCGGATCTCTTCGGTGTCGTCGACGATGAAGGCCGTGATGCCGTGCACCAGCGCATGCGCCAGGCGTTTCTCGACCGGCTGCTCGCGCCAGGCCAGGTCTTCCTCGCGCTTGGCGCCCGAACCCTTGACGGTATCGGCGAACTGCACCAGCCGCTCGGTGGGCGTGCGCTCGTCGGCCGGGTCGCTGCGTCCGACCGGCTCGGCGCGGTCCAGCACGACGTCCTCGACCAGGTCGCGCAAGACCTTGTCCAGGTCGGCGTAGACACCCAGCTGGCCGGCGTTGACGATGCCCATCGTCATGCCTTCGCGGATCGCGTAGTACAGGAAGACCGTATGGATCGCCTCGCGCATCGGCTCGTTGCCGCGGAACGAAAAGCTGACGTTCGAGACGCCGCCCGAGATCCGCGCATGCGGCAGGTTCTGGCGGATCCAGCGGGTGCCTTCGATGAAGTCGACCGCATAGTGGTTGTGCTCGTCGATGCCGGTGGCGACCGCGAACACGTTGGGATCGAAGATGATGTCCTCGGGCGCGAAGCCGACCTCGTCGACCAGCAGCTGGTAGGCCCGGCCGCAGATGTCCTTGCGCCGCTGCAGCGTGTCGGCCTGGCCTTCCTCGTCGAAGGCCATCACCACCACCGCCGCGCCGTAGCGCTGGCACAGCCGCGCGTGATGCAGGAAGGGCTCGATGCCCTCCTTCATCGAGATCGAGTTGACCACCGCCTTGCCCTGCACGCACTTGAGGCCCGCTTCGATGACTTCCCATTTCGAGCTGTCGATCATCACCGGCACGCGGGCGATGTCGGGCTCGGACGCGATCAGGTTCATGAAGCGCGCCATGCAGGCCACCGAATCGAGCATGGCCTCGTCCATGTTCACGTCGATGATCTGCGCGCCGTTCTCGACCTGCTGGCGCGCCACCGCCAGCGCCTCGTCGTATTTCTCTTCGCGGATCAGCCGCGCGAACATCTTGCTGCCGGTCACGTTGGTGCGCTCGCCGACGTTGACGAACAGCGTGTCCTCGTCGATGTTCAGCGCCTCCAGCCCCGACAGCCGGGTCTTGACCGGCACCTCGGGCACCACGCGCGGCGCCAGCCGGGTGACCTTGTCGGCGATCGCGGCGATGTGTTCGGGCGTGGTGCCGCAGCAGCCGCCCGACATGTTCACCAGCCCGGCGCGCGCGAACTCCTCGAGCAGCGCCGAGGTGTCGGCCGGCGTCTCGTCGAAGCCGGTGTCGCTCATCGGATTGGGCAGGCCGGCGTTGGGGTACACACAGACGAAGGTGTCGCTGATCTTGGCCAGCTCGGCAATGTACGGGCGCATCAGCGCCGCGCCCAGCGCGCAGTTCAGGCCGATCGTGACCGGGCGCGCATGGCGCACCGAGTTCCAGAAGGCCTCGACGGTCTGGCCCGACAGGATCCGGCCCGACGCGTCGGTGACGGTGCCCGAGATCATCACCGGCAGCCGCACGCCACGCTGCTCGAAGACCTCCTCGACCGCGAAGATCGCCGCCTTGGCATTGAGCGTGTCGAAGATCGTCTCGATCAGCACGATGTCGATGCCGCCGTCGAGCAGGCCGTTCATCTGCTCGATATAGGCCAGCCGCAACTCGTCGAACGTGACGTTGCGCGCGCCCGGGTCGTTGACGTCGGGCGAGATCGACGCGGTCTTGGGCTGCGGGCCGAGCGCGCCGGCCACGAAGCGCGGCCGCTCGGGCGTGCTGTGGCGTTCACAGGCCTCGCGCGCCAGCCGGGCCGACTCTTTATTGAGTTCGTAGGCCAGCTCGGGCAGGTCGTAGTCGCCCTGCGCGATCGAGGTGGCGCCGAAGGTGTTGGTCTCGATCACGTCGGCGCCGGCCGCCAGGTACTGGTCGTGGATCTCGGCGATGATGTCCGGCCGCACCAGCGACAGCAACTCGTTGTCGCCCTTGAGGTCCTTGTGGTGCTCGGCGAAACGCTCGCCGCGAAAGTCGGCCTCGCCCAGCTTGTAGCGCTGGATCATCGTGCCCATCGCGCCGTCCAGGATCAGGATGCGCTCGGTCAGCAGCTCGGCGAAGCGCGCCCCGTGCGTGTAGGCGGAAAGCGGGTACGGCAGTTTGGGATAGGCAATCATGTGGGATGAGCGCGACAAATCGGGCCGCAAGCGGCGGAAATCCAACCAGACATCGTAACAAAGTGAAGCCTGCGTGATAGAGTCACGCCCCGAACCGGTGCTTTCGGTCGCCAGCGCGCCTGCAGTGAGATCTTGCCACGCTGCGCGACAGGGAAAGTCAAACGGGAAACAGGAAGGACCTGCAAGCCAACCCGCGCTTGCCGTCCAGGCCTGTGCTGCCCCCGCAACGGTCAACGGCGCACGCTGCAGTGCCCGTCAGCCCGATACCGGCCGGTTCGACGTGAATGCCTGCCCGACCCTCGGTCGGTGGCCGGCATTCGGTTTCGAGCACGACGTGCGGGGACGCACGATCACCGAGGTTTACCATGAACCGCTATGCCCTCCGGCCGTGTGCCGGCGTATTGGCCTGCGCCCTGGCCGGCGCGCTGCCCTGGCTTGCCCACGCGCAGACCGCCACCCCCGTCGCCGAGCTGGACACCACGACCGTCACCGCGGCACGCGTCGCCGCCGACACCGACCGGCTGCCGGTCGCCTACAGCATCGTCACGCAGCAGGACATCGCCAACAGTAGCGCGCGCACCGTGCAGGAGCTGCTGTCGACCCAGACCGGCATCCACGTCTTCACCAGCAGCGGCTCGAGCGACCGCCAGAGCATCGACCTGCGCGGCTTCGGCATGACCGGCATCAGCAACACGCTGGTGCTGATCGACGGCATCCGCCAGACCGACAACGACCTGTCGCCGCCGGCCCTGGGGGCGATCCCGCTGGCCAACATCGAACGCATCGAGATCATCCGCGGCAGCGGCGCGGTGCAATACGGCGGCGGCACCACCGGCGGCGTGATCAACATCATCACCAAGAACGGCTTCGACTCGCCGCACACGGTGCAGGCGACCTACACGATCGGCAACTACGGCCTGCGCCAGCTCGACGGCGCGGTGGCGATCGGCAACGAACATTTCGCGCTGGACGCCTACGGCCAGTCGCTGCGCACCGACAACTACCGCGACAACAATGCCGAACGCCGCGACAGCGGCGGCGCCGGCCTGACGCTGCGCCACGACGGCGGCTCGCTGCGCGGCTACGTGCGCAGCGCGAACCAGAAGCTCGGCCTGCCGGGCCCGCGCGCGATCAACCCGGGCGCCGGCATCGACGAATACCGTAACGACCGGCGCGGCACCAACTCGCCCGACGACTATGCCCGCGTGCGCACCGAGGCCTATGGCCTGCAGCTCGAGCAGCGCGTCGGCCCCGGCACGCTGTACGCCGACCTGGGCCAGCGCGACAAGGAAGTCTATGGCTTCCTGGGCAGCAGCTTCGGCGACACCGTCAACGAATACGACATCAACGAAAGCTCGGCCAGCGCCCGCTACCTGCTGCCGTTCAATGGCGGCCACAGCCTGGTGGTCGGCGCCGACTGGCAGCGCGGCACGCTGGACGGCAGCTCGAGCGGCGCGTTCGCCAACGACACCTGGCGCACCAAGATGCGCCAGCACGGCCTGTTCGCCGAAGCGCAGATCCAGGCCACCGCCAGCACCGTCGTCACGCTGGGCGGCCGCCGCCAGAGCGCCTCGCAGAACACCGATCCGATCGACGGTTTCCGTCAGGCCACCCGCGCCGACGACCGCCTGGGCGCCTGGCAGGCCGGCATCCGCCAGCAGCTGCCGGCCGGCCTGAGCGCCTACGCGCACATCGGCCGCAGCTTCCGCCTGCCCAACGCCGACGAACTGGCCGCGACCGAATTCAGCGCCGCCGGCACCGCCATCGCGCTTCGTCCGCAGACCTCGGTCGACAAGGAGATCGGCCTGGACTGGCGCGCCGCCAGCACCCGCGCGCGACTGTCGCTGTTCCAGAACGACCTGGACAACGAAATCCATTACCAGCCCAGCGCCGATGGCAGCTGGGGCCCGGGCACCGGCGCCAACGTCAACCTCGACCCGACCCGCCGCCGCGGCGTCGAGCTGGAGGCCGCGCACGACTTCAGCCCGGCCTGGTCGGTCAACGGCAACGTCACGTGGCTGCAGGCGAAGTTCCGCTCGGGCACCTACGCGGGCGTGGACGTGGCCGGCAACGAGGTGCCGCTGGTGCCGCGCTGGCTGGCCAACGCCGGCGTGACCTGGCGCCCGATCGCCGACCTGAGCCTGAACGCCAGCGTGCAGTACGTCGGCAAGTCGCGGCTGGACAACGACCAGGCCAACGACTTCGGCCAGCGCCTGGACAGCTACTTCCTGACCAATGCGCGCGCCACCTACCGCTTCAGCAAGCACGTCGAGGCCGGTGTCGCGGTCCACAACCTGTTCGACCGCAAGTACGCCACCTACGGCATCCGCTCGCTGTTCACGCCCGGGGTCTACAACCTCTACCCGGCCGCCGAACGCAGCGTGATGGCGTCGTTGACCGTGCGTTACTGATCGGCCATGGCGGACCGGCTCGCGCGTGCCCCCGAGCGCCTGCCCGCCGCGCAGCGGCCGGGCCGCTGTGTGTTATACACATCTCCGAGC
>JAEZBO010000141.1 GCA_023427085.1 Pseudomonadota bacterium
GGCGCGGGCGGCGCGGTCAAGGCCGCGTGCGCCAGCGGCGACGACAGGCCCTGCAGTTTGTCCTCGAACTGTTCGATCCGGCGCCAGGCCCGCTGGTGGTCGGCATGCGCCGCCAGCCAGGTCCGCCACGCCGCCAGCGTGGCGTCGTCGGGGCTGCCCGACTGCAACTCGACCAGCCAGGCAGCCGCCTCGCGCCGCACCGACACCGGGATCGTGCCGGCCGGCACGACGTCGTGGCTGGCGTTCAGGCCCATGAGCGGGTCCGGTGGCGGGCTCGCGGCCTGCCGGGCGGGGTCAATCGGCGAAATAGCACAGCTCTACCGCCCGCGCGACATACCGTTTGACCGTCGGCACCGACACGTTCAGCCGGGCCGCTATCTCGCTTTGTTCCAGGCCATCGAGCCGCGACCACAGAAAGGCCTGGCGCACTTCGGTGGGTAGCGTGTCGAGCAAGGCATCGATCTCGAGCAGCGTCTCGAGCATCACGGCGCGCGTCTCTTCGGCAGGCGCCAACGCCTCGGGCAACTGCGCCAGGGCATCCAGATAGGCCTGTTCGACCTGGCGCCGGCGGTACAGGCTGACGACCATGCCATGCGCGATGGTCGTCAACATGGCGCGCGGCTCGCGGATGACGCTGGCCAGGTCCTTGGCGATCACCCGCAGAAACGTATCGTGCGCCAGGTCGGCGGCATCGAAGGAATTGCCCAGACGCCGACGCAGCCAGCCCTGCAGCCATCCGTTGTGCTCGCAATAGAGTCTTTCGATGTTCAGGGTAGGAGGCGAATCGGACACGATGAACAGACCAGGCGCCCGGGACGGCGGGGCAAGAGAAAAATGAGAATAGCTCTCAATTATCTAGAAATTGCCCGGTCTTGGCAAAGCATCCCGCCCCGGCCGTGGCGTCGATCCGACGATCCCAGCTCGCCCGCGGCCTGGCCGACGGCGCGGATGGCCCGTCAATCCGACAGCATCAGCTTGGCCGAGATCGCGCACGCCACCACCGCCATCACGATCTTGATCACCCGCGTGCCGTGATGCACCACCACGCGCGCGCCGATGTTGCCGCCGATGAACTGGCCCGCCATCATCGCCAGGCCGATCTCCCACAGGATCGTGCCGTGCCAGATGAAGAACAGCAGCGCGGCCAGGTTGCTGGACAGGTTCAGCAGCTTGGCATGCGCGGTCGCCTTGATCATGTTGTAGCCCAGCAGCAGCACCAGGCCCAGGCAGAAGAACGCGCCGGTGCCGGGACCGAAGAAACCGTCGTAGAACCCGACCAGCGGCGCGAAGGTGCCGGCGAACAGCGGCAGCGAGATCAGCTTCTGCTTGTCGAGCTCGCCGACCTTGGGCGCGAACAGGAAGTAGGCCGAGAACCCGATCAGCAGCACCGGCACCAGCGTCGACAGGAAGCTGGCGTCGACCCAGGTCAGCATCAGGCCGCCCAGGATCGCACCAATAAACGCTGCGGCCGCCATCGGCACGCACTGGCGGAACTGGATCTGGCCCAGCCGCACGAAATGCAGCGTCGACGACAGCGTGCCGGCCACCCCGCCGAGCTTGTTGGTCGCGACCGCCACCGCGGGCGGCACGCCGACCGCCAGCATGGTCGGGATCGTGATCAGGCCGGCGCCGCCGGCAATGGCGTCGACCGCGCCGGCGACGATCGCCACGGCGAAGAACAACAGCAACAGTTCGATCGACACTTCCATTTTTTTCTGCCTTCCACGGCATACAGGACCGGCGGCATTCTGACATCGCCGGGCGGCGGGCGGTATACACAGTGGCGCCGCATCCGTTGTATAACAGTTGCAAAGCCGCAGCCATGCACGGCAAATCTGCTTTTTCTCCTGCTCCCCGTCCGCCATGCCAGGCCACCTCTACCAGGACATCGCCGCCGCGCTGCGCGCCATGATCGACCAGGGCGCGCTGGCGCCCGGCGCGCGGCTGCCGTCGGTGCGGCGCATCGCCCACGATCATCAGGTCAGCACGATGACGGCGCTGCATGCGCTGCGCCTGCTCGAAAGCGAACAGCGCGTGCACAGCCGGCCCGGTTCGGGCTATTACGTCAGCGCTCTTGAACACGCGCGGACCGGCGCCGCAACATCGATCGATGCCGCGCCGCTCGATACCCGCAAGCTCGAACAAAACCTCGCCACGCTCAATAGCGGCCACGGGCTGGGCCTGGAACTGGCCGGCGGCCACGCCGAGCTCTATCCCAGCGACAAGCTCAGCGCACTGATGCGCCAGGCCATCAAGCGCGATCCCGCGCTGCTGGGCGAACAGGTGCGCGGCGACGGGTATCCGCCGCTGAAACAGGCCATCGTCGCGCGCGCCAGCCAGACCGGCTGCCGCATCGATCCGCAAGAACTATCGATCACCAGCGGCTGTGTCGAATCGATCGACCTGGCGCTGCGCGCGATCGTCAAGCCGGGCGACAGCGTGGCGGTGCAGTCACCGACCTACTTCCTGGCGCTGCACATGCTGCGCGCGCACGGCGTGCACATCGTCGAGATCCCGGCGACGGCCGATGGCATCGACATGACAGCCTTCGAGACGGCGCTGCGCACGCGGCCGATCAAGGCCTTCGTGGTCATCGGCAACTTCAACAACCCGGGCGGCCAGGTCATCGCCGACGCGCAGAAGCACGCCATCGTCGCGCTGGCCGCGCGTCACGACGTCACCATCATCGAAGACGACATCTACGGCGACACGCATTTTGGCGCCGCGCGGCCGCGCCCGCTGCGTGCCTACAGCGACCAGGTGGTGCTGTGCAGCAGCTTTTCCAAGACACTGTCGCCGGGCCTGCGCATCGGCTGGGTCGCCGGCGCGCGCCACGCGGGCGCGATCGCGGCGGTCAAGTACATCACGTCCAAGGTCACGCCGCTGTATCCGCAAGCGGCCATCGCGGCCTATCTGGCGAACGGCAGCTATGACGTGCACCTGCGCCGGCTGCGCCGCACGCTCAAGCAATACGCGCAGGCCATGCGCGCAGAGGTGCTGCAACGCTTCCCGGCCGGCACGCAGGTATCCCAACCCGCCGGCGGCTTCGTGCTGTGGGTCACGTTACCGCCGGACGGCCCCGACACGCGCAGCCTGTTCGACCGGGCAGCCCGCGAAGGACTGCTGTTCAATCCGGGCCAGCTGTTTTCGACCGACACCCGCTACGACCGCAGCCTGCGATTGAACTTCGGCGTGGGCTGCGGCGCGCCGGTGAAAAAGGCCATCAGGCGGCTGGCCGAACTGGCCGCGGGGCGGGCTTAGGCGTGCCGCGCCACGCCGCGCTCAGATCCCCTGCCCGCCCGATACTTCGATGCGCTGCGCGTTGACCCAGCGGTTGTCCGCCGACAGCAGGCTGGCGATCATCGGCCCGATGTCGTCGGCCACGCCAACCCGGCCCAGCGCCGTCATGCTGGCGAACTGCTCGTTCAGGGCCGGCGTATCGCGTACCGCACCGCCCAGAAAGTCGGTCTCGATCGCGCCCGGCGCCACCACATTGACTGCGATGCCGCGGCTGCCGAGTTCCTTGGCCATGTACACACTCAAGACCTCGACCGCGCCCTTGACCGCCGCGTACGCCGACCAGCCCGGCGCCGACACCCGCGTCAGTCCCGACGACAGATTGACGATGCGACCGCCGTCTTCCAGGCAGGGCAACAGGCACTGCGTCAGAAAGAACACCCCCTTGAAGTGGGCGTCGACCAGCGCGTCGAAGTCGGCCTCGCTCATCTGCGCCAGCGGCGCCATCGCGCCGTGGCCGGCGTTGTTGACCAGATGATCGAAACGATCGCGTTGCCAGGTCTGTTGCAACGCCGCGCGCAGCCGCTTGGCGAAATCCGCAAACGTCGAGATGCGGCTGGCGTCCAGTTGCAGCGCCACGGCGCGACGGCCCAACTGCTCGACCTCGGCCACGGTGGCCTGCGCTTCATCCTCGCGGCTGCGGTAGGTCACGATCACGTCGCCGCCCTTGCGGGCGATGGCAAGCGCGGTGTTGCGGCCCAGGCCGCGGCTCGAGCCGGTCACGAGGGAAATCGTCGTCATGGTGGAGTCCTTTTGAGTGAGGTGGAACAGGGCTCCAGTGTGCGTCGCAAGACGGCTCGAGGTTTTGCCTGAATCTCCATTTTGCTGGCCCGTTCCTCCAAAAGTACTGGCGGGCGCGGGACAGGATTGGCTAGCATTCGACGCATGGAAACCCCGCTGCCCCACCCTGCCTCTGCGCTACTCGACGCCCTGCGGCGCTACACCCAGGCCTACGCGGACGCGGCCGGCGTGGCGCGCTCGCCGATCGCCGGGCTCAGCGCGATCCGGGCGACCCGGCCCAGCGGCCTGCACTACGCGATCTCGCGGCCGCTGGTCTGCCTGGTCGCGCAAGGCAGCAAGCAGGTATCGGTGGGCCAGGACGTTCACGCCTTCAGCGCCGGCGATTCGATGCTGATCGCCGGCAACGTGCCGACCGTCAGCCAGATCACCGCCGCCAGCGCCGAGCAGCCGTATTTCTCCTTCGTGCTCGAGCTCGACCTGGAGCTGGTCGCCGAGCTGGTGGTGGAGATGAAGCAGCACGCGATCACCAGCGGACCGGCCGTGCGTATCGAACCGACCGACAGCGAGGCTGCCGACGCCGCGCTGCGGCTGATGCAACTGCTGGAGCGTCCAGCCGCGCTGCCGCTGCTGCACCGGCAGTTGCTGCGCGAGATGCATTATTGGCTGCTGGCCGGCCGCCACGGGCCGGCGATCCGCCAACTGGGCTGGCCGGACGGCCACGCGCAGCGCATCGCCCGAGCGGTGGCGTTGCTACGCGCCGAGTTCAGCCAGACCTTGCCGACCGAGCGGCTGGCCGTAGCGGCCGGCATGAGCCCGTCGTCGTTCTATCAACACTTTCGCAAGGCCACGTCGCTGTCGCCGCTGCAGTTCCAGAAGCAGCTGCGGCTGATCGAGGCGCGCCGGCTGATGCTGGCCGACGACGTCTCGGCCAGCAGCGCGGCCTTTGCGGTCGGCTACGAGAGCGTGCAGCAGTTCGGGCGCGAATACCTGCGCATGTTCGGAGCGACACCGGCGTCCGACGCCCGAGCGCGCAAACAGGCGGGCCCGCAGTCCGACGCGCCGTAAGCCCTCAAGGCTGTCCGGCCACCGGCGCCTGCCAGCCGCCGCCCAACGCGCGGTACAGCGCGACCAGTGCGTCGGCCCTGGCCTGCTCGAGTTCGATCAGGCGCATCCGCGCGCTGTACAGGTCGCGCTGCGACACCAGCACGGTGATGTAGCTGTCGGCGCCGCTGCGATAACGCGCGTCCGACAAGGCCAGGCTGTCGGAGGCGGCCTGCACCCAGGCGTTCTGGCTATCGAGCCGGGCGCCCAGCGTGCCGAGTTCGGCCAAGGCGTCGGCGGTCTCGCGAAACGCCACCTGCACCGCCTGCTCGTAGCGCGCCACCGACTTCTGCTGCTCGGCCCGGGCCGCATCGAGATTGGCCTGCAAGGCGCCGCCGCGAAACAGCGGCACGCTGATCTGCGGAAAGAAACGCCAGATGCCCGAGCCGGCCTCGAACAGCTCGGACAGATCCTCGCTGGCGCGCCCGGCGGCCGCGGTCAGCGTGATGCGCGGAAAGAATGCTGCCCGCGCCGCGCCCACGTCGGCATCGGCCGACGCCAGCAGGAACTCGGCCTCGCGCACGTCCGGCCGCCGCAACAGCAGCTCGGAC
This sequence comes from Pseudomonadota bacterium, assembly GCA_023427085.1. GTDB lineage: Bacteria > Pseudomonadota > Gammaproteobacteria > Burkholderiales > Burkholderiaceae_B > Orrella. Next base: position 5,691 of record JAEZBO010000141.1, read on the forward strand.
GGCAAGGCCGGCGGCACCCCCGCCACCGCGTCGGGGACGGCGGTACGCGCATCGGGCAACAGGCCCGGCGCGACCTGCGCGCCGGCCAGCAAGGCCAGCGCATTCTCGCCCTGCGCGACGCGCGCGGTGAAGGCGGCCACATCGGCGCGCGCGGCCTCGACGGTCGTGCGGGCCTGATGCACGTCCAGCCGCGTCACCGCGCCGGCCTGATGACGGCTGTCGATCAGGTCGTACGAACGCTGCTGGCTCTCGAGCGTCTGGCGCGCCAGCGCCAGCCGGCGCTGGTCGGCGGCCAGGCCGAGGTAATGGCGCGCGGTCTCGGCGATCACGGTGATGCGCATGCCCGACGAGGCCGCCTCGGTCGCCATGAAGCGCGCCAGCGCCTGATCCTGAAGGTTGCGCAGCCGGCCGAACAGGTCGATCTCGTAGGCACTGATGCCGATGTCGGTCTGAAAACGCGACACGATGATCGAATCCCCGACCGGCGCCAGCGAGGTCGGCAAGGGCACACGCGATCGCTCGAAGCCGAGCCCCGCATCGACGGACGGCAGCCGCTCGGCGGTACGGATGCGATAGCGCGCACGGGCCTGTTCGACGTTGGCCGCTGCGATACGCAGATCATGATTGCGTTGCAGCGCCTGATCGATCACCTGCTGCAAGCCAGGCTCGGCGAACACCGACTGCCACGGCGCCGCGGCGGCCGGCGCGCTGGCGCCGGCGTATGCCGCCCCCTGCGGCCAGGCGACCGGTATCTCGGCCTGCGGCAGCGGCGAGCGCGGCGCCAGGCTGCAGCTGGCCAGGCCCAGGGCGGCCAGGCCGGTGGTCACGGCATACAGCGTGGTCCTGCACAGGTAGCGGCGCATCATGCGAACAGGTCGATAGGGTTGCTGCGCAACAGTTTGCGCAGGGCGATCGTCACGGCCACGCCGCTCATCGTCAGCGTGCCCAGCAGCACCAAAGCGGCCGAGCTCCAGGCCAGGTCGAAGGTCAGCATGGTGGTGTGCGCCAATACCGCGTAGGCCACCATGGTGATCGCCAGCGACGCCAGGAAAGCCAGCGTGCCGATGATGAGGCTGATCTGCAGCACCAGCATCACGAAGAAACGCGTGCCGTAGCCCATCGCGCGCAACACCGCGTACTCGGACATGTTGCTGCCGATGATGCTGTGCAGCACCTCGACCACGAACACGATGCCGATCAGGATCCCGACCAGCATGCCGACCGTGGTGACGATGCCGACCGGCGTGTTCTCGACAAAGTAGATGCGCTCGCGATCGTTGAAGTCCTGCAGCCGCGACACGTCGATGCCCGGCCCCAGTTGCGAGCGCAGCGCCGCCATGACGCCATCGGGGTTCGCGCCAGCCGCCAGCGTCACCAGGCCCAGGTGGACCCGGTCCAGCGGCAGGCGAAACAGGCGGTGGAAATTCAGGTCGCTGATGATGAAGCCACCCGGAAACGTGAAGTCCGGGCCCATCGTGTAGGTACCATGCAGATCGATGCGCGGCATCATCAGCATGGCCGGACTCTGCAGGTACAGATGGCTCTGCTGGCCCGCGCCGACCGTCTGCGCCACATCGGCCAAGGCATTGCGCGAGCGGCTGTCAATCAACGCCGCATACGGCAATTGCAGCGCGGGCTTGTACGCGTCCAGCCCCGGCGTGTTCAACGGCGAATCGGCCAGGTCGAAGGCGATGAAGCGGGCGATCAACAGGTGGCCCTGCTCGTTGGCGCGGATCTGCGCGAGGTTGACGTAGAGCGGCACCACCTTCTCGATGCCCTCGACGCCCTTGGCCTGCGCGATCAGATGACGCGGAATCCACGGCTGCGTGAAGGCGATGGTCTCGAACTGCGAGCTGGTGATGACCAGGTCGGCGTTCAAGGCATTGCCGAAATTCAGCACGCTGCCGGTCAATGCGTTCTTGAAGCCCAGCTGCACGAATACCAGCGTGATCGCCACGCAGACGCCCGAGAACGCGGCGATCAGGCCGAAGCCCTTGTAGCCCAGCTGGCGCAAGGCCAGACGCGTCGAGAACGGCAGCGTCATTGCCGTGCGGCCGAGCCGGCGGCGTTGGCGCCGGTGGCGGTGGTGCCCGCCGGGGCCGTGCCGTCTGCATTCGTGCCGCCCGCCGCAGCGCCCGAGCCGGCGGCCATCGGCGTCACATAAACCGTCACTTCCAGCCCGGTGATGCGCGGTACCTGTTGCGACGGCGCGAGCGCGATGCGCACCTCGACCACGCGCGCATCGACACCTTGCAGCACCTGCGTGGTTGGCCGTTCGTTCAGGAACACGCGCTGATGGATCAGCTCGACGCGGCCGTCCAGCCAGGTCTGGTCATCGATCCGCACCCGTGCAGAGGCGCCCGGCGCCAGCAGCATCGCCTGGCGCTCGTCGAACTCGGCGATGACGATCTGGTTCTCCAGGTCGCCCAGCGTCAACAAGCCGCGCTCGTCCAGCCGCGAGCCGGGCCGGCCGGCGATCGACAGCACCGTGCCATCGATGGGCGCGCGGATCTCGCTGCGCCCCAGCTCGGCCTGCGCCTGCGCCAGCCGGGCGGCGGCCTGCTCGGCGCGTGCCAGCGCCAGTTGTTCGTCGATGGCGCGGAACTCGGTCAGCGCCTTCTCCTCGGCCAGCGCCTGGCTCAGCTGCCGGCGCGCGATGTCCACGTCGGCGCTGTGCTGCTCGAGTTCGGCGTTGGCCGCCGCGCCGATGCCGCTCAGACCGGTCGAGCGCGCCAGTTTTTTCTGCGCCAGGGCCAGCTGCGCCCGGCGCGCCTGCACCAGCGCCTGCTGCGCGACGAGCTGCGACGGTTTGGCGCCGGCCCGCACCTCCTCGATCTGCAACCTGGCCAGGACCAGATCGGCCTGCGCCAGCTGCAGCGCCGCCGTCTGCACCGGATGGCTGTCCATCAAGGCCAGCAGCTGGCCGCGTTGCACGCGGTCGTTTTCCTGCACATGCAGGGCCGTCACGATCCCCGGCGTGGCGCCCGGCGTGGCCGGCGCATCCAGCCGGTGCATGCGCTGTGCCGGTTCGAGCCGGCCGCGCGCGACGAATTCGCGCGGCTGGCTGCTGGCGCTCGTGACGGTGGACCCAGCCGACCCGCCGCGCCACAGCGCCAGACCGGCCAGCAGCAACAGCACGGCCAGCAGGCCGAACAGGGCCAGCCGGCGCCCGCGGGTTCGAGGCATGAAAGCGAAAGTCTTCATCGTGTGCAGGCGCCGGATCACAAACGGACCAGGCAGCCGTCCTCCATGTGCAGGCGGGTATCCGCGATGTGGAACACGCGCTCGTCATGGGTCGCCATGATGATCGGGCAGCGCAGTTTGCGAGCGATGTCGCGAATCAGGTTGGCGACCAGGTTGCCGGACTGCGCATCCAGCGCCGCGGTCGGCTCGTCGGCGATGATCAGGTCGGGCAGGCGCACCAGCGCCCGCGCCACGGCGACGCGCTGCTGCTCGCCGCCGGACATGTTCTCGGGATAGTCATGGCCGCGCGTGCCCAGCCCCACCGCGGCCAGCATGGCCTGCGCGCGCGAGCGGTTCATCTCGGGATCGGCTTCACGCAGCAGATGCAGGCCGGCCTCGACGTTCTCGAAGACCGGCAGCGACTTCAGCAGGTTGTGGCGCTGGAAGATGAAGCCGATGCGCTTGCGCATCTCCAGCAAGGCGGGCCCGGCCTGGCCGCGCAACTCCATGCCATGGACGTTGACGCTGCCGTCTTCGAAGCTGCGCAAGGCGCCCAGTATCGTCAGCAGCGTGGTCTTGCCCGACCCCGACGGCCCGGTGATGATCACCACCTCGCCGTCGGCCACGTCGAACGAAACGCCCTTCAAGACCTTGCGCGCCAGGTGCGCGCGGCCATAGGTGAAGTGCAGGTCCTTGACCGATACCGCGGGCGGATTGGGTGATGGGGATGTGAGCATGAGCAGTGTGCCTAGCCACATCCAACGGGGTCAGGGACGCGGGCGCAGCCACTATACCCCGCGGTAACGTCTGGAATCACCCAGAAAAGTTTATTTGTAGCTAAACGCCGACATTCGCAATTTCGCCCGTAAAAAACAGGCCCGACACCTGAAATTGCTTTCAAGCGTCGGGCCTGTTCGGCACGGTCCGCAGTGCCGGGCACCAATGTCCCGTGATTCAGGGACATCTGCCCGATGACGCGGGCGACATGCCCTTACTTCGGCTCGGCCAACTCCACCGCGATGCCGGTCGGCGTGAACACCGCAAAGGCGTTCCAGCCATCGACCACCACGTCGGTGAAGGCGCCTTCCATCTTGTTGGCGCTGATCACGCGGATCGACGTGCCGGCGATCGGACGGTAGCCCGGCGCGAACTTCACGTGCAGCGAGCCACCCTCGACCTTGGCCGAATTCTTCACCTGCAGGCCGGTCTGGTCGCTCGAAGCGATCGTCACGGCCAGCGCCGAATCGCCGCTCAACGAGAAGTTATTGCCGATCTCCAGCGTCTCGCCCGCATCGACCACCACCGAACCGCCCTCGACATGCAGGCTGCCGGTGCCGAACGCCGACGCCGAACCGGCCTGCAGCGTGCCACCGGTCACCCGCGTGCCGCCGCTGTAGCTGTTGTCGCCGGCCAGCGTCAGGGCGCCGTCACCGTTGAACACCAGCTTGCCTTCGCCAGAGATATCGTTGCGCCACTGGTCGTAGGTCGCGAAGCTGCCCAGCGAGCTGTCCATGTCGATGGTCACCAGGCCATTGAACTGGCCGTAGCCGTCACCGGCGGCGAACATGTTCAGGCGGCCCCAGCCCTCTTCGTCGGTCATCACCGGATAGCCCGACGGGAACGCCGTGGTCTTGAGCAGCACGCGGCGCTGGTCGGCGCTCAGGTACGGGTAGCGGGTTTCGATCAGCACCTCGGCGCCCTTGGGCACCACGGCCGGCAGGTCGGTCGGGTGGATGACCTGGTCGGCCATGCCGTAGTTCATGCCCTCTTCGAACAGCGCCTTGTTCTTGGCGTGGTCGGCGTAGCGGTCGTAATTGGCGGCCGACGGATCGCTGTCCTGGCCTGCATGCAGGTGATCGTAGAACTCGCGCCAGCTCGACGTGCCGGCCTTGTCCTGCATCACCGCCAGGGCCTGCTCGCGTGCTTCACGCTTGGCTTGCGCGGTGATGCGCGGGTTCCTGGCCGACTCCGCCAGATCGGGATTCTCCGAGCTGTAGAGGTTGGCCGCCGTGATCGCCAGGCCCGACATGCGTCCGCCGATCACCGCCAGCGGCGCATGCGCACCGCCCCACACGCGGCTCTGGCCGTGGATCATCGCGCGCACATAAAACTCCTGGAAGCGCTCGGGCATCGCATAGGCGCTGCTGGCCGCGCGGCGCCATGCACCGACCGTGTGGCCGCTGACGAAGTCCGACGAACCGATGCTGGGGCCGGTGTAGTTCACGCCGGGCGCCATCCTGACGTTGTTGTCCCACAGGTAGGGACGCGCGTACTTGTAGAAACGCTTGGCGATGTCGTTGTCCGACTGCTGCAGGCCGTCGTCGATCAGCACGGTCACCTTGCCCAGCTCGCTGGTGGTGGTGCCGCTCATGCGGCCGCTGGTCGACACCGAACGATCGGGATTGAAGCGATAGGTACCGGTCATGCCCGACGCGTCACGCCATTGCTGCTGCATGTGGCCCATGCCTTCAGTCACCAGCCAGGCACCGTGCACGGGCTGGTCGATCGACGCGGTTTCTTCCTGCTCGAGCGTGCGGTTCACGGTGGCATCGACCGAGAAGCGGATGTTGGCGTCGTGCACCTGCTGGTTCACCACGCGGCCGCCGGTGCTGGCCTGGCCATTCCAGGTGCCGGCCGGCATCGCGGGGCAGGCCTCGCCCGTCACCGGATCGGTACGCGCCGGCAGGTTGCCCATGCCCGCGTCGGCCAGCAGCGTCACCGGCTCGAAGATATCCAGGAAGCCATCGGCGATACGCACGCCAGCATTGGTCTCGACGGTCACGTAGCACGCGTTGTTGTGCGCGTTGCTGTACGAAAAATCGGAATAGGCCTTGACCGCCGTGTTGACCGGCGCGCTATCGACGAAGTCCGGATCGGCCGGCTCGGTGGGCTCCGGTGACGGCTCGCCCGGCTCCCCCGGGGTGCCGGGTTCGACCGGGCTGGTCGTGTCTTCGGACGCGGGCGGGTCGTTGGAATCGTCGCTGCTGCTGCAGCCGGCCAGACCCAACGCGCACGCCAACAGTACGGCATACGCCAATTTGCTTTTCTGAAACTCCATCTTTTCTTCTACCTTGTTCGGGACTATTCCCAGCGAGAGCAGAAGAATCTACAGAGTCAGTATTTCTCTATATTACGAAAAATAATAAGTTTTTATGACAGGTTTTGGGCGTGTGGTCGGCAAGGCGGTCACCCCGCCCATCAGCGCACCGCCGGCCGCTCGCGCGGCCCCCACGCCAACACCGCTGCCGCCGCCAGCAGCGGCACGAAGGTCACCCACAACACCGTGTCCCAATCGTAGGCCGCCAGCAAGCCGCCCGATGCGAACGAGCCGACCGCCATCGTGCCGAACACGATGAAGTCGTTGAGCGACTGCACGCGGGTCTTTTCTTCGGGGCGATGGCATTCGAGCACCAGCGCCGACGCGCCGACGAAACCGAAGTTCCAGCCCACCCCCAGCAGGATCAGCGTCACCCAGAAGTGCGCGACGTCGAGTCCGGTCAAGCCGACGGCCACCGAGAGCGCCGTCAACGCGAAGCCCACCGCGACGATGCGGCCCGCGCCATAGCGGGTGATCAGCGAGCCAGTCACAAAACTGGGCCCGTACATCGCGATCACGTGCCATTGCAGGCCGAGGTTGGCGTCCTCCTGCGAGTGGCCGCACAGGTGCATCGCCAGCGGCGCCGCCGTCATCAGGAAGTTCATCAGCATGTACGACACGGCGCCGCAGATCACCGCCATGACGAAGCGCGGCTGCCGCACGATCTCGCCAAGCGGGCGGCCACCGGCCATCTGGGCGACCGTCGGCCGCGGCAGGTGCACACCCATCAACACCAGCGCCGACAAGGCCGCCACCAGCGCCTGCACGACGAAAGTGGCCGCGAACATGTGCGCAGGCCACAGGTACATGGTGTGCGTCACCAGCTGCGGCCCCACCACGCCGGCCAGCACGCCGCCGCCCATCACGAACGACAAGGCCCGCGCGCGCCGCTCGGGCGCCACGCCGTCGGCGGCGGCAAAACGGAAGGACAGCACCACGGCCGCGTAGGCGCCGCCGAAGAAGGTCGCCGCGCAGAACAGCCAGAACGAACCCAGCACCACGGCCAGCGCGGCCAGCAGCCCGACCAGCACGCCGCAGAAGGTACCGGCGAGAAAGGCCGCCTTGCGGCCGTGACGCCGCGCCAGCATGCCGCTGGGCAGGATGCAGCAGGCCATGCCGACCACGAACACCGACAGCGGCAAGGTCGCCAGCGCCTTGCTGGGCGCCAGCATGTTGCCGACGATCGAGCCGGTCGCATAGACCACCACGGCGTTGGCGCCGGCCAGCGCCTGCGCGATGGTCAGCCGGGCGATGTTGCCGCGTTGCTGGGCTAAAGGGATCAGATCGTCAGTGGGTGCTGCGGTGGACAAAGCGGGTCTCCGGCGGCTGCGCCAAGCATCAATAATAAATGTCGACGTAATCGGTCAGGCCGTCGCAGGCTTCCATCTGCTGCAGGCGCCAATACTTGCGCTTGCCGGTGGCGCGAAACTCGAAGTCGCCGTGACGTTCGCAACGGCGGCCCAAGTCCGGCGCATCCAGGATCAGGATGGTGCCGCGAAAGATAAAACGGTCGGCCGAGATACTCACGACCTCCCCGTCGATCTCGAGCTCGCCCTCGGACGTGCTGTGTCCGCCCGTCAATCGCAGGACGCCGTTGTCGTTGACGGCATCGACCTGGCCGCGCGCGTCGGTCCACAGCCACTGCAGGCTGATGCCGCTGTTGCTCAGCAGGCGGTTGTAGGCGGCGCGGTCCTTGATCTCGGTGCGCACGATGGGGGCTTGATCGGCGGCAGCAGCCGCGGACGCCTCCGTCGCACCTGCAGTGGTGGTGGACAAACAGACGACGGCGGCCACGGCAATGGCTTGCAGGCCTGCCAGCCATTGGTTTTTGACGCGGCCGGAAAATAGATACGAGGCTTTAGGCATGATTGTCGGGACTACGATTGGAGGGTTGGTGGCGCCGATACCGTAGCCGCGCCGCGGCGTGCAAGACCAGCAACATGGCGGCGATGCCAAGCAGCAGGACGGTGCTGAACTTCAATGTGCTCAGATGGCCGCTGTCGGCGCGGATGGCTTGCTGGTCGCGCCGAAGCTGATCCCGCTGCGCAATCTGCGTGGCATTGATCAGCGTAACGCGTCCATCGGGCGCGACGAAGGCGGGTTGCTGCCACGTGGCCGGTTTGTTGCCGCTTATCAGGCACGGCAGGATGGTCGGATCGCAACCCATCAAGCGAGTCTGCGCGCGCTCGGACGGATGCAGCGGCGGCTGCGGCATCAACGCCGCGACAAAAGCGGGATCCGAGCTGTTGCGATCCGCCTGCGCGCGGATCTGCGCGCCGATCATGGCATCGGGCAGTTCGGCCAGGATGCGCTGCACACGCGCCGATGCGGCATCCTGCGTGCCGACGGCACCTTGCAGCGCCGCGCGGAACTCATCGATCTGTCCGTCGGCGATCGGACTGCGGCCCGGCAAGGTGCGCGGCTGCACCCGGGTGGCACGCTGGATCGGCGCAAGCTCGGCAGGCATCAAAAGATGATGCGGCGCTTGCGCTGACAGGGCGACAGTGAGCACATCCATCGACGCCGCCCGCACCACCCGGCCCTCGGTGCCCTCGACAGCAACCAGCGCCGGAAAGCCGCGCGCCCGCAACGCGTCGATGTCGACCCTTGCACCACTGAAATAACGCGCCTCCAGTTCAGCCTGCCGTTGCTGCGCTTGCTGCAAAAGCCTGGCGTGCTCATCGGACTGCGTATCCCAGAACAGGCCGGTGATCCCGGCCGCGACGGCCAGCAGCAGCGCGATGACCCAGGTGCCGGGATGGGCGCGCAGCATCGGCAGCCTGGCCTGCATCTCCTGCTCGATGGACAGCTCGTCCACACCCACCAGAATGTTGCCAGCGTCGCGCAGCAGCAGGTCGGCCTTGAGCGGATAGCGGCCGATGCGGTTGATCGGCAACCGGATCACCTCGTTGCGGCTGCGCGGCAGGCTGGCTACCCGGATCGTCATGCGACGCGCGGGATGGGTCGCGAGCCGGGTGGCCACCCGGTCCTCCCAATGGCCGGGCACATCCACCAGCTGGCCATCGACCACAAAGATATTGCTCTCGAAGGACGTGCGGTGCGCGATGGCGCTCAGTTGGGTCCGCAGTTCGGACACCTGCAGATCGGCCGGCACCGGCAACAGCGGTCGCACACGCAGCGCGGCCAACAGCGGCGGACCCCACTTGCGTAGAAACACCCAATCCAGCACCAACAGCGGCACCGCGACCAGCAGCGCCGCCCACAGGCTGCCTTCGGCGCTCATCACCAGCAGCCCATGCAGCAAGCCGATCGCGCCGATGACCATCAGCGCGAAGAACCAGAACAGCAGCAGGCGTGCCAGACGCACCCAGTTGTAGCGACGCAGGAAACGGATTTCGGCAGGCGTCGCGGGGCGTGCGCGCTGGGGCTGCAAAGCTGGGAACAGGGTCGGGGCTGGCTGCGTCAATGGGGCATCCGCGATGCATCGCTCGGTGCCCGTATGTTAGCGGTGCTGCGTGACTGGCGCTGCCACCGGCACGGCCTACCGCGTCAGGGCACGATCGCGGTCGCGCCGGCGCTCTCCCGCCGTTGCGCCTTATCGTGGCCCTGAGCTTCATCGGCGCGCTTCACCGTGACCGGCAGCCTGGGCGGATTCGGCCTTCGAATCGAATGTCGGTATGCCCGTGATCCTGCTACTTTACGGGCTGCCTTAACCTGAATCGGTTATCCTCGCTCCCGCCGGTTTGCGGCATCACTCATATGCCTTCGCGGCCCTTCCCTGCATGATCCGGTTTCAGCAAGTCTCGCTGGCAAGAGGCGTCAAGCCCTTGCTGGAAAAAGTCGACCTCATCCTCAACCCCGGCGACAAGATCGGCCTTATCGGCGCCAATGGCGCGGGCAAGTCCAGCGTGTTCGCCATGCTGCGCGGCGAACTGCACGCCGACCAGGGGGACCTCAGCTACCCGCCGAACTGGCGCGTGGCCTACGTGGCGCAAGAAACGCCCGCCCTGGATCGCTCGGCCATTGACTACGCAATCGACGGCGATGTGGAATTGCGCCGCCTGGAAGCCCGGCTGGCCGAGGTCGAAGCCGCTGCCGACACGCCCGAAAACGGCCTGCTGATCGGCGAGCTGTATGGCGCCCTCACGGATGCCGACGCCTACACCGTCCGCTCGCGGGCGGAACAGCTGCTGACCGGGCTGGGCTTCTCAATGGCGCAAATGGACCAGCCCCTGACCAGCTTCTCGGGTGGCTGGCGGATGCGGCTGAACCTGGCGCAAGCACTGATGTGCCCATCCGAGCTGCTGCTGCTGGACGAACCCACCAACCACTTGGATCTGGATGCCATCCTGTGGCTGGAAGACTGGTTGAAGCGTTATCCCGGCACGCTGCTGGTGATTTCGCATGACCGCGACTTCCTCGACGAGGTGGTCAACGTGGTGGTCCACGTCGATGAGCGCAAACTGAAGCGCTACGCGGGCAATTATTCTGCCTTCGAACGCCAGCGCGCCGCGCAACTCGAACTGGCGGCCGGCGCCATGGAAAAGCAGCTGCGCCAACGCGCGCATCTGCAATCGTTCATCAATCGCTTCAAGGCCCAGGCCTCGAAAGCACGCCAAGCGCAAAGCCGGATCAAGGCGCTGGCGAAGATGGAAGAGTTGGCCCCCTTGCGCGCCGCGGCCGAGTTTTCCTTCGAATTCCGGGAGCCGGACCGCGCCCCCGATCCGCTGCTGCGCATGGACGCCGTCCAGGCCGGTTACCCGGCCGCGGACGGCGGCGGTGCCGACAAGATCATCATCAAGAACATCAATTTTTCGCTCCAGGGCGGCCAGCGCATCGGGCTGCTGGGCGTGAACGGCGCGGGCAAGTCCACCTTCATCAAAACCATCGCCGGGGAATTGCAGGCGCTGGGCGGCGAGGCAATCTTCGGCAAAGGCCTGTCGATCGGTTATTTCGCCCAACATCAGGTCGAGATGCTGCGCCATGATGAATCGCCCTTGTGGCACATGGTCAAGCTGGCCCCCGGCACGCGCGAACAAGAACTGCGTAATTTCCTAGGCGGCTTCAACTTTGCAGGGGCAATGGCCACCAGCAGCATCGCGCCCTTTTCAGGTGGCGAGAAAGCCCGCCTGGCCTTGGCGCTCATCGTATGGCAACGGCCCAATCTGCTGTTGCTGGACGAACCGACCAATCACTTGGACCTGGAGACGCGAGAAGCGCTCACCATGGCCTTGGCGCAGTTCGAGGGAACACTGGTGCTGGTATCGCATGATCGCCATTTGCTGCGGGCGACCACCGATCAGTTTGTGATTGTGGCTGATGGCAAGGTTGAACCGTTTGACGGTGATCTGAACGATTACCGCGACTGGCTGTTCAAGACCAAGCTGGACGCCAAGGGCAATACGGCAGTGCGATAAAGCGTCGTTTGCGCCAAATCCTTGATTGCCGCGGCGAGCCGCATGGGCAGGCCATCAACACTCTAGTCAGCTAACCTCACCGACCTTGTCGAGCTGCGTTTGCGGAACGAACTCGCGTGCGATGCTGTGAATGGCCGGTCTTTTTGTAAAGATCTGATGCCAGGCAGGCCTACCTGCAGCCGCCGGCACCGGCACACGGGTCCAGCATAGCCATCGGCGAGCTGGCTGCCTCGCAACCCGAGGCGTCGTTCAGGTCTTCGCCTTGTCGGTCGCAACCAGCTTGGCGCTGCGCAACTACAAGCCGATCGCACCGGCCAGCCCGGCATGACCGCAACTTTCGGTCACGGACACACGCTATACAGCTACGGCGCCATTTTCGCCAAGGTACTGGCCGATCCCATCACATGACGTCTACTGCAGGGGCACTGGTTGGCGTCTTCGCTTGCGAACGCGTCATCAATCCGCGTACCGCGCGCAGCCAGTCGGTTGGCGGCATGATCTGGGGCGCCAGCCACGCGCTGATGGAAGAAGGCATGCTGGACCAGCCCGCGGCGCGTTATGCGAATACCGACCTGGGCGGATACCACTTTGCCGCCAATGCCGTGGCGCATGCGACGGGAATCAGGATGCGGAGGACGCCGGTGTTGTTGGACGATTTGATCGTGTCTTGACCCAAACGCGCGAGCCGAATCGCCAATACACAGGTGCTCGATAAAGCCAAAACCTTTGCTTATTCGCAGCTTGACCCGCGTCTTCCCCGTCATGCGAAGCTAATATGCTGTCCGCTATCGGCCAGGAGCGGTCTTAGGTGACCGTCGGCTTTCGGGTAGGTTAACCCTCTATTGCAGCCGAACCTGGCCAATTGCGCTGGCTGGTAGACTTAACTCGAGCCTTAACCCCTTACCAGCGCATCCATGGCCATAGCGAAAGTTCAACACTACGTTCCGCAATTTCTGCTCAGGAACTTTGGCAATGGCAAGAAGGATCAAGTTTGGGTCTACGACAAATCGTCAGCGCGGGCGTTTCCGTCAAACACGAAGAACGTCGCCAGCGAGAGCCGCTTCTACGATTTCGAGTACCAAGGTCAAACGATTTCGCTCGAGCCATGGCTTGGCCAGCTAGAAGGTAGCGCGCAGTCTGTGATCCGATTCATTCTTGAGACCGACTCGGTGGCAAAACTGGCTGACGAACAGAAGCAAATCCTGGCTGCATTCTTGGCGGTTCAACTAACCAGAACCAAGACATTCCGCGAAGAATGGGATGCCTTTCCTAGGATGCTACGAGAGCACTTCCAATGCAACGGTGATCAAGTTGCTCCGGGGTCCCAGGTCGAGGAATTGATACAAGACATTCCGGCGAACGACCTCAAGGAGCATACCGCGAGGGTCATCTACAAGGCCCCCGAGACGTACGCTGCGCAGTTCCTTAACAAAATTTGGGTACTCGCAGCTACGACGCGCAAGGCTCCGTTCTTGCTGAGCGATAACCCGCTTACGCGCCAGAATATGATCGATCGGCCCAACAGAGGAAATCTTGGATTGGCGCTCCCAGGCATAGAGATCTACTTTCCCCTATCTCCTACTCGTGCTTTGGCGATGTGGTGCCCCACCCTCACAGAGGCAGTTCATCGTGGAGCTCTGGCTCTTATGAGTCGTACGGATTTCACGGCGACGTTGCCCGATCCCCATGGTGTCATCAGCATGAGGGACGCATTGCTAAATGGGGCTCCCGTCCTGTACTCGCCGGTAAACGTCGAGAATTTCAACTCGCTCCAGGTCATCTGGAGTGAGCGGTACATCTTCTCAACCGCCAATGACTTTCAGCTTGCAGACGCCATGCTGAGCGAGCATCCAAACCTCAAGAAGGGGCCGAGGTCAACTACGGCATAGAACGTTGCCGCGTTGGGGTCCACCCTCTCGCTCGCGCGCCGAATTGCTACTGCAGCCACCGTCTGCCTTCTCGGTTGGCAGCTCGAACGTCGAATGACCGCCTTCTGGCAGCTCACTTCGGCCTGAGCGACAACAGCAACGGGTCGGACAGAGCCCCTCCGTAGGAGCACGATGAATCTCGCTTTACGCGAAAGGAGATTGTCATGGAATCCGCGAATGTAACCGTTGGCTGTCGTGTGCCATGGAACAAGGGCAAACTCACCGGACAGAAGCCACCTCTAAAGCTAGGAGAAATTTGGGCAATCCGAACGAGACTGAAGATGGCGTCGAACGTCCGGGAACTCGCAATGTTCAATCTCGCAATCGATAGCAAGCTTCGAGCGTGCGATCTCACGCAATTGCAGGTGCAGGATATCCGTCACGGAAGCCATGTGGCCGTGAGAGCCACCGTCATGGAACAAAAGACCCAGCGTCCGGTTCAATTCGAGATAACCGAGCAAACCCGTGAGAGCCTTGAAGCATGATCGAGGCGCGAGGACTAAAGGCGGCGGATTTTCTGTTTCCGAGCCGCTTGCATACATCACCGCATCTATCGACGCGGCAGTACGCCCGTATTGTGCATCGCTGGGTCGCATCGATTGGCCTCGACGATACTGCATATGGCACCCACACTATGCGCCGTACAAAAGCCTCGCTGACCTACCGCCGGACGAAGAATCTTCGGGCTGTACAGCTGCTGCTCGGGCATACGAAGCTGTAAAGCACAGTTCGCTATCTCGGCATCGAGGTCGACGATGCTCTTGAGATGGCAGAGCAAACCGAGGTTTGATGCATCCCGGCCGGCGAGCGGTCGCTTGCCGGCCAGAAGCGGACATTCTGCTATTAGGACCTGTGGAGTATCTGGGCGGAAATAGTCTTCGTCCGGAAAATTCTTGATATTCGTTAAATTACTTATTGATATATTTTTGATTTGTCAGTTACATTGACTTCAACCTTGCTGATCTGTCATGGACTGTTCATGTTGCTACGACCCTCAGCTTGGTTGGTTTAGCTCGATTTAGTCAGCGGAAACGCAATTAACTCAATGTCTCAGCCCGCTTGAGGTCAATCAATAAGGGCTGCAAATTGAAGGAGACAAAAAATGTCGTCGACTGGAGAAAAGCCTGGAGTTGGGACGTATATCTGCATGCGATGTGGACAACGTATCTTTCTGAATGATCATTCGGACACGCTCCCGCCGTGTCCAAAGTGTCACGGAACTGAATTCCAACCGTAGCCGAAATGCTGTTTACAAGGTGACCAGTGGCTCCAGCGGAGGCCCCCAGCCGCCGCTGGACCGAGTACGTGATTCGAGAAGAGAATTGTCCGAGGCCTCCGACACGACCTTTAACAGGCACACCATAAGGAAATTACTTCCGCTGACGCTATTAACAATAGGCACCGAACGGGAGGCACAGGTGTGAAAAGCATCGAGAAGAGGAAAGAGCGTCTCAGCATTTACATGCTGAAGGACGCCGGGCTCACGGATGACAAGTTTATTAAGGCAGACCAAGCAAGGCCGGGCATTGAGCTAAATATTGTCTCAGGTAAGGCGACGCTGTACATCAAAAACACGCCTCTTCCCAAGATGCCAGATTGGGTGGCGTTCCTATTCGCCAACCAAGATTTGCCCAAGGACTGCTTTCTCGGCAATCGGTCCGAGGGCGCAGTCCTAATCTTCCGCAATGACAATACTGCCTTCGCCCTGTCGTTCGGGATGGGCTATCACCTCATCAATCTGGATATGGTCGAGCGCGACTTCGGCCTCAGGGTAACCCTTAGCTCGGTCCATCCCGACAGGCTAAGAAGTCTCGACAAAGCGAGCTATGAATCGAATCCGCTAAACGTCCGCAGCCAGAGCCCGCGCGACGCCGACATTTTCGATTTGCGCATCGATGTCGAAAACGAACTGGTGTACGCGCTCACCGGCGTCTCCATTGACCCCATGCTCGGTGAGCATGTGACTGGGCGCGACGCTCTGACGATCATGCCCGCTGCGACCCTGGACGACTTGCCGCAGATCCTCGAAGCGGCGCACCGGCGATACGGACACCCTCCCCCCGAGAAGTTCTCTTGGGTGGAGGACGTCGGCCGGATCAAAGATGTCGATGAACAAGCGATCTTGGATCTCGAGCTCGAAGAACTTCTTCTTCAGACCCCACTGCCTCCGAACGTCTGGCTTGGCGAACCGGAGATCGTCGACTGGGAATATCAAACTGGCTATTCGTTCGACACGCGGGGGAAGACCCCGAGGTTTCCAACACTTCAGCTTGATCAACTGACTGACCACATGGCTAAAAGAGGCACGCTGCCGACCTGCGAGAACCTACGCCGCCAGTGGGTACACATTAATGACGCGAACTACGTTTCCGTGAAACGATGGTCGGCCTACCGTTGCCTGTACGCGGAGCTGACCATAGGAGCGCAACTCTATATATTGCGCAACGGCGACTGGCATCTTGTCAGTGCCAACTTTGTCAATCGCGTGGACACAGCTCTGTTGAAAGTAGACGTCGACACCACACCTATGCCCGTGTATGCCCACGATGGTGAGGGCCCCTACAACGAGGCATGCGCTCATACCCTCGGAGATATGGCACTTTTCGATCGCGCCAATATTTTCGTGGGCGGCCCTTACGACAAGATCGAGTTCTGCGATCTAGTGCGCGACGGCGGAGATCTCATCCATGTCAAGGTGTACCGTAGTTCGGCGACACTCAGTCATCTTTTTGCCCAAGGCTGCGTTTCAGCCGAGACGTTCGTGAAACACGAAGATTTTCGCGTAGCTCTCAATCCAAAACTGCCAGCATCCATCAAACTACTCGACCCGATGCCGAGGCCAGATGCACGTAGCTTTCGCGTGGTTTATGCAATAGTCACGACCAAAGATCTACCACTCGGTCTTCCCTTTTTCGCCAAGGTGGCGCTCAAGAATGCGGTCACTAACTTGGGTGCCTTAGGATTTCGGGTCGCACTGGCGAAGATCGAGATGGATGCGGCCTATGTGAAAACGGGAAAGTTAAAGCCAATGGGCCAAGCGGCGCCTGTTCCACACACGCGTGCGGCCCGCAGATAGACGGAGTCATCGTTCCTTTCCCGTAAGGGCATCACATGTAGACGAACCGCTTTCACTTTCTTCATATTGAAATTCAGCATGCCCTATCCGATTCTAAACTGGCTCAACATAGCAGCAGATTTCTCTCACACTCTTTTAGTGGGCAATGGCGGAAGCGTTGCTGTTCATGAGGACTTTGGCTACACAGGCCTATTTGAGGCTGCGCAGGCCCATGACTTCATTGACGCGAATGTAGCCGACATCTTCGCACGGTTCGATACCAACGATTTCGAACTCGTCCTCCGCCGACTATGGCAGGCCAAGCAGGTGAATACCGCCCTCGACATCACGGTTAAGGAAGTAGATGAGGCCTACGCCACCGTGCGTGACGCGCTCATTCAGACCGTGCAAAAAGTACATGTTCCGTACGAAAACGTGAGGCTTCACCTTGATCCGATTTACAAATTCATGCGCAGATTCCATACAGTTATCTCGCTGAACTATGATCTGTTGATCTACTGGGCAGCCCAGTATGGTAACGACGCGTTGGGCAGCCGATACCATTTCAAGGATGGCTTCAACGGGACCTCATTTTCGGACGACTGGGCGATGTACCGCGGCGCCTACGGCGGCGTGGCCAATCCAACCATCTTCTGCTACCCGCATGGCAATATCGCAATCGGCATCACCAAGACCTTCGAAGAAGAAAAGCTCCTCGCTAGATCACTAAATCTTCTCGACTCCATTATTGACGCGTGGCGCGAAGGACATCGTATACCCCTATTCGTCTGCGATGGAAGGTCAGAGCAAAAACTGGACGCTATCCAAAAATCCCATTACCTGCGAAGTGTCCACGGCGGTCTGTTGAACAACGTGGGCGAATCCCTGGTCATCTATGGTTGGGGAATCGGGAAGCAGGACAACCACATTCTCGACCGCATCGGATCTAACCGACCTCAACGCGTAGCCGTGTCTGTCTATGACAGCATGCAGGCGTACTGTGAGCATGCTTATAGTACGTTGTCGAAGATTGGCGTTCCGGACATTAGGTTTTTTCATTCGAATAGCGCAGGTGCATGGAACAATCCAATCCATGCTCAATAGCTGCCTAACAAGTGGAGCACCTTTTCATCGGTATGGGTCTCATTGACCCACGGTCACACAGGTGCTAACTCCGCTTTCAAACAAAGATGCTTATAGCGTCGAAGGCCAACGACCGCTTAGGGTCGAAAGCGGCCACTCACGCCACTCAGGGCGAGAGCGACCACCGTCTGTCCGGCCTTGTCCGGACTGCATGACCAATACAGGAGCAGACGTGTCTTGTCGGCTAGGCAGGCGCCTCCGCTCGCCATCCATAGGCAAAGCCTCTATCCTCGGAAGACAGGCGGGTCATCCTGAGCTTGGCACGCGGAGTCGAACTTTCGGAGGCGAAATCCGGCTGGAGATCGCACCACTGGTCGCTAAAAGTGGAGGGTTTACCCTGCCGCCTACGCCCACCGAGCTAATTCCAAACTCGTGAACCAAATTCCAAACTCGATGAACTTCGACATCGGCGCTGGGGAACCCCCAAATTTGTAACAACCCCCTTGAACCTCCCCATCCCATCCCTATAATTAGCACTCAATGGCAGCGAGTGCTAACAATGGCCTCGCGCCCAGCCAGACTTTCAACCCAACTCATTGAATCAACAGGAGTTCTTCATGGCCCTGCGTCCCCTGCATGATCGCGTGATCATCAAGCGTCTGGACAACGAGCGCAAAACTGCCTCGGGTATCGTCATTCCGGATAGCGCCGCTGAGAAGCCTGACCAAGGCGAAGTCGTCGCTGTCGGCCCCGGCAAGAAGACCGAAGATGGCAAGGTTCTGCCGGTCGACCTGAAGGTCGGCGACAAGGTGCTGTTCGGCAAGTACGCCGGCCAGGCCGTCAAGGTCGATGGCGAAGAGTTGCTGGTCATCCGCGAGGAAGAAATCCTCGCCGTGGTGCAGTAATTCCCCATCCGACTCATCTGCAACCGAATCAATAAAGGAAGCTAACAATGGCTGCCAAGCAAGTTCTGTTCGGCGATGACGCGCGCGTCCGCATCGTTCGTGGCGTCAACATCCTGGCTAACGCCGTCAAGACGACCCTGGGCCCCAAGGGCCGCAACGTGGTGCTCGAGCGCTCCTTCGGCGCCCCCACGGTGACCAAGGACGGCGTGTCGGTCGCCAAAGAGATCGAACTGAAGGACAAGTTCGAAAACATCGGCGCACAGCTGGTGAAAGACGTTGCCTCGAAGACCAGCGACAACGCTGGTGACGGCACCACCACCGCCACCGTGCTGGCTCAAGCGATCGTTCAGGAAGGCCTGAAGTACGTCGCCGCCGGTTTCAACCCCATCGACCTGAAGCGCGGCATCGACAAGGCCGTCGCCGCTGCCGTGGCCGAACTGCAAAAGCAGAGCAAGCCCGTCACGACCAGCAAGGAAATCGCTCAAGTCGGCTCGATCTCGGCCAACAGCGACTCCTCGATCGGCCAGATCATCGCTGACGCGATGGACAAGGTCGGCAAGGAAGGCGTCATCACCGTCGAAGACGGCAAGTCGCTCGAAAACGAGCTGGACGTCGTCGAAGGCATGCAATTCGACCGCGGCTACCTGTCGCCCTACTTCATCAACTCGCCCGAAAAGCAAGTTGCTGCGCTGGACGACCCGTATGTCCTGATCTTCGACAAGAAGATCAGCAACATCCGTGACCTGCTGCCCGTGCTCGAGCAAGTGGCCAAGTCCAGCCGTCCGCTGCTGATCATCGCCGAAGACGTCGAAGGCGAAGCCCTGGCGACCCTGGTGGTCAACAACATCCGTGGCATCCTGAAGACCACCGCCGTCAAGGCGCCTGGCTTCGGCGACCGCCGCAAGGCCATGCTGGAAGACATCGCCATCCTGACCGGTGGCCAGGTCATCGCCGAAGAAGTCGGCCTGACCCTGGAAAAAGTCACCCTGGCCGAACTGGGCCAGGCTGCACGCGTCGAAGTGGGCAAGGAAAACACCATCATCATCGACGGCGCCGGCCAGGCCGAATCGATCGAGGCGCGCGTCAAGCAGATCCGCATCCAGATCGAAGAAGCGACCTCGGACTACGACCGCGAAAAACTGCAAGAGCGCGTGGCCAAGCTGGCCGGCGGCGTTGCCGTGATCCGCGTCGGTGCAGCCACCGAAGTCGAGATGAAAGAGAAGAAGGCACGCGTGGAAGACGCGCTGCACGCCACCCGCGCAGCGGTGGAAGAAGGCATCGTGCCAGGCGGCGGCGTGGCCCTGCTGCGCGCACGCGCCAACCTGAACGTCAAGGGCGACAACCCTGACCAGGACGCCGGCATCAAGATCGTGCTGCGCGCGATGGAAGAGCCGCTGCGCATGATCGTCCAGAACGCTGGCGACGAGCCTTCGGTCGTGGTCGCAGCCGTCATGGGCGGCACCGGCAACTACGGCTACAACGCCGCCAACGGCACCTATGGCGACATGGTCGAAATGGGCGTGCTCGATCCGGCCAAGGTCACCCGCTCGGCACTGCAGAATGCAGCGTCGATCGCCGGCCTGATGCTGACCACCGACTGCATGGTCTCGGAAGTTGCCGAAGACAAGCCAGCCGGCGGCATGGGCGGCATGGGTGGCATGGGCGGCATGGGCGGCATGGACGGCATGATGTAATTGCAGCCGGCCCGAGGC
>JAEZBO010000153.1 GCA_023427085.1 Pseudomonadota bacterium
GCGTCCCGGCGCCCGCTACTTTGGCGCCACGTCGGCGCCCGAGGCGCTGGCCGATGCCGTGCCGGCGCCCGGTGCCGGCGCGACGCCGACGCTGATCGCGGTCGACGACATCCATCTGCTGGACGCCGCGCAACAGGCCGCGCTGTTCGCCCTGTACAATCTTTGGCGCGAATCAGCAGCCTCGGACCGCGCCTTCGCGCTGGCCGTGGCCGGCGACCGCGCCCCCGTGGCCCTGCCCTTGCGCGAAGACCTGCGCACCCGCCTGGGCTGGGATCTGGTCTACCGGCTCGAGCTGTTGTCCGATGCCGACAAGCTGGCCGCGCTGACCCTGCAGGCTGCCGATCGGGGCCTGCAACTGGGCCCCGAGGTCCTGAACTGGGTGTTGACCCGCTACGAACGCGACATGCGGCGGCTCGCCCACCTGCTCGATGCGCTCGACCGATACTCCCTGGCGACCGGTCGCGCGATCACGATTCCGATGCTGCGGGCCATGCTCGCCGACCAAGTCGCCTCGAACAAACAATGACATCAAAAAAACGGCTCGCCCTCTTCGACCTGGACCACACGCTGCTACCGCTGGACAGCGATTACCAGTGGGCCGATTTCCTGGCCCGCACCGGCCGCGCCGGCGACCCTGCCGTCGCACGCCAGCGCAACGAAGACCTGATGGTGCGCTACAACGAAGGCCGCCTGACGGCCGAACAGGCCGCCGAATTCATGCTCGGCCTGCTGGCTGGCCGCGAGCTGGGCGAGCTCGATGCCTGGCACGAAGAATTCATGGCCCAGGTCGTCACGCCGGCGCTGACGGCGCAGGCGCGCCAGCTGGTCGACCAGCACCTGCAGGCCGGTGACCTGTGCGCCATCGTCACCGCCACCAACAGCTTCGTGACCGCGCCGATCGCCCGCGCCTTTGGCATCCCGACCCTGATCGCGACCGAGCCCGAGCTGGCCGACGGCCGCTACACCGGCCGCATCCACGGCACGCCGAGCTTCCAGGCCGGCAAGGTGATCCGCGTCGAGGCCTGGCTCGAGACGCTCGGCACCACGCTGGCCGATTTCGACCAGACCTGGTTCTACAGCGACTCGATCAACGACCTGCCGCTGCTCGAGGTGGTCAGCCACCCGGTGGCGGCCAACCCCAGCCCGGCGCTGCGCGAGATTGCGCAGACGCGCGGCTGGCCCGTGCTGGACCTGTTCAAAGAACTCGAAGACCACAAGTCCTGATGATTACAGACACCATCAAGCGTTTCGTCGCGCGCCTGCTGCGCCCCTCGGCCCCCAGCGGCCCACAACGCATCGGCCGCGACAGCCACGGCATCGACCGGCGCAACGTCTCGCGCCATGCCATCAAGGTCTGCGAAGTGCTGCGCCAGCACGGCTTCGACGCCTACATCGTCGGCGGCGCGGTACGCGACCTGATCGTCGGCCTCGAGCCCAAGGACTTCGACGTGGCGACCAACGCCACGCCCGAACAGACCCGCCCGCTGTTTCGCCGCGCCCGCATCATCGGCCGCCGCTTCCAGCTGGTGCACGTGGTGTTCGGCCAGGAGATCATCGAGACGTCGACCTACCGCGCGCCCGCCGAGGCGACGCAGGAGACCGACGAGCATGGCCGCATCCTGCGCGACAACGTGTTTGGCACGCAGGAGCAGGACGCCGTGCGGCGCGACTTCACGATCAACGCGCTCTATTACGATCCGCTGTCCGAAGAGGTCATCGACTACCAGGGCGGCGTGCAGGACCTGAAGAACCGCGTGGTGCGCATGATCGGCGACCCGGCCACGCGTTATCGCGAAGACCCGGTGCGCATGCTGCGCGCGGTGCGTTTCGCGGCCAAGCTCAACGGCACGCTGCATCCCGACACGCGCGCGCCGATCCAGCAACTGGCCGGCCTGATCAACAACGTGCCGGCCTCGCGCCTGTTCGACGAGATGCTCAAGCTGCTGACCTGCGGCCACGCGATGGACAGCCTGCGCCAGCTGCGCGCCGAAGGCCTGCACCAGGGCCTGCTGCCGATGCTGGACGTGGTGCTCGAGCAGCCCGGCGGCGAACGCTTCGTCGAACTGGCACTCGAGCGCACCGACGCCCGCGTGCGCGGCGGCAAGACGGTCAGCCCCAGCTTCCTGTTCGCCGCGCTGCTGTGGCAGCAGGTCGAAGTGCGCTGGAAACAACTGTGCGAACAGGGTGAGCACACCATCCCGGCGCTGATGCAGGCCGCCGACTCGGTGCTCGACGAGCAGACCGTCAAGCTGGCGATCCAGCGCCGCTATGCCTCGGACATGCGCGAGATCTGGTTCATGCAGCCGCGCTTCGAGCGCCGCCAGGGCAAGACCGCCTGGCGCATGATCGAGCAGCCGCGCTTTCGCGCCGCCTGCGACTTCCTGCAGTTGCGCGCCGCCGCCGGCGAGTTCGACAGCGTGCTGGCGCAATGGTGGATGGACCTGGCCGACAACGACGACGCCGCGCGCGCCACGATGATCGACGACCTGGCCAACGAGCCGCGCGAGAGCGACAGCCCGGCCCGCCGTCGCCGCCGTCCGCGCCGCAAGCCGCAAGGCGGCAGCGCGCCGGCCGCCGACTGACAGGCCACGCCGCGATGACAGCCGTCACCGCCTACATCGGCCTGGGCGCCAACCTGGGCGATACCCACGCCACGCTGCACGCGGCATTGGCGCAACTGGCCGGCAGCGCCGGCGTCGACGACTGCACGGCCTCGTCGTTCTATCGCAGCGCCCCCATCGATGCCGGCGGCCCCGACTTCATCAATGCCGTCGCGCGGCTGCGCACCACACTCGACCCGCTGGCGCTGCTCGACCTGCTGCAGCGAATCGAAGCCAGCCATGGCCGCGAACGTTCGTATCGCAACGCGCCGCGCACACTCGACCTGGATCTGCTGCGCCACGGCGAGCAAGTGCTGGCGCATCCGCGCCTGACCTTGCCACACCCGCGCATGGCCGAACGGGCTTTCGTGCTGGCGCCGCTGGCCGAGCTGGCGCCGGACCTGCGCATCGACGGCAGGCCGATCGCCGAGCGGCTGGCCGAGCTGATCGACCAGCCGATCATCAAGCTGACCGACTGAGTCCGGCCCACCCTGCCACCCATGGCCAGGCGGCGGCCGGATCGTCAGCGCCGACCGCCCGGCTGCCGGGCCTCATCTCGGCGCAGCCAACGCCAGCGCGCTACAACGCCGCCAGCGCCACGTCGATCACATCCATCAGGCACTCGCGCCGCTGCGCGGCCGGACTGCCCTTGCTCAGCACCCGCAGGCCCTGCATGGTGTTGATGTAGAAGCGCGCCAGCGCGCGCGGCGCCGGGCCGTCGCGCAACTGGCCGGATTCGCGGCCGCGCTGGATCAGTTTTTCGAGCGCCTGCTGCATGCGCCGATAGTGCTGCGCGACCAGCCGCGCGACCTCGTCGTCGTGACCCGCCACCTCGAGCGCCGCATTGGCCGCCAGGCAGCCGCGCCGCAAGGGATCGCGCAGTTCGTCATCGGCGACGCGCATCAACAGCTGCCGGATCAGTTCGCGCGGCTCGCCATCTGACGACACCAGTTGGACGTTGGCCGACATCAGTGCCTGGTAGCGCCGCAGCGCCTGCCGGTACAGGCCCTGCTTGTTCTCGAAGGTGCCGTACAGGCTGCTGCGCGACAGGCCGGTGCCGTCGACCAGGTCCTGGATCGACGTGGCGGCGTAGCCGCGCTGCCAGAACACCCGCATCGCGGCGTCGGCGACCTGGTCCGGCTCGAAGGCTTTGCTGCGCATGTTCGATCGTCCATTTGGAATGTTCGTTCCAAATACTGTACGATCCCGTCTGCTGAGCGTCAAGCGACGCCGACATCCGGCGGCCGGCAGACCCGCAGCGCACGGAGACATCATGCTGGACTCGTTATTCGCCGGCCTGGCGCTGGACGCCTTGCTGATCAGGATGGCCGCCACCGCGCTGGTCGTGATGGCGGTGTCGTGGGCCGTCGGCGCGTTCGGACCGCTGGTGGGCGGCGCGCTGGCCGGCCTGCCGATGATCCTGGGCCCGGGCTTCTACTTCATGGCCCAGCAATCGCCCGCGCCCTTCGTGGCGCAGGCAGCGTCCTACGCGTTGCTGTCGCTGTGCGCGACCCAGCTGTTCTTGCTGGCCTACATCGCCACCGCGCGCCATGGCAGCCCGTGGCTGTCGCTGCTGGCCGCGGTCGGTGGCTGGCTGGCCGGCGCGCTGCTATCGCAATTGCTGCCGGCCCATCCGGTCGGCGGCATGCTGCTGTTCATGCTGGTGACGGCCGGCTGCCTGCGCCTGAGCCGCCGCTACGTCACGCCGATGACCCCGACCAAGGGGGTGCCGGGCTGGGGCCTGCTGCTGTTGCGCGGCCTGCTGGCCGGCGCGCTGGTGGCCGCCGTGACGACCGCCAGCCGCTGGCTGGGCCCGAGCGGCTCGGGCTTTCTGCTGGCGTTTCCGATCGGCTACACGGTGGTGTCGGTGACGATCCACCAGAAGTACGGCAACGCCGGCGTGATCGCGACGCTGCGCTCGGCGCTGCTGGGCACGCTGAGCCTGGCCGGTTTCGCCGCCGCGCTGGCGCTGACCATCACGCGCATGCCGCAACTGGCGGCGCTGGCGGTCGCGCTGGCGAGCTCGCTGCTGATCACCGTGGTGCTGGTGCTGCGCCGCCGCGGCCGGACGGCTGCCGCGGCCGCGCCACGCCGCTGAAGGCGTAGCGGTCCACGCCAAGGAAAAACGGCGGCCCGCCCAAGCGCAGCCGCCGTCCGCCGGCCGCCGTCGCGACCGCATCGTGCCAACCCGCGGCAGGCCATCACACAGCGGTGGCCCCGCCGCCTCAGGCCACGGCCACCGGGATCTTGCCGATCCTGGCCTGCCATTCCTTCGGGCCGGTGTTGTGCACCGAAATGCCCTGCGCGTCGACGGCGACCGTCACCGGCATGTCCTTGACGTCGAACTCGTAGATGGCTTCCATGCCCAGGTCTTCGAAGCCGACCACCTCGGCGCCGCGGATCGCCTTGGACACCAGGTAGGCCGAGCCGCCGACCGCCATCAGGTAGGCCGACTGGTGCTTCTTGATGGCCTCGATGGCGGCAGGGCCGCGCTCGGACTTGCCGATCATCGCGATCAGCCCGGTCTGCGCCAGCATCATGTCGGTGAACTTGTCCATGCGGGTCGCCGTGGTGGGACCGGCCGGGCCGACCACCTCGTCGCGCACCGGATCGACCGGACCGACGTAGTAGATGACGCGATTGGCGAAGTCCACCGGCAGCGGCTCGCCCTTGGCCAGCATGTCCTGGATGCGCTTGTGCGCGGCGTCGCGGCCGGTCAGCATCTTGCCCGACAGCAGCAGCGTCTGGCCCGGCTGCCAGCTGGCGACTTCTTCACGCGTGAGCGTGTTCAGGTCGACCTGCCGGGACTTGTTGTAGTCGGGCGCCCAGTGCACGTCGGGCCATTCGGACAGCGACGGCGGCTCCAGCAGCGCCGGGCCCGAGCCGTCCAGCACGAAGTGCACGTGGCGGGTCGCCGCGCAGTTCGGGATCATCGCCACCGGCTTGGACGCCGCGTGGGTCGGGAAGGTGGCGATCTTGACGTCCAGCACCGTGGTCAGGCCGCCCAGGCCCTGCGCGCCGATGCCCAGCGCGTTGACCTTCTCGAACAGCTCGATGCGCAGCGCTTCGAGCTTGCTCTGCGGGCCGCGCGCCAGCAGCTCGTGCATGTCGAGATCTTCCATCAGCGACTGCTTGGCCATCAGCATGGCTTTTTCGGCCGTGCCGCCCACGCCGATGCCCAGCATGCCCGGCGGGCACCAGCCGGCGCCCATGGTCGGCACGGTCTTGAGCACCCAGTCGACCAGCGAGTCGCTGGGATTGAGCATGACGAACTTGGATTTGTTCTCGGAGCCGCCGCCCTTGGCCGCGACCTGGATGTCGACCGTGTCGCCCGGCACCAGCTCGACGCTGACCACACAGGGCGTGTTGTCGCGCGTGTTGCGGCGCGCGAACAGCGGATCGTCGAGCACCGAGGCGCGCAGCGGGTTGTCGGGGTTCAGGTAGCCCTGGCGCACGCCTTCGTCGCAGATTTCCTGCAAGCTTCTACAGGACTCGAAGCGCACGTTCATGCCGACCTTGAGGAACACGTTGACGATGCCGGTGTCCTGGCACAGCGGCCGGCGGCCTTCGGCGCACATGCGCGAGTTGGTCAGAATCTGCGCCATGGCGTCGCGCGCGGCCGGGCTTTCCTCGCGCTCGTAGGCGCGCGCCAGGTGGCGGATGTAGTCGGCGGGATGGTAATAGCTGATGAACTGGACCGCGTCGGCAATCGACTGGACCAGATCGTCTTCCTTGATGATGACGGACATGGGGGTTCGCTGGGTCGAGGCTAAAAAGGGAAACTATTTGCCCTGCCACACCGGCTTGCGCTTTTCGGCGAAGGCGGTCGCGCCCTCGCGGGCGTCGGCAGAGGTGAAGATGTGGGCGATCAGCGGCCGCTGCCGCTCGAAGATGCCCTCTTGCGGCCAGTCTTGCGACTGGGACACGATCTGTTTGACGGTCTGCACCGCCAGCGGGCCGTTCTGGGCGATGCCGCGCGCCATCTCGAGCGCGGCGTCCAGCGCCTGGCCCGGTTCGGTCAGGCGGTTGACCAGGCCGTGCTGGTAGGCCCGCTCGGCGTCGAACATCTCGCCGGTCAGCACGATTTCCATGGCGACGTGATACGGCACCCGGCGCGGCAGCCGCACCATGCCGCCCGAGCCGGGCACCAGTCCGCGCTTGACCTCGGGCAGGCCGAAACGCGCGTCGCGCGAGGCCACCACCAGGTCGCAGGCCAGCATGATCTCGCAGCCGCCGGCCAGCGCGTAGCCCTCGACCGCGGCGATCAGCGGCTTGCGCGGCGGCGCCTCGGCGATGCCGGCAAAGCCGCGGCCGGCCACGTAGGGACGCTCGCCCGACTGCGCGAAGGCCTTCAGGTCCATGCCCGAGCAGAAGGTGCCGCCGGCGCCGGTCAGGATGCCCAGTTGCAGGTCGTCGCGGCTGTCGAGCTCGATCAGCGCCTCGGCCAGCGCCTGCGCGGTGGCCAGGTTGATGGCGTTCTTGGCCTGCGGCCGGTTGATCGTGATGACCTGGATGCCGTCCTGGATCCGGACCTGGATCGTATCGCTCATTGGGGTGTCTCCTCGCGTCTGCCGTCGGGCGGCGGGCGTGCCTGCCACGCCAGCCCGGGAAATCTTCGGAAAGGTGAAATCATACTGCGCCCATAGGACGGCGGATTTAGCCGTTAAAATCTAGGGTTACCCTGCAACAGACCTCAATATCGTCCATGCTCACCTTCCAGCAGATCATCCTTCGGCTACAGCAATACTGGGACCAGCAAGGCTGCGCCCTGCTGCAGCCCTACGACATGGAGGTGGGCGCGGGCACCTCGCATACCGCGACCTTCCTGCGCGCCATCGGCCCCGAGCCCTGGCGCGCCGCCTACGTGCAGCCTTCGCGCCGTCCCAAGGACGGCCGCTATGGCGAAAACCCCAACCGCCTGCAGCACTACTACCAATATCAGGTGGTGCTCAAGCCGGCACCGCCCGACATCCTCGAGCTGTACATCGGTTCGCTCAAGGCGCTGGGCATCGACCCGACCGAGCACGACATCCGCTTCGTCGAGGACGACTGGGAAAACCCGACGCTGGGCGCCTGGGGCCTGGGCTGGGAAGTCTGGCTCAACGGCATGGAAGTGACGCAGTTCACGTATTTCCAGCAGGTCGGCGGGCTGGACTGCTCGCTGGCCACCGGCGAGATCACCTACGGCCTGGAACGCCTGGCCATGTACCTGCAGGGCGTCGAAAGCGTCTACGACCTGGTCTGGACCGAAGGCGGCCCGGGCGGGCGCCCGGTGCTCTATCGCGACGTGTTCCACCAGAACGAAGTGGAACAGTCGACCTATAACTTCGAACACGCCTCGGCCCCCATGCTGTTTGCCCATTTCAACGACTACGAAGCCGAAGCGCAGCGCCTGATGGAAGTGCCGCTGGCGCTGCCCGCCTACGAGGCCACGCTCAAGGCGGCGCACACCTTCAACCTGCTCGATGCGCGCGGCGCCATCAGCGTGACCGAACGGGCCGCCTATATCGGCCGCATCCGCAACCTGGCGCGCGCGGTCGCGCAGGCCTACTACGACTCGCGCGAGCGCCTGGGCTTCCCGATGGCCACGCAAGCGCAAGCCCAGGAGGCCGCACAATGAGCGCCATCCGTCCGCTGCTGGTGGAACTGTTCACCGAGGAACTCCCGCCCAAGGCCCTGAACCGCCTGGGCCAGGCCTTTGCCCAGGGCCTGCAGGACAGCCTGGCCGCCAGCGGCCTGCTGGCCGAGGGCTGCCAGGTCACGCCGTTCGCGACGCCGCGCCGGCTGGCCGCGCTGATCACGCAGGTGCGCACGCAGGCGCCCGACCAGCAATACGCCGAAAAACTCATGCCGGCCAAGATCGGCCTGGCCGAGGACGGCAGCGCCACGCCGGCGCTGCAGAAGAAGCTGGCCGCCAAGGGCCTGGCCGACCTGGACATCGCCACGCTGGCGCGCGAGTCCGATGGCAAGCAGGATTACCTGGTGGCCCGCGGCACCGCGCCCGGCGTGGCGCTGACCGACGGCCTGCAGCAGGCGCTCGACAGCGCGCTGGCCGGCCTGCCGATCCCCAAGGTGATGCGCTACCAGCTGGCCGATGGCGTGACCTCGGTGCGCTTCGTGCGGCCGGCGCACGGCCTGATCGCCTTGCACGGCGACGCCGTGGTGCCGGTCACCGCGCTGGGCCTGACCGCCGGCCGGCTGCTGCACGGCCACCGTTTCCTGTCCGGCCCGCCGCTCGAGCTCAGCGAGGCGACCGCCTACGAACTGGCGCTGGCCGAGCATTGCCACGTGGTCGCGGCCTTCGCGACCCGCCGCGCCACCATCGAGGCGCAGTTGCAGACGCAGGCGGCCCGGCTGGGCGCGACGCTGGGCACCGACCCCGAGGTCGAGGCGCTGCTCGACGAAGTCACCGCGCTGGTCGAATGGCCGACCGTCTATGCCGGCGAGTTCGAGCCGCGCTTTCTGAACGTGCCGCAAGAGTGTCTGATCCTGACCATGCGGCTCAACCAGAAATACTTCCCGCTGTTCGATCCCGACAACGGCGCGCTGACGCACCGCTTCCTGATCGTCAGCAACATGACCGCCAAGAACCCGCACAACATCGTCGAAGGCAACCAGCGCGTGGTGCGCCCGCGCCTGGCCGATGCGCAGTTCTTCTTCGAGACCGACCGCAAGACGCCGCTGGCCAAGCGGGTCGAGCAGCTGGGCAGCATCGTCTATCACAACAAGCTGGGCACCCAGCTCGAACGCGTCGAACGCGTACGCGCGATCGCGCGCGGCGTGGCGCAGACGCTGGGCAGCGCGGTGGCCGACGCCGACCGCGCGGCGCTGCTGGCCAAGGCCGACCTGGGCACCAACATGGTCGGCGAGTTTCCCGAGCTGCAAGGCATCATCGGCGCCTACTACGCGGCCGCCGACGGCGAAGCGGCCGAGGTGGTCGACGCGCTGCGCGGCCAGTACCGCATCCGCCTGGACCAGCCGGTCAATGCCGACAGCGTGACGCCCGCCGTGCTGTTCATCGCCGAACGCGCCGAGACGCTGGTCGGCATCTGGAGCATCGGCCAGGCGCCCACCGGCGAACGCGATCCCTTCGGCCTGCGGCGCGCCGCACAGGGCCTGATCAGCGCCTTCGAACAACTGGCGGCCGGCGGCTGGCTGCGCGCCAGCGAGAATGGCCCGCTGACGCTCGAAGGCGTGCTGCAGACCGCCGCCGACAGCTTCGGCGCCGGCAAGATCGACCCCAAGGTGCTGACCGAGGTGCGTGACTTCGTCTACGAACGGGTGCGCAACCAGCTGGCCGGCGACTACGAGCGCAGCGCCGTCGATGCCGTCATCGCGCTGCAGCCGCCGCTGCATCAGGTGGCGGCGCGGGTCCGCGCGGTCACGGCCTTCCTGGCGCTGCCCGAGGCGGCCAGCCTGGCCGCCGCCAACAAACGTATCGGCAATCTGCTCAAGAAGGTCGACGGCGAGCCCGGCGAGGTCGACCCGGCCAAGCTGGCCGAACCGGCCGAACGTGCGCTGGCCGAGGCCGTGGCGACCTTGCAGCCGCAGGCCGATGCGTGTTTCGCGGCCGGCGACTTCGGCGCCGCGCTCAGCACGCTGGCGCAGGCGCGCGGCGCGGTCGATGCATTCTTCGCCGACGTCATGGTGATGGCCGAGGACCCGGCGGTGCGCGCCAACCGCCTGGCGCTGCTGGCTGGCCTGCACCGGCTGATGAACCAGGTGGCCGACCTGTCGAGACTGGCACAGTGAAACTCGTCATCATCGACCGCGACGGCGTCATCAACCAGGACCGTAGCGACTTCGTCAAATCGCCCGACGAGTGGATCGCGCTGCCTGGCAGCCTCGAGGCCATCGCGCGGCTGTCGCGCGCCGGCTGGAAGGTCGTGGTCGCCACCAACCAGTCCGGACTGGCGCGCGGCCTGTTCGACATGGCCGCGCTCAATGCCATGCACCTGAAGTTGCGCCGCGAGCTGGCCGCCGTCGGCGGGCAGATCGACGCGATCTTCATGTGCCCGCACGGCCCCGACGACAATTGCGACTGCCGCAAGCCCAAGCCCGGCATGTTCGTGCAGATCGGCCAGCGCTACGACGTCGACCTGCGCGGCGTGCCGGCGGTGGGCGACTCGCTGCGCGACCTGCAGGCCGGCGCGCAGGCCGGCTGCCGGCCCTGGCTGGTGCTGACCGGCAACGGCCGCAAGACCCAGGGCGCCGACGGCCTGCCCGAGGGCACCGAAATCCGCGACGATCTGGCCGCCGTGGCCGACGCGTTGCTCGCCACGACCTGACCATGTACGCCATCCGTTCGTTCATCTACGCGCTGTTCCTGATCATCACGGTGATCCCCTATGCGTTCGCCTGCATGCTGTGGGCGCCGGCGCCCGCAACGTGGCGCTACCGCCTGACAGTGGGCTGGCCGCGCCTGGCCGTCTGGGGCGCCAAGGTCATCTGCGGCATCCGCTGGCAGGTGCAGGGCTGGGACAACCTGCCCGACGGCCCGGCCATCGTGCTGTCCAAGCATCAATCGGCCTGGGAGACGCTGTTCTTTCCCGGCTACATGCCGCGCGAGATGTGCTTCGTCTACAAAAAGGAACTGCATCGCGTGCCGTTCTTCGGCTGGGGGCTGGCGCTGCTGCGCATGATCCCGATCGACCGCGCCAAGGGACGTGACGCCTTCGAGCAGGTGGTCGCGACCGGCCTGCTGCGGCTGAACGAAGGCCGTTGGCCGATCCTGTTTCCCGAGGGCACCCGCGTGCCGGTCGGCCAGACCGGCCGCTACAAGCTGGGCGGCGCGCGGCTGGCGGTGCGCACCCGCGCGCCGGTGCTGCCGGTGGCCGTCAACGCGGGCAGCTGCTGGGCCCGCAATGCCTTCATCAAGAAGCCCGGCCTGGTCACCGTGTCGTTCGGCCCGCCGATCGAGCCCGGCGACATGAGCCCCGAAGAACTCAACGCCAAGGTCGAAGCCTGGATCGAAGGCGAGATGCGGCGGCTCAATCCGGAGCACTATCCGGCATGACGCGGCAGGCCGCCCGGCAACTGGATCTGTTCGACGACGGCAGCCCCGCCGACGGCGGGGCCGCGGCTGCCGTGCCTCCCGCCGCCGGGGCGCTGTCCGCCGGATCGCCCGGTTCAGGTTCGCCTGTCGCAGGAACGCGCCTGGCCGGGCCATCGGTGGGCGGGTCACCGGCCGCCGGATCCGCAGCCGCCCGGCCGACCTACGAGCCGACGACGCCGCTCGCTCGCGCCGTGCTGTCGCGCGAGCCGGCCCACCCGGGCACGAACTCTCCTCAGGCGCAGCCCTTCACCACCGTCGGGACTGCGCCGGCGCTCTCTGCAACGCCGGCAACTCCCGCAACGCCCGCATCCCTTGCGCCCCCCGCTGCCCAAGCGCCAGCAGCGCCTGAGCCGCCCCCCGCCGTGCGCGCGCGCAGCGGCAGCGACGGCCGTATCGACACGCCCTGCCCGCCGTCACTGCCGGCCGGCGCGCGCTGGCGCGAGACCGCCACCGAGCAGCAGCCGATCGGCTATGTGCTGCTGCGCTCGCGCCGCCGCAGCATCGGTTTTGTGATCGGCGACGACGGCCTGCGCGTGACGGCGCCCAACTGGGTGACGCTGGGCCAGATCGACGACGCGGTGCGCGAGAAGTCCCGCTGGATCCTGTCCAAGCTGCGCGACTGGCACGCCCGCCGCGAGCGGCTGGCGATGTCGCAGACCCGCTGGCAGGCCGGCGGCGAGCTGCCCTACCTAGGCCGGCGCATCGTGCTGCAACCGGGCCTGGATCCGGCTGCCGGCGCCAGCGCCCGGCCCACCGCACGCGGCTCGCAAGCCAGCTACAGCGGCGACGCCGACGCGCCGCGCGATGGCGACGTGCTGTGGCTGGGCTTGCCGCAGGAAGCCGACCACACCCGCATCCGCGACAGCGCGCAAGCCTGGCTGCAACGCCGCGCGACGCTCTGGTTCGGCGCCCGCCTGCAGGCCTTCCAGGCCAGCAGCGGCCTGGTGGTCAAGCGCTGGCGGCTGTCGTCGGCCGCGACCCGCTGGGGCTCGTGCAACAGCGACGGCTGCATCATGCTGAACTGGCGCCTGATCCACTTTGCGCCGGACATCGTCGACTACGTGATCGCGCACGAACTGGCGCACCTGCGCGAGATGAACCACAGCCAGGACTTCTGGGCCGAGGTCGAGCAGATCCTGCCCGGCTTCCAGGGCGCGCGCGACGTGCTGCGCCGCCACGACCCGGCCGACGTGCCCTTGCTGTAAGGCCCGGGCCGGTAGAATCGTGTCTTTGCAACAAGCCAAGGACACCCCATCATGCGACTGCTACACACCATGCTGCGCGTCGGCAACCTCGATCGTTCGCTCGAGTTCTACACCCACGTGCTGGGCATGCGGCTGCTGCGCCGCAAGGACTATCCCGATGGCAAGTTCACGCTGGCCTTCGTCGGCTACCAGGAAGAGTCCGAAGGCGCCGTGATCGAACTCACGCACAACTGGGACACCGACCATTACGACCTGGGCAACGGCTATGGCCACATCGCGCTTGAGGTCGACAATGCCTACGAGGCCTGTGACAAGGTCAAGGAAAAAGGCGGCAAGGTCACCCGCGAAGCCGGTCCGATGAAGCACGGCACCACCGTGATCGCCTTCGTCGAGGACCCGGACGGCTACAAGATCGAGTTCATCCAGAAGAAGTCCGGCAACGATTCGGCCGCCTGAGGCCCGATCGCGCAGACCAAGAAAAAGCGGGCCGAGGCCCGCTTTTTTTACCGATGGCGGCGGTCTCCGCGTGGCCACCCCCACGCGGACAGCCCGCGCCGTCAACGCCCCCGCAGCAGCTCGTCGGCGTCGAAGTCGTCGACCTCGATGACCTCGGCCACGGCCTCGTCGGCCGCCTGCAGCCGCGCCGCCTGCTCGTCGGTGATCGCGCCACGTTCATGGGCGTCGCGCCAGTTGCGGGTGCCGGCCTCTTTCATGCGGTCGTACAGCGGTTGCAGCGACGCGACCAGCTCGAACGCACGTTCGAGCTGGACCACGCCGGGATGGCCGCGCTGCTGCCACAGGTCGCCGACGATGCGGTCGCGCGTGGGCGACGGCGTCAGCAGCAGCTCGGCGCAGCGCTGGGTCAGCGCGTCGGACGGGCCGCGGCGGGCGCCCAGCGGCAGCACCAGCAGACGCAGCAGCCACGCGACCGGCTGCATCGGCATGTTGGCCAGCACGTCGCGCAAGCTGCGTTCGATGTTGGCCGCGCCGTGTTCCATGCACCACGACACCAGCGGCAGGTCGGCCTCGTGGCGGCCCTCGTCTTCCCAGCGCTTGAGCGTGGCCGACAGCAGATAGAGTTCGGACAGCACGTCGCCGAGCCGCGCCGAGATCATCTCCTTGCGTTTGAGCGCGCCGCCCAGGATGCCCAGCGCGGCCTCGGAGACCAGCGCGAAGGCCGACGAATACCGCGTGATCTGGCGGTAATGGCCGCTGACGCGGCCAGCCGCCGGCGCCGGGCCGACCCGGCCGCCGGTCCAGGCCATGCCCCAGGCGCGCAGGCCGTTGAGCACGCTGTGGCCGGCGTGTTTCCAGAAGATCGCATCGAAGTCCTCGAGGCCGCGTTCGGTGTCGCGGTCGCCCAGCGCGAGGATCTCCTGCATCAAATAGGGATGGCTGCGGATCGCACCCTGGCCGAAGATGATCAGGCAGCGCGTCAGGATGTTGGCGCCCTCGACGGTGATGCTGACCGGGATCGCGCGGTACAGCGCGCCCAGGTAGTTCTGCGGGCCGTCGATGACCGCCTTGCCGGCGTGGATGTCCATCGCGTCGTTGACGGCGCTGCGCATGCGT
The DNA here is from genome assembly GCA_023427085.1 of Pseudomonadota bacterium. GTDB lineage: Bacteria > Pseudomonadota > Gammaproteobacteria > Burkholderiales > Burkholderiaceae_B > Orrella. Next base: position 14,433 of record JAEZBO010000153.1, read on the forward strand.
TCGGTGGCGTGGTATTTCATGATGGCAGAGACCACCGCGGGCTTGTGGCCCTGGTCGAGCGCCGCGCAGGTGAGCCGGCGCGCGGCTTCGATCTGGTAGCTGCTGGCGGCCAGGAAACCGAGCTTGTCCTGGATGCCCTCGAATCGCCCGATCGCAATGCCGAACTGCTTGCGCACGCGGGCATAGGCGCCGCTGGTATGGGCCGAGAACGACACCGCCGCGGCCGACAGCGACGGCAGCGAAATGCCGCGGCCGGCCGCCAGCGCGCTCATCAGCATCTGCCAGCCGTGGCCGGCGCGCTCGGCGCCGCCGATCAGCGCATCGATGGGCACGAACACGTCGACGCCCTCGGTCGGGCCGTTCTGGAACATCTGCATGGCCGGCAGGTGGCGCCGGCCCATCGTGATGCCGGGCAGGTCGGTGGGCACCAGCGCCACCGAGATGCCGATGTTTTCCTTGTCGCCGAGCAGGTGCTCGGGGTCGTGCAGCTTGAACGCCAGTCCCAGCACCGTGGCCACCGGCCCCAGCGTGATGTAGCGCTTGCGCCAGTTCAGGCGGATGCCCAGCACCTGCTGGCCGTCGACCAGCTGCCTGCAGACCACGCCGGTGTCGGTCATCGAGGCCGCATCGGAACCGGCTTCGGGACTGGTCAGGCCGAAGCACGGCACCTCGGTGCCGGCCGCCAGCCGCGGCAGCCACTGCTGGCGTTGCGGCTCGGTGCCGAACTGCATCAGCAGCTCGCCCGGGCCGAGCGAATTGGGCACCATGACCGTGACGGCGGCGGTCGACGAGCGCAGCGACAGCCGGCGCACGACCTCGGAGTGCGCGCTGGCCGAAAAGCCCAGCCCGCCGTACTCCTTGGGGATGATCATGCCGAAGAAGCGATGCTGCTTGATGAAGGCCCAGGCTTCTTCGGGCAGGTCGCGCAGCGTCCACTGGATCTGCCATTCGTCGAGCATGTCGGCCAGCTGCGTGACCGGGCCGTCGATGAAGGCCTGTTCTTCGTCGGTCAGCCGCGCCGGGGGCATGCCGCGCAGGCTGGCCCAGTCGGGCTGGCCGGTGAACAGGTCGCCATCCCACCAGACGTCGCCGGCATCGATGGCTTCGCGTTCAGTATCGGACAAGGTAGGCAGGGCATTGCGTGCCCACTGGAACACCGGCCGCGTCAGCGTATCGCGGCGGAAGGATTTCCGAGCCATGATTGACCTCCTTTGCTTGTCTCGTTGTGGCGACGGCGGACGGGCGTCGATACTGCCCGGCCGGCCGGCGCTGTTCCAGGCAAAGGTAACAGAAAAAGGGGCCGGCGCGCCGCATTGGCAGCCGCGCGCGCCATCGCGTAAAGTTCGCTTAGTTTTCATGCGCCCTCCTTCATGCTCAATATCCTCTGGCTGGCCTTTTTCCTGATCGCCGCCGGCGCGGCGTTGTTTCGCTGGCTGGTGCTGGGCGATCCCGACGTCTTTGCGCTGATGGTGCGCGGCCTGTTCGACATGGCCAGGCTGTCGGTCGAGGTCATGGTGCTGCTGTTCGGCACGCTGACGCTGTGGCTGGGCTTCTTGCGCATCGCCGAAGCCGCCGGGCTGGTCGACAAGCTGGCGCGGCTGCTGGGGCCGCTGTTCGCGCGGCTGATGCCCGAGGTGCCGCGCGGCCATCCGGCGATCGGCCTGATCACGCTGAACTTCGCCGCCAACGGCCTGGGCCTGGACAATGCCGCCACGCCGATCGGCCTGCGCGCGATGCGCGAGCTGCAGACGCTCAATCCGCGGCCCGACACCGCCACCAACGCGCAGATCCTGTTCCTGGCGCTGAACGCCTCGTCGCTGACGCTGCTGCCGGTGACGATCTTCATGTACCGCGCCCAGCAGGGCGCGCCGGACCCTGCCATGGTGTTCCTGCCGATCCTGCTGGCCACCAGCGCGTCGACGCTGGCCGCGCTGCTGTCGGTGGCGTGGATGCAGCGGCTGCGGCTGCACGATCCGGTGGTGCTGGCCTGGCTGGGCGGCGTGGCGCTGCTGCTGGGCGGCTTCATGGCGGTGGCCGCGACGCTGTCGGCCGCGACGCTGGCGTCGATCTCGACGCTGGCCGGCAACCTGACGCTGTTCGGCATCATCATCGCCTTCCTGGTCGCCGGCGCGATCCGCAAGGTGCCGGTCTACGACAACTTCATCGAGGGCGCCAAGCAGGGCTTCGACATCGCCAAGAACCTGCTGCCTTACCTGGTGGCGATGCTGTGCGCGGTCGGCGTGCTGCGCGCCTCCGGCGCGCTCGACTTCGCGCTCGACGGCCTGCGCTGGCTGGTCACCGCCGCCGGCCTGGACACCGGCTTCGTCGATGCGATGCCAACCGCGCTGGTCAAGCCCTTCTCGGGCAGCGCGGCCCGCGCGATGCTGCTCGAGACCATGGAACACTTCGGCGTCGACAGCTTCCCGGCGCTGGTGGCCGCGACCGTGCAGGGCAGCACTGAAACCACCTTCTACGTGCTGGCCGTGTACTTCGGCGCGGTCGGCATCCAGCGCGCCCGCCACGCGGTCGGCTGCTCGCTGCTGGCCGACCTGGCCGGCGTGGTGGCGTCCGTGCTGGTCTGCTACTGGTTTTTCGGCTGATGGCGGGCGCGAGGCCACGCTGGCAAGACCGCCGGCATTAGCCCATGAACCTGTCGATCCGCCATCTGCGCGCCTTCCAGGCGCTGGTCGCCGAACGCAACTTCACGCGCGCGGCCGAGCTGTGCAACCTGACCCAGTCGGCCTTCAGCGCGCTGATCGCCAACCTCGAGACCGGCCTGGGCGTGCGGCTGTTCTCGCGCAATACCCGCCACGTCGAACTGACCTCCGAAGGCCGTGTGTTCGAGCGCATCGCCGCGCGGCTGCTGCCCGAGATGGAACACGCGCTGCTCGAGATGAGCGACCAGGTGCAGCGCAAGCAGGGCCGCGTCGCGATCGCGGCGCTGCCGTCGATTTCCTCGGGCATGCTGCCGCCGCTGGTGCGCCAGTTCGAGAGCCGTTACCCCGGCATCGAACTGGTGCTGCACGACCTGGCCAACAGTCCGTGCCTGGACCTGCTGCGCAGCCGGCAGGTCGACTTCGCGCTGTGCGCGGCGGTCGCGCCGAGCGGCGAATTCAGCGTCGAGAAGCTCGGCAGCGACACCTTCCATTTCGTCTGCGACAAACACCACCGGCTGGCCGGCCAGGCCCGGCTGAGCGCCGCCGAGCTGCTGGACGAGTCGATCATCGTGTTCGAGAAGCAGAGCAGCATCCGCCAGCACCTGGACGCCTGCATCTATCCGCGGCGCTGGACCGTGGCGCGCGAGGTGCACAACCTGTCGACCGCGGCGGCGCTGGTGCAGGCCGGGCTGGGCGCGACCATCGTGCCGACCATCGCGCTGGCGCAGTTCGACATGCGCGCGCTGCGGGCCATCCCGGTCAAGCTGCCGATCAACGAACGCGCGATCTGCCTGATCCGCCGCAAGGACGGCGACGACTCGATCGCCGCCGCCGCGTTCATCGAGCTGCTGCGCGGCGCGCTGGCGCGTCAGGTGCGCGAACTGGCCGCCAGCCAGCGCGCATAGGCGGCCGCGAAGGCCTCGATGACGCGGCGCTCGTGGCCTTGCGAGGCCGAGCTGTCGTGCGGGCTGAGCCAGACCTCGGGCAACAGCCACAGCGGCGAGTCGGCCGGCAGCGGCTCCTGTGCGTAGGTGTCGAGATAGGCGCCGGCCAGCCGCCGCTGCTGCAAGGCCTCGACCAGCGCGGCCTGGTCCAGCAGCTCGCCGCGCGCGACGTTGGCCACCCGCGCGCTGGCCGGCAACAAGGCCAGCCGCCGCGCATCGAGCAGACCGGCGGTCTCGTCGGTCAGCGGCGCGGCCAGCACCAGCCAGTCGCAGGCGGGCAGCAGTTCGTCGAGCCGGCTCAGCGGCACGCAGCGATCGAAGGCCGGATCGGGCGCGCCACTGCGGCGCACGCCGCTGACGTCGAAACCGACCGCGCGCAATAGCCGGGCGATCTCGCGGCCGATCGGCCCGGCGCCGACCACCACCGCCTGCTGGCCGGCGACGTCGCGCGGCCGCGCGTCCCACGGAAACGGCGACCAGCGCCGCTGCGCCTGGGCCGGCAGCCAGCGGCCGAAGCCACGCGACAGCGCCAGCATGGCCGCCAGCGCGGTCTGCGCGATCGGCACCGCCGTCACGCCGCTCGAGCCGGTGACCTCGACGCCGCGCGCCAGCGACGGCGCGTACTGCGGCAGATCGAGCCCGGCCGAACAGACGTGCAACCATTGCAGGTTCGGACAGCGGTCGACCTGCGCAAAGAATAGATTCGAGCGTTCGCCCGGCCGGCGCAGCGAGCTGCCGACGTACAGCTCGCGCGAAAAGAAGGCGATGCGCACGTCGGCTGTTGCGGCATCGACATCGGCCACGCAGCGCAACGCGTGGCCGGCCTCGCGCGCCATCGCGTCGAAGCGCGCGCCGTCGCTGGCCAGCACCGCGGGCGACACCAGGATGGCGCCATCGCGCGGGCGGGCGGCCGC
>JAEZBO010000171.1 GCA_023427085.1 Pseudomonadota bacterium
TGCTTGAGCTGGGGCAGATCCCAGCCCGATGCGATGCCCTGCTCGATGCGCTGGTCGCTGACGCCATGGCAGACACACACCGTGCGCGCGTGGCGGCCGCGCAGGCCGAGCCGGGTCTGGCCGCGTCGGCCCTGGTCGATGCGCTGGCGCTGCGCGACGCCGATGCCTGTTTCGACGATCCGGCGCGTGGCGTGCTGCGCCGCCTGCGGCTTCAGCAGAGCCGGCCGGTGGCCTTCCTGCTGGCCGGTGACACCCGGGCCCACGACGCATTGCTGGCGTGGGCCGATGGCGGACCTGCGCCGGCCAGCCTGGCGCATCTGCTGGCCGGCCGGCTGCCGTCGGGGCCGCGCGCGCGCACGGTGTGTGTCTGCCATGGCGTCAGCGACCAGCGCATCGAGCAGGGCATCGCATCGGGCTGGGATCTGCCCCAGCTCAAGCAGCAGCTGCGCTGCGGCACCGGCTGCGGCTCGTGCGTGCCCGAGATCATGCGGATGATCCAGTGCCGCCAGCCGGCATCGCTGGCGGCGGATTAAACCGCCGCGCCGCGCGTCTTTGCTAGGTGCCCATGTGGGCACTCGAGCAAAGCGAAGGTAGCGATGGACATCTATGCAATGTGCCTGGGCGTGCTGGCGGTCGTATGTCTGTATGCGGCGTGGGCCACCCGGCGCGAAAGCGGCGAGCGCCGCGACGCCAATCTGCTGGCCGGCACCGCGACGGCGCTGGGCTTGGGCGGGGCCGCATTGGCCTGGCTCTGAGGCCGGCGGATGATACGGCGCGCGGATTCGCCCTCGGGCGGTACGCGCGCCGCGCTCAGACCTCGACCTTGGCGCCCAGCTCGACCACCGCGTTGCCAGGCAGCTTCAGGTAGTCCGACATCGAGCCGGCGTTGCGATGCATCTGCACGAACAGCAGGCGCCGCCAGTTCGCCATCTTGCTGGTCTGCGGCCGCGCCACCAACTGGTCGCGCCCCAGGAAATAACTGACCTGCTCGCTGTCGAAATCCAGGCCCCAGTCCGGCACCGTCGCCAGGTCGCGCGGCACGTCGACGTCGTTCTTGAAGCCGTAGTTCAGCGTCACGTGCCAACAGTGATGGCCCAGGCTGCGGACGCTGGCGCGCTCGTCCAGGTTGACCCACGGCACCTCGTGATAACAGACCGTCACGAACAGGTTGCGCTCGTGCATGACCTTGTTGTGCTTGAGGTTGTGCAGGAAGGCCGACGGCGTCTTGTCGGCGTTGGCGGTGAAGAACACCGCCACGCCCTCGACCCGGGCGGGCGGAAACGCCGCCAGGTTGTCGATCAGCGGTTTCAGGTCGATGGCGGTCTTGCGCGGGCCTTCGTCGAGCGCGTCCTGGCCCTGGCGCCAGGTCTGCATGGCCGCGAACATCACCGCCCCGATCAGGAACGGGAACCAGCCGCCGTGCAGCAGCTTGAGCAGCGCCGACAGCAGGAAGGCGACGTCGACCAGCAGGAACACGCTGGTGGCCGCCACGCACAGCGCCAGCGGCAGCCGCCAGTGATGGCGGATCACGAAGAAGGTCAGCACCGTGGTGATCGTCATCAGCCCGCAGACCGCCACGCCATAGGCCGCCGCCAGCGCGCCCGAGGTCTTGAACACCGCCACCGCGACCAGGATCGCCGCGAACAGCGCCCAGTTCACGAACGGGATGTAGATCTGTCCGGCGTTCTCGGCGCTGGTGTGCTGGATCCGCAGCCGCGGCAGATAGCCCAGCTGGATGACCTGTTTGGTGATGCTGAACGCGCCCGAGATCAGCGCCTGCGACGCGATGATGGCCGCCAGCGTCGCCAGCGCCACCAGCGGCGCACGCAGCCAGTCGGGCGCCAGCAGATAGAAGGGATTGACCGCGGCCTCGGGCGACTCGAGCAACAGCGCGCCCTGGCCGAAGTAGTTCAGCGTCAGCGACGGCATGACGATCGCGAACCAGGCCACCCGTATCGGCCGCTTGCCGAAATGGCCCAGGTCGGCGTACAGCGATTCGGCGCCGGTCACGCACAGCACCAGCGCGCTCAGCACCAGAAATGCGATGCCGGGATTGCCGCCGACGAAGCCGATGGCGTGATGCGGGCTCAGCGCGGCCAGCACGCCCGGGTGCTCGACGATCTGCACCAGGCCCAGCAGCGCCAGCACCGCGAACCAGAGCAGCATGATCGGGCCGAACACCTTGCCGATGCCGGCGGTGCCGCGTTTTTGCAGCGCGAACAACGCGAACAGCACGACGATGGCCAGCGGCACGACCAGCGGCCGGGTGCCCGGCACCACCAGCTCGAGGCCCTCGATGGCCGACAGCACCGAGATTGCCGGCGTGATCACGCCGTCGCCGTAGAACAGCGCGGTGCCGAAGATGCCCAGCGCCAGCAGCGCGCGGCGCAGCACCGGATAGCCGCGTACCGACTGCGAGGCCAGCGCCAGCATCGCCACCATGCCGCCTTCGCCGCGGTTGTCGGCCCGCAGCACCAGCACCACGTACTTGAGCGTGACGATGATCGTCAGCGTCCAGAACAGCAGCGACAGCAATCCGAGGATGTTCTGCGCGGTCAGCGCGACGTGGCCGGTGGCGAAGATTTCTTTCAGCGCATACAGCACGCTGGTGCCGATATCGCCGTAGACGATACCGATGGCGCCTACCATCAGGGCGGCAAGGCTGGTTTTGGGGGCGGTCATTATGCGGGCGGGCCTGGACGGCTCCCCCCGTCACGGGGGAGCCTCGGCGGCGATTGTAGTCCCGCCGATCAGGCTTGGGGCGGCGTTGCCTCGCTGTCGTTCGCCTGTCCGATCGGCGCCACATGCAGCTGTTCGATGCGCAGGCCGCCGCGCTGGCGCACCTCGAAGCGCCACTGCTGCCACGCGAACGATTCGCCGACCTCGGGGATGCGGCCGGCCAGGCGCAGCACGCAGCCGGCCAGCGTGGTGTCGTCCTCGAAGGCGTCGCGCAGCGCCGGTTCATCGAGCAGCCGGCCGGCTTCGTCGATGCTCAGGCGGCCCGCCAGCAGCCAGCTGCCGTCGGGCAGCGCGATGCTGGACTCGACCTCGTTGCCGCCATGTTCGGGCAGGTCGCCGGCCACCGCCTCGAGGATGTCCATCGGCGTGACCAGGCCGACGCAGGCGCCGTGCTCGTCGACCACGATCAGCATGTGCTCGCGCGAGTTGCGCACCTCTTCGACCAGCCGGATCGCCGGCATCGTGTCGGTGACGTAGCGCGGCGGGCGCGCCAGCGCCATCAGGTCGATCGAGCCGGGCTGCATCAGCGCGCCCATGGCGTCCTTGAAGTGCACGATGCCGATCACGTTGCCCGCATCGCCTTCGCACACCGGCAGGCGCGAGTGGCCGCTGCCGAACTTGCGCAGGATGTCCTCGGGCGTGTCGCGCACCTCGAGCCAGATCATGTCGCGGCGCGGCACCATGATGGCCTCGACGTTGCGCTCGCCCATCTCGAGCACGCGCTCGACCATGGTGCTTTCTTCCGGCGCGAACACCGGCAGGTCTTCGGGCGGCGGCGTCACGCTGCTGTCGCTGACCGGTTCTTCGTCCTGGTTGCGGCGCGCGCGGCGCCCGCCCAGCAGCGTCAGCACGGCCTGCGCGGTGCGTTCGCGGCGGCCCATCGCGCCGACCCGGCGCATGCGGTTGCGCAGCGCCAGCTGGTTGATCGCCTCGATCAGGATCGCAAAGCCGATGGCCGCGTACAGGTAGCCCTTGGGCAGGTAGAAGCCCAGGCCTTCGGCGACCAGGCTGAAGCCGATCATCAGCAGCAGGCCCAGGCACAGCACGATCACGGTGGGATGCTTGCCGACGAAGCGCACCAGCGGCTTGCTGGCGGCCACCATCACGATCATCGCGATGATCACCGCGGTCATCATGATGCTGAGCTCGTCGACCATGCCGACCGCGGTGATCACCGAGTCGAGCGAGAACACCGCGTCGAGCGCGACGATCTGCGCGATCACGTGGAAGAACGAGGCGTATTGCTGCGAACCGCCCTTGGCGTGGGTGGCGCCCTCGACCCGCTCGTGCAGTTCGGTGGTGGCCTTGTACAGCAGGAATGCGCCGCCCAGCAGCAGGATCAGGTCGCGGCCCGAGAAGGTCTTGCCGAAGATCGAGATCAGCGGTTCGGTCAGCGTGACGATCCACGCGATGCTGGCCAGCAGGCCCAGGCGCATGATCAGCGCCAGGCCCAGGCCGATCAGGCGGGCCTTGTCACGTTGGTGGGCGGGCAGCTTTTCCGCAAGAATGGCGATGAAGACCAGGTTGTCGATGCCAAGCACGACCTCCAGAATGATCAGCGTAGCCAGGCCCAGCCAGGCCGTCGGGTCGGCCATCCAGTCGAAAAGCATCGAAGTGTCCTGCGTAGAAAAGCAGCGTTGAGATGTGAATCAAACAAGGCGATGCAGTAGCGCATCGCCTGGAGAAAAATTTACTTGGCGCTCGGCCCGATTTGCGCCGGGCGGCCGCGCTGGATGCGGGGGCGGCCCGATGCGATGGCAGCGTGTCGGCGTGCCGTCGCGTCAGGCCTGCAGCGATCAGAAATCGCCGAAATCGCCACCACCGTCGTCGAAACCGCCGCCGTCGTCGTAGCCTTCGTCGGCCACGCCTTGTTCAGCGCCTGGGTCCTGCACGGCATCGCCTTCGGGCGGCAGTTCGCCGGCTTGGGCATCGTTACCGCCGAACAGGCCGCCGAGCATGCTGCCCAGCATCATGCCGCCGGCCACGCCCATCGCGGTCGACAGCGCGCCCGACAGGAAACCGCCACCGCCGGCGCTGCGGCCGAAGCCCGCGCCCGACGACAGGCCCGAGGCGGCCGGCGCCTGCGCGCCCTGCTGGCCGCCGCTCAGGCGCGAGCCGATGCCCGGCACGCCGCCGGTCTGACGGCCGAAGCCACCGCCCAGGCCCTGGGCCTGCGCGGGCTGGCCACCCGCTTGCGGCTGGGCCTGCAGGCGCTCTTGCGCCTTCTGCAGGGCCTGCTCCTGGACCAGGATGGTCTGCGCCATGTAGTAGGCGGCGCCCGGTTGCTGGTTCAGGCGCTCCTGGATGAATTGTTCGGCTTCGGCGTCACGCTGGGCGCCCTGGCCTTCGACCTGCTTGAGGCGTTCGAACACGCTTTCGATCGCTTGGCGATCCTGTTGGCTCATGGACATGCTGTGCTCCTGAAAATCGCAAGAATGAAGAAACGGCGTGGCTTGTTGTCAGTGCACGTTCAGTGCCGCCACGTCCAGACGTTGGGCAAGGTGATCGAGGTCGAGTTCCGGCAGTTCGCCAGTCAGCGCATACGACCAGGGTCCTTGCTGCCAATAGACGACATTGGTGTTTTCGGCGCGTGATTTTTCGCGCCCGGCTGATACCGAAGATTGCGCCGCCGGCAGCGCGCGCGCGGCGAACACCGACAGCTGGCTGGGCGAACCGCTGTCGGCATAGGTCTCGAGCAGGATCTCGACGCTGGGGCCGGCGCTGGACGGAAACACCTGCACGTCGCGGATGCGCCATTCGGGTGGCAGCGCCGGCATCGCGATGCCCAGGCTGCGCAGGATCTCGTCGGTGTCGAGCACCGGCACGTCGGGCTGCGAGGCCATCGCGGCGCGGATCTGCGAGGCCCGGTGCGCGCGCACCGCGTCGTCGACGAAGGCGGGCGGCTGGTGCAGCGTGGTGTAGGCTTGGCCGGTCTGCCAGGCGGTGTAGCCGACGTGGCCGGTCCAGCCCAGCGTGAACAGCAGCGCGGTGGCGGCAGCGGGCCGCAGCCGCGTATACAGCCGCGCGCGCCAGCGGGCGCGGTCGAGCCGGCGCGCCAGCGCTTGTGTGCGGGGCGCGCCGCGGCAGGGGTCGGCGCCCGGGCGGGGTGGCGGGTCGGTCGCGTCACGCGGCTCGGTGTCGGTGTCCGTGTCGGTCCAGAACGCCTCGTCCCAGATGTCCGCCTCGCCGTGGCGCAGCATGTCGCGCACGCGCAGGTCGGCCATGACCCGCATGGCCTCGTCCGGGTGGGTGGAAAGATAATCCTGGACCTCGATGCGCCGGTCGGTATCGAGCTGGTCGTCGACATACGCGTCCAGGTCGATCTCGGTGATCGGTTCAGCGCTCGTTTTCATCGTTTCCTCCTACCACTCTGAGGGGCGGCCGCCGGCCACGCACCGCCTTGGCGGCCTGGCGCGGCTCTTCCATCTGGCGCAGCGCGGCGCGGGCGCGGCCCAGCCGCGACATCAGCGTGCCGATCGGCACGTCCAGCACCTGCGCGGCTTCCTGGTACGACAGTCCTTCGACCACCACCAGGTGCAACGCCTCGCGCTGGTCGGCCGGCAGCGTCATGAAGGCGCGCTGCAGCTGGCTCAGCCGTACCGCGTGTTCCTGCGTGGCCGGCACGCTGGCCTTGTGGGCCTCGTCGAGCGCGCAGGCTTGCCGCGCGGCGTGCTGGCGCCGGCGCCATTCGCTGATGAAGGTGTTGTGCAGGATGGTCATCAACCAGCTGCGCAGGCTCTCGACCTTGCGCAGTGCCTTGCGCTGCGTGTAGGCCTGCACCAGGGCGTCCTGCAGCAGGTCTTCGGCGTCTTCGTGGCTGTGCGCCAGCGTGCGCGCGTAGCGGCGCAGCAGCGGCAGGTGGTCGGTGATACTAGAAGGAGGGTCGTCCATTTGTAGGTGTGACGGGCCGGACGGCGCTTTAATCCCGGCTATTACTTTTTGTTTCTGTTTCCGCCGCCAGCACCGCCGCGGCGGGCAGCGCGGCGCGATCCTTGTCCGACAGGATCGGCGGGCGCGTCAGCGGCCAGCCGATGCCCAGCGCCGGATCGTCCCACGCAATGCAGCGTTCGGCCGGGCGCGACCAGTAGTCAGTGGTTTGGTACAGCAGCACCGTGTCGTCCTCGAGCGCCAGAAAACCGTGCGCGAAGCCTTCGGGGATCCACAGCTGCAGGCGGTTGGCGGCGCTCAGTTCGGCGGCGGTCCAGCGCAGATAGGTCGGCGACGCCGGCCGCAGGTCGACCGCGACGTCGAAGGCCGAACCGTGCACCACGCGCACCAGCTTGGCCTGCTCGTGCGGTGCGACCTGGTAGTGCAGGCCGCGCAGCACGCCGGCCTGCGAGCACGACTGGTTGCTTTGCACGAAGCGCGGGCTGCGGCCGATGGCGCGCGCAAAGGCCTGCTCGTTATAGCTCTCGAAGAAGGCGCCGCGGTCGTCGTGGTGGATCGTCGGTTCGATCACGACGACGCCGGCGAGCTCGGTGGCATGGTGTTTCATGGGGATCGCAAAAAGGCCGGGTCTTCGCGCAGCTGGCCGATCGTCGCGGCCACGCCGTCCTGCCAGCGCGGCAGCGCCAGGCCGAAGCCGGCCTGCAGTTTGCCACTGTCGAGCACCGCGTGGGCGGGCCGCCGCGCGGCCTGCGGATAGTCGCGGGTCGCCACCGCGGCAATGGCGGCGCGGCCGGGTTCCAGCCAGCCGCGCGCCTGCGCGTCGTCGGCGATGGCGCGTGCATAGTCGTACCAGCTGCAACGGCCCTGGGCGCTGGCATGGTAGGTGCCCCAGGCCGCCTGGGCATCGACGGCCGCGACGTCGGCGGCGATGCGCCGCGCCAGTTCGATGCTGGCGCGGGCCACGTCGGTGGCGCTGGTCGGCGTGCCGACCTGGTCGTCGACCACCTTGAGCGGCTGTCCGGCCAGCAGGCGGCGCAGGATGGTCTTGAGGAAATTGCCGCCCCAGCGGCTGTGCAGCCAGCTGGTGCGCAGGATCAGGTGGCGCGGATTGGCGGCGGCCACGGCCTGCTCGCCGGCCAATTTGCTGCGCCCGTATTGCGACAGCGGATGGGCCGGATCGGTCTCGAGGTAGGGCTGCGCCTGGCCGCCGTCGAACACATAGTCGGTCGAATAATGGATCAGCGCCGCGCCGATGCGGGCGGTCTGCCGGGCGATCGCCGCCGGCGCGTCGGCGTTGATGGCCTGCGCCAGCGCCGGCTCGGCTTCGGCGCGGTCGACCGCCGTGTAGGCGGCGGCGTTGATGACCAGCACCGGCCGCAGCCGCTCGATCAGCGCCTCGATCGTCCGCGGACGCAGCAGGTCGATCTGTTCGCGGCCGGCAGCCACCAGCTCGACGCCGTCGGGTGCAAGCGTGCGCTGGCTGTCCAGCAGGGCCTGGCCGAGCTGGCCGCTGGCGCCCAGCAGCAGCACGGTCGGGCGGCGCGGGGCGGCGGGCGTCATGCGCGCACGTCTGCGTGAGGCCTGCCGGCGGACCGGGGCGCGCGCCTCAGCGCGGCGTCCGGCGCCGTTCGGTCTCGGGCTGGAACATCTGCAGCCAGTGCTGCGTCGACCGATCGTGCGGCACCGCCAGCGGTTCGTCGTTGGCCATGCTGTGCCAGTCCTTGAGGATCTGCGAGGTCAGCGTCTTGCCCAGCTCGACGCCCCACTGATCGAAGGGATTGATGCCCCATATCAGCGCCTGCACGAACACCTTGTGTTCGTACAGCGCCAGCAGCGCGCCCAGCGTATACGGCGTCAGGCGCGGCAGCACGATCAGGTTGGACGGCCGCCCGCCCGGATAGACCTTGTGCTTGGCCAGCCAGTCGGTGTACTCGTTGTTGGCGTTCGAGCCCTGCATCTCGGCGCGCACGGTTTCGTACGATTTGCCGCGCAGCAGCGCCTCGCGCTGCGCCAGGCAGTGCGCCAGCAATTGCTGGTGGTGATCGCGCCAGCCGTGGTCGGCGCGGCGGCACACCACGAAATCGACCGGCGCGCCGTCGCTGCCCTGGTGCAGCCACTGGTAGAAGGTGTGCTGCGCGTCGGTGCCGGGCATGCCCCACACCGCCGGCCCGGTCGGCACGCCGACCGGCTCGCCGGCCAGCGTCACCGACTTGCCCAGCGATTCCATCTCGAGCTGCTGCAGATAGGGCACCAGATAGAACAGCCGCGAGTCGTAGACCGACAGGTTGTGCGAGCCGAAACCCAGCACGCTGCGATTGATGACCGCCGACAGCGCCATCTGCACCGGCGCGTTCTGTTCGATCGGCGCGGTGCGGAAATGCTCGTCCATCGCGTGGGCGCCCGCCAGCATGCCGGCCACCACCTCGTTGCCGACCGCCAGCGCCGCCGACAGGTTCACCGACGACCACAGCGAGAAGCGGCCGCCGACCCAGTCCCAGAACGGGAAGATGTGGGTACGCAGCACGCCGAAATCGAGCGCCACCATCGGCCGGGCGGTGATCGCCACCACCTGCTGCCAGGCATCGCGGATGCCGGCGTTCTGGATCCATTCGATCGCACGCCGCGCGTTCTCGAGCGTCTCGGCGGTGGTGAACGACTTGGACGCGATCACCACCAGCGTCTGGTGCGGATCCAGGCCCGAGATGCCGCCTTCGATGGCATGGCCGTCGATGTTGGCGACGAAGCGGATCTCGCGCCATACGCCGGTGTAGCCGAAGGCCGCGACGGCCAGCCGCACGCCCCAGTCGCTGCCGCCGATGCCGATGTGCAGGATGTTGCGAAAGCGCCGTTCGGTGTCGACCCGCTGCACGAAATCGAGCAGCCGGCCGCGCTCTTCGGCGACCTCGCGGATCGGCGCCGGGCGGCGCAGTTCGGTGTGCCAGGCGGCGCGGTGTTCGGTGTTGTTGACTTCGTCGCCGTCGAGCAGCGCGGTGCGCATGTCTTCGAAATTGCGCGCGTGCAGCAGCGCCGAGCCGGCTTCGCGCAATTCGTCCGAATAGGGCTGCGCGCTCATGTCGATCTTGATGCCGGCCGCATCGAGAATACGCAATTCATCGGCCGCCAGTTTGGCCTGCTGGGCAGCCTCGCTGAAGCGGTGCCACTGGGGCATGTCGGGAAGCGCCGGAAGCTGTTCGCGGCTGACGGAACGAGGCGGAGCGTTGACGCTGGGTTTCATGTCGAGGGGCGAGGGTGAACGTCGTAGAATGATGCCGGTTGCACGAGGTGTGACGGTAAGCGATATTTTGCTTCTGTGTCCGTTAGCGGCAGATTTGGCGGAAACTCGAGGGTATTCTTGCTGAGATTTTTTTGTGCCTGGCTGGCCAGGGCCGGACGTCCGAGCAAAAGTGCCGGCCCGGTTTGCAAGCGTCTTGGAACCGAAATGCCATGAGACCCATTCGAAAAGCGGTTTTTCCAGTTGCCGGCCTCGGTACGCGTTTTTTGCCCGCGACCAAGGCGCTGCCTAACGAAATGTTGCCGGTCATCGACAAGCCGTTGATCCAGTATGCCGTCGAAGAAGCGGCCAAGTCCGGCATCACCGAAATGATCTTCGTGGTCGGGCGCAACAAGCGCGCCATCGAAGACCACTTCGACACGGCTTTCGAACTCGAGAAAGAACTGCGCGACAAGAACAAGAACGCGCTGCTCGAGACCGTCCGGCAGATTGTGCCGGACAACGTCAATTGTATGTACATCCGCCAGCCCGCACCGTTGGGGCTGGGCCACGCCATCCTGTGCGCCGAGCCGCTGGTCGGCAGCGAACCGTTCGCGGTGCTGCTGGCCGACGACCTGGTCGATAGCGAGATGCCGGTCACGTTGCAGCTGATGCAGGCCGCGCACGAATACGACGGCACCATCCTGGGCACCGCGCGCATCCCGGCCGAGGACGGCCGCCGGTATGGCGTGGTCGACGGCATGCCGCTCAACGAGCGCGTCAGCCGGGTCTCGCGCATCGTCGAGAAGCCCGAGGGCCGCCAGGATGGCGACCTGCAGGGCGTGGCCGGCCGCTACGTGCTCGAGTCGCAGATCTTCGACTGCCTGCGCGAATGCGGCGTCGGCGCCTTCGGCGAATACCAGCTGGCCGACGCGGTCGCGATGATGGTGCACGACCGCCGGCCGGTTTATTCCTACCGCTACGAAGGCGACCGCTACGACTGCGGCAGCAAGCAGGGCATGTTCTCGGCCACCATCGCGCTGGGCCGCAAATACCATGGCCTGCACGTCTAGCAGCGCCGCGGCGGGCGCGTCCGCGTGAACGTATTGATCACCGGCGCGACCGGCGGCATCGGCGCCGCGCTGGCGCTCGAGTACGCGGCGCCCGGCCAGGTATTGATGCTGCAAGGCCGTCGCGCCGAGATCCTGGCCGACCTGGCGCGGCAGTGCCGCGACCGCGGCGCGCAGGTGCTGACCGCCGCGTTCGACCTGCGCGACGAGACCGCGCTGCGCGGCTGGATCGCGCAGGCCGACGCCGATCATCCGCTCGACCTGCTGATCGTCAACGCCGGCCTCAATACCGATACCGGCCCCGACCGCCACGGCGAGTCGTGGCCGCAATCGCGCGCCGTCATCGATGTGAACCTGATCGCCGCGATGGTGACCGTCGACGCGGCGCTGCCCGGCATGCGCCGCCGCGGGCGCGGCCAGCTGGCGCTGGTCAGTTCGCTGGCGGCCTATTTCGGCCTGCCGGTCACGCCCTCGTACTGCGCCAGCAAGGCCGGCCTGAAAGCCTATGGCGAAGCCTTGCGCGGCTGGCTGGCGCCCGAAGGCCTGCGGGTCAACGTGGTCATGCCGGGCTACGTCGATTCGGCGATGATGCGGGCCATGCCCGGCCCCAAGCCGTTCCGGCTGAGCGCCGACCAGGCGGCCCGGCGCATCCGCTGCGGCCTGTCGGCCAATGCCGCGCGCATCAGCTTTCCGTTCCCGCTGAATTTCGGCACCTGGTGGCTGGCGGTGCTGCCGGCGCGGCTGTCGGGCTGGATCGTCGCGCGGCTGGGCTATCGCTAGCGTTGGCGGGGCGGCGCCGGCGGCCCGGTCGGGCGTTGGCGCATGGGCGCAAGCATGTCGAACTCAGGTGCCAGAGCCGCGGCGCGGCGTGGCGGCCCGTAGCGGCCGCGCACTGGCCGGCGCTATCTGGGCTGCGGCGGATCGCCGGCCTTGATCAGCCCGGCCCGCCGCCAGGGGTTGCGCCGGCCGCCAAGCTTTTCCTTGACGTCGGAGAAGCGCCAGAACAGCCCGATCGCGCGGCCCCGGATGCCCGGTAGCGCAGCGGCGTCCAGTCCCACCCACGGCAGGAACGGGCTGCGCCGGCCATAGCCCCAGATCTCGATGCGCGTGCTCGGCCGCACGCTCGGCCCGCGGGCGTGAAAGCCCACGGTGTCGGCCACCACCAGCGTGTTCTTCCTGACCGCGAACGCGCGGGGCGCGCCATAACCCATGCCGGCCAGTTCGTGGGCATCGACACGCAGCGAGCCGCGCGCGCTCATGCGGTCGGCGCCGCTGGCCTGCGCGGCATCGAGCGAGCGCTGCTGCTCCCATCGCAGCCGCCCGGGCGTGAGGCGGTGCGAGCCCGGCACGTAGGTGAACGGGCCTTCGTCGGCCGCCACGTCGGTCAGGAACAGCCAGGCCTTGACGCTGGGATGGAAGGTGTCGGCGTGCAGATGGGTCTGCGGATCGGGCGCCGCCTCGCGCACCTGCGACAGGATGGTCTGCACGTAATTGAGCGGCTGCAGCCGGAACGAACCGACGTAGTCCAGCAGGCTCCGCCCTGCGCCACCGCGCAGCAGCGCGCGGGTCTGCGGCAGCGTGGCCAGTTGCGAGTCGTCCAGCGCGAACCGGCGTGTGATGGTGTCGCCCTGCAGCATCTCGCGCGCCGCCATCGGCGTGTCGAGCAGCTCGCGGCACAAGGCCTCGAACTGCGCCGGCGGCAGAAAATCTTCTTTCAGCACGAAGCCGTTGGCGTCGAACTGCGCGCGGTCGGCGGCGTCGATCGCGCCGGCCAGCCGCTGGCGCCGCCAGGCCGCCAGGCGGTGCGCCAGCCGCACGCGCGCCACGTGCAGGCCGGCGCGATTGAGCCGGCGGCTGCCGATCAGCGGATTGTCCTTGAAGGATTTGGCGCCGGTCGCCAGTTCGGCGATCCATACCGGCAACAGCAGCCAGCGCAGCAGACGCAGGGGCCAGGGACGGGAGGGGGCAGGGGATGTCATGCGGGCGGCGGTTCGCGACGCGAGGTCGAATCGGGAGAGTATGCCACTGTGGCCCCGCTCCCTGGCGGCGGCGCTTGGCCTGCCGTCGCCGCGGGCCAGGCCGGTTCGGACCACGCCGCGGCCAGCCGCGCGCAACCGGGCGC
>JAEZBO010000205.1 GCA_023427085.1 Pseudomonadota bacterium
CGCCAGGACCTGCGGGCGCGCCGGCTGCGCAGCGACGGCGTTGAGGAGACCGTGCCCGCGCCGGCCTTGCGCGCCGGCGACCACGTGATCGTCGGCGAGGGCGAGCTGGTGCCGGCCGATGGCGAGATCATCGAAGGCCTGGCCACGCTCAACGAGGCCGCGGTGACCGGAGAATCGGCGCCGGTACTGCGCGAGGCCGGCACCGACCGCTCGGGCGTGATCGGCGGCACCCAGGCGCTGTCGGGCCGCATCGTGCTGCGGGTCACGGCCGAGCCGGGCCATAGTTTCCTGGACCGCATGATCGCGCTGGTCGAGGGCGCCGACAGGCAGAAGACGCCCAACGAAAAGGCGCTCGGCCTGCTGCTGGGCGTGATGACGCTGAGCTTCGTGATCGTGGTGGCGACGCTGCCGCTGATCGCCGCCCAGGTCGGCGTGCGCATCGATCCGGTGCTGCTGGTGGCGTTGCTGGTTTGCCTGATCCCGACCACCATCGGCGGCCTGCTGCCGGCCATCGGCATCGCCGGCATGAACCGCGCGCTCAAGGCCAACGTGCTGGCCAAGTCCGGCAAGGCGGTCGAGGTCGCCGGTGACGTCGACGTGCTGCTGCTGGACAAGACCGGCACCATCACGCACGGCGATCGGCAGGCCACCCGTTTCGTGCCGCTGGCCGGCGTCGACGAGTCGGTGCTGCGGCGCGCCGCGTTGCTGGCGTCGCTGGACGATCCGACGCCCGAGGGCAAATCCATCGTCGCGCTGGCGCGCCGGCAGGACCCCGCCGTCACGGCTTCGCAGCCGGCGCGCTTCGTGCCGTTCAGCGCGCAGAGCCGCATGTCGGGCGTCGATCTGGCCGACGGCACGACGATCCGCAAGGGCGCGGTCGATGCAGTGGCGCAGCGCATCGAGTCGCTGGGCGGGGCGCAGCCGGCCGAGCTGGCCACGCGTGTCGAGCAGGTCGCGCGCGGCGGCGCCACGCCGCTGGTGGTGATGCAGGGCAACGAGGCGCTGGGCGTGGTCGAGCTGTCCGACGTGGTCAAGCATGGCCTGAAGGCGCGCTTCGCGCAGCTGCGCGAGATGGGCGTGCGCACCGTCATGATCACCGGCGACAACCGCCTGACCGCCGCCGCGATCGCCGCCGAGGCGGGCGTCGACGACTATGTGGCGCAGGCGCGGCCCGAGGACAAGCTGGCCCGCATCCGCCAGGAGCAGGCCGAGGGCCGGCTGGTGGCGATGGTCGGCGACGGCACCAACGACGCGCCGGCGCTGGCGCAGGCCGACGTCGGGCTGGCGATGAACTCGGGCACGCAGGCCGCCAAGGAGGCCGGCAACATGGTCGACCTCGACTCCGATCCGGCCAAGCTGCTGGCGGTGGTCGAGATCGGCAAGCAGCAGCTGATCACACGCGGCGCGCTGACCACCTTTTCGCTGGCCAACGACGTCTCCAAGTACTTCGCGATCCTGCCGGCCTTGTTCGCGGCCGCCATCCCGCAGATGGCGGCGCTCGACCTGATGCGGCTGGGCAGCCCGTCCAGCGCGGTGCTGTCGGCGCTGATCTTCAACGCGCTGATCATCCCGGCGCTGATTCCGCTGGCCTTGCGCGGCGTGCGTTTCAAACCGGCCAGCGCCATCGCGCTGCTGCGCCGGAACATGCTGGTCTATGGCGTGGGCGGCGTGCTGCTGCCGTTCGCCGCGATCAAGCTGATCGACCTGGCGCTGTCGGCGCTGGTGGTTTTCTGAGGAAAGGGATCATGAAGACGGAACACCGAGTGGACGCGGGCGTGACGGCCGTCGCGTCCGGCAATGTGTGGCGCGCGTCGCTGGGGCTGGCGGGCATCGCGCTGGCCGGCCTGGGCCTGCTGTATTCGCTGGCCGGCGTCGGGCTGGGGCAGTTGCTGTTCGCGCCGCAGGCGCAGGGCAGCCTGCTGTGGCGCGACGGCGTGGTGGTCGGCTCGGCCTGGGTCGCGCAGCCGGTCGCCGGTGACGGCTGGTTCGAGCCGCGGCCGTCGGCGGCCGGCTACGACCCGATGGCGCTGGCCGGCAGCAATCTGGCGCGCAGCAATCCGGCGCTGCACGCGCGCATCGCGCAGGCGCGCAGCGAGCGCGCCCAGCGCGAGGGCGTCGCACCCGAGCAGGTGCCGGCCGACCTGGTCACGCAGTCGGGCAGCGGCGCCGATCCGCACATCAGCGTCGCGGCCGCGCAGCTGCAGGCGCCACGGGTGGCGCGCCAGCGCGGCCTGCCGCCCGAGCGGGTGCTGGCGCTGGTGGCGCAACACAGCGAGCCGGCGCAGTGGGGCGTGCTGGGCGAGCCGCGCGTCAACGTGCTGCGGCTGAACCTGGCGCTGGACGCCGAGGGCCGATGATGCGGTGCCGAGGCCCGATGGCCGGCTGCCGGTCCGCCAGCGGCCGGATTATGCTTACGCCTGTTGCCGGCCGCGCGCCGGTCGAGGCAGGACGGAATATGAAGACTAGGTTCGCGCGAGCGCCGCATGAATGCTGAACAGGCCAACGCGCTGATGGGCGGCCTGCAGCGCGAGGCGGCCGGCCGCCTGACGGTGTTCCTGGGCGCCGCGCCCGGCGTGGGCAAGACCTACGCGATGCTGGTGCGCGCGCGCGAACTGCAGCGCCTGGGCCAAGACGTGGTGATCGGCGTGGTCGAGACGCACGGCCGCGCCGAGACCCATGCGCTGCTGGCCGGCCTGCCGGCCATGCCGCGCCGGCAGATCGACTACCAGGGCCGCCCGCTAGAGGAGATGGACCTGGACGCGCTGCTGGCGCGCCGGCCGGCCATCGTGCTGGTCGACGAGCTGGCCCATCGCAACGCGCCGGGCAGCCGCCACGAGCGCCGCTGGCAGGACGTCGAGGAACTGCTCGACGCCGGCATCGACGTCTACACAACGGTCAACATCCAGCATCTCGAAAGCCTCAACGACGTGGTGCACCAGATCACCGGCGTGCGGGTCGCCGAGACCGTGCCCGATGCGGTGCTCGAGCGGCTGCGCGACATCCGCCTGGTCGACCTGCCGGCGCGCGAGCTGATCGAGCGGCTGAACCAGGGCAAGGTCTACCTGCCCGAACAGGCCGCGCAGGCGTTGCAGGCCTTCTTTTCGCCGTCGAACCTGACCGCGCTGCGCGAGCTGGCGATCCAGACGGTCGCCGGGCACGTCGACCACGACCTGCGCGAGACCCGCAGCGCGCGCGGCCTGCGCGGCCTGTCGATCCAGCGCCACGTGCTGATCGCGATCGACGGCAAGGGCCAGTCCGAATACCTGGTGCGCGCCGGCGTGCGCATCGCCGAGCGGCGCGGCGCGCCGTGGTCGGTGGTGACCGTCGAGACCGGCAAGCCGCCGCGCGCCGACGACCTGCACGCGCAGGCACGCCAGGCCGAGATCGATCGGGCGTTTGCGCTGGCGCGCCGGCTGGGCGGGCGCGCCGAGGTGCTGCATGGCGCCGACATCGTCGGCACGCTGCTCGATGCGGCGCAACTGCGCGACGCCGCGTCGATCGTGGTCGGCCGCACGCGCCAGCGGCCGATCGCGCGCATGTTCAACCGTACCCTGACGCAGCAGCTGCTGCAGCGCGGCCCGCGCTACGAGCTGACCATCGTGGCGACGCCGCGCGCCGAACCGGTGCCCGACAGCCTGTGGCAGGCGGGCGGCGGCTGGCTGGCGCGCCACGAAATCACGCAGGTGCTGGTCGCGACCGTCGCGGCCACGCTGCTCGCGCTGCTGGCCGAGCGCTGGCTGCGGCTCGAGGAATTGTCGCCGGTGTTCCTGATCGCGGTGCTGCTGGTGGCCTCGCGCACCCGCATGGTGGCGGCGGTGGCCACCGCCGCGCTGTGTTTCCTGGCCTACGACTTCCTGTTCATCGAGCCGCGCCTGACCTTCGTGATCGGCGCGCACCAGGGCGTGGCGACCGTGGTGGCGTTTCTGGCGGCCGCGCTGATCGCCGGCCGGCTGGCCTCGCGGCTGCGCATGCAGGTGGTGGCGCTGCGCGCCGCCAACGCCCATGCCCACGCGATGCAGGACCTGGGCCGCGAGCTGTCCAAGGCGGCCGACCTGGGCCAGGTCATCAGCGCCGGCGCCGCGGTGATGCAGGCGACGCTGCACGCGCAGGCCTGGCTGCGCATCAAGGACGAAGAAGGGCCGGCCGCGCTGGCCGGCGAGCTCGACGAGAAGGACCGCGTGGCGGCCAGCTGGACCGAATCGCACGGCCTGCCCAGCGGCCGCTACACCGATACGCTGACCAGCGCCGGCTGGTGGTTCCTGCCGATCGGCTCGGACCAGACCCGGCTCGGCGTGCTGGGGTTGCGTTTCGCCGACGCGCCGGCGCGGCTGGCCTTCGCGCAGCGGCGGCTGGCCGAGAGCATGGCCGAGGACATCGGCCAGGCGGCGCTGCGCACCGGCCTGGTCGCCGACCTCGAGGCCGCCCGGGTGGCCGGCGAGACCGAGCGTCTGCGCGCGGCGCTGCTGTCGTCGGTCTCGCACGACCTGCGCTCGCCGCTGTCGTCGATGATCGGCTCGGCCGACAGCCTGCTGCGCTACGAAAACGCCATGAGCGTGCAGGATCGCCACAGCCTGCTCGAGACCATCCGGGTCGAGGGCGAACGGCTCGACCGCTACATCCAGAACCTGCTGGACATGACCCGGCTGGGCCACCAGAGCGGCCTGACGCTGGCGCGCGACTGGATCGGCGCCGACGAGCTGGTCGGCTCGGCGTCGCTGCGGCTGCAGCGCTACGTGCCGGCGGTGCGGGTCGAATCCGACATCCCGCCGGGCCTGCCGCCGATTCACGTGCATCCGGCGCTGATCGAGCAGGCGCTCTTCAACGTGATGGAAAACGCCGCGAAGTTTTCGCCGCCCGGCGCGGCGATCCGTGTGGCGGTGCGCCGCAGCGACGCCGGCCGGCTGCGCGTGGACGTCTCCGACCAGGGGCCCGGCATCCCCGAAGGCGAGCGCCGTCGCATCTTCGATATGTTCTACAGTGTCGAGCGCGGCGATCGTGGCCGCCACGGCACCGGCCTGGGCCTGACCATCGTGCAGGGCATCGTCGGCGCCCACATGGGCTCGGTCGAAGCCTTGCCCGGGCCGGCCGGCCGCGGCACCACCGTGCGCATAGACCTGCCCTGGGGCGAAGCCCCGCCTGCCAAGGAAACCCCGCCATGACACCCGCCAGTCCGATCGCGGCGCCTGCGCCGGCCCGCGTGCTGGTCATCGACGACGAGCCGCAGATCCGCAAGTTCGTCGACATCAGCCTGCGCGCGCAGGGCTACGCGACGCTGCTGGCCGGCACCGGCGAGCAGGGCCTGTCGCTGCTGGCCACGCAGGGCGCCGACCTGGTGATCCTCGACCTGGGCCTGCCCGATCGCGACGGCCAGGACGTGCTGCGGGAATTGCGCGAATGGTCGCGCGTGCCGGTGGTGGTGCTGACGGTGCGCGCCGGCGAGGCGCAGAAGGTGCAGCTGCTGGATGCCGGCGCCAACGACTACGTCACCAAGCCCTTCGGCATCGAAGAGCTGATGGCGCGCATCCGCGCGCTGCTGCGCAACCACGAGGGCACGCGCGACGAGGCGCCGGTCTACGACGATGGCGTGCTGCGCATCGACCTGGCGCGCCGCGAGGTGCATCGCGACGGCCAGCCGGTGGCGCTGACCCGCAAGGAGTTCGCGCTGCTGTCGATGCTGGCGCGCCAGCCCGGCCGCATCGTCACGCAGCCGCAGCTGCTGCGCGAGGTCTGGGGCCCGACCCACCAGGACGACGCACACTATCTGCGCGTGCTGGTCGGCAAGCTGCGCCAGAAGCTCGGCGACGAAGCCTCGGCGCCCAAGTACATCGTCACCGAACCCGGCGTCGGCCTGCGGCTGATGACGCGCGAGCGGCACGACTAGTGGCGGCCGCCCGCCTGCGCGGCTGCGGCGGGCCGCGCAAGCGGCCATAGCGGCCCGGCGGGGCGATGGCGCGGCGCTGCCAACGGGGGCGCCCGAGGATCGCCGTGCTATCTTTTGCGTCCTATATTTCAGGAAATTCGCTGCGATGGACAAGACCCTGCTCAAAGGGCTGATGGTGCTCGAGGCGGTCACCGATCCGGCCGACCGGCCGCGCACCATCGAGGCGCTGGCCGCGCGCGTCGGCCTGACCCGCAGCAACACCCACCGCACGCTGCAGACCCTGATCCACGCCGGTTACGTCGTCAAGGACGACGAGGCCGGCGGCTATCGCGGCGCGATCCGGCTGTTCGAACTGGCGGCGCGCCAGCTCAGCCAGCTCGACGTGCGCAAGGTCGCCTCGCCGGCCATGCGGCAGCTGGCCGACAGCACCGGCGAGACCGTGCACCTGTCGGTGCTCGACGGGCTCGACGTGGTCTAC
Source organism: Pseudomonadota bacterium (assembly GCA_023427085.1). Lineage (GTDB taxonomy): Bacteria > Pseudomonadota > Gammaproteobacteria > Burkholderiales > Burkholderiaceae_B > Orrella. The sequence goes on from JAEZBO010000205.1 coordinate 6,360, forward strand.
ATCGACAAGATCGACAGTCCGCAGCCGATCCGCGCCTATTCGATGGTGGGCGGGCGCGCGCCGGCCTATGCGGTGGCGACCGGCAAGGCCTTGCTGGCCTGCCAGTCGGACGCCTATCTGGACCGTTATGCGACGGCCTTGCAGCGCCACACCGCCACCACGCTGGTGGCGCTGGACGCGCTCAAGGACGAGCTGCGCAAGGTCGGCCGCAACGGCTATGCGATCAATCGCGGCGAATGGCGCGACGGCGTGGGCGGCATCGCCGTGCCGCTGTTCAACAGCCTGGACCAGCCGGTCGCCGCGCTGGGAATCTCGGGGCCGCTCGAACGGTTGACCGCCAAGCGTATGAAAGAGCTGGTGCCGGCGGTCAGCCAGTGCGGCCAGGCCGTCTCGGCCAGCCTGGGTTATCGCAGCGGCGCGTCGGCCTAGCCCGCGGCGGGCAGGCCAGGCCGCGCCACACCCATCCGGTTTACTTCTTCGCCGACAAGCGCACGACTTCGCCCCAGGTGGCCAGTTCCTTCTGGATCGCCTGGTCGGTCTGCGCCGGCGTGGTCGGCGTGGCCTGCGCGCCCAGCTTGGCGGCGCCGTCGCGCACCGCCTGCGTCTTGCCGGCCTGCTGCATGGCCGCCGACAGCCGGTCGATCACCGCTTGCGGCGTGCCGGTCGGCGCCAGCAACGCATAGGTGGTGGCCACCGAATAGTCCGGCACGCCCTGTTCGGTCAGCGTCGGCACGTCGGGCAGCGCCGGGGCGCGCTGCGGGGTGGTCACGCCGAGGATGCGGATCTTGCCGCTGGCCAGTTGCGGCAGCAGCGCGGGCAGCGTCTCGACCACCATGTCGATCTGGCCGCCCAGCAGGTCGGTGACGGCCGGGCCGCTGCCGCGATACGGCACGTGCATGATGTCGGTGCCGGTGCGCAGCTTGAACAGCTCGCCGGCCATGTGCTGCGCGCTGCCGCTGCCGGCCGAGCCGAAGGTCATCTTGCCGGGCGAGGCCTTGGCCAGCGCGACCAGTTGCTGCACGGTCTGTGCCGGGACTTTTTCGTTGACCGCGATCGCCATCGGCATCGTGGTCGCCACCGACACGCCCTTGAAGTCCTTGGCGAAGCTGTAGTTCTGCTTGTCCAGCAGCGCGGCGTTGATCGACAGGCTGCCCAGTGCGCCCATCAGCACGACGTAGCCATCGGGCGTGGCGCGCGCGACGTTCTCGGCGCCAACCTCGCCGCCCGCGCCGGCCTTGTTCTCGACCACGATCGCCTGCTTGATGATCTCGCCCATGTGCTGCGCGTAGAGCCGCGCGGCCGCGTCGGTCGCGCCGCCGGGCGGGAACGGCACCACCATGCGGATCGGCTTGTTGGGCCAGTCGTCGGCGGCGTGAAGGGGGGCGGCCAGCAGCAGCGCTGCGCTGGCGAACAGGACCTTGAACGTGCGGGCTTGCATGGCAGTGTCTCCGTGATTTTTGTTGTCCCAATATATAGGAAGCGTATTCCAACATTTGGTTTACATAGCATTTCATACGATGATATGCTGGTCAAGCACCGTGTCGCTCGGGCCCTCGCCAACAGGCCGATGGCGCCCCTCGCGGGGCCGCGGCCGGCCCGCGGTCCACGCGGCGCCGACGCGGCGCGCATCGAATCCATAACCTGAGATGACCATGACTCCTAGTTCCGCGCTGTCCGGCGTGACCGTCCTCGAGATCTGCAACGTCGCGGCTGGCCCGTTCTGCGGCATGCTGCTGGCCGACATGGGCGCCGACGTGATCAAGATCGAGCATCCCGAGGGCGGCGATACGCTGCGCGCCTGGCCGCCGATCACCGACGGCTACAGCGAAAACTTCGCGTCGCTCAACCGCAGCAAGCGTTCGGTGACGCTCAATCTCAAGGACCCGGCCGACGTCGAGCTGATGCGCGAGCTGGCCGCCACCGCCGACGTGCTGATCGAGAACAACCGCCCCGGCGTGATGGCGCGGCTGGGCCTGGGCTACGACGACCTGGCGCGGCGCAACCCCAAGCTGATCTATTGCTCGATCTCGGCCTACGGCCAGTCCGGTCCGCGCGCCCAGGAAGGCGGCTTCGACCTCACCATCCAGGCCATGAGCGGCATCATGAGCGTCACCGGCGAGCCCGGCGGCGCGCCGGTCAAGTGCGGCGTGCCGCTGGCCGATTTCTCGGCCGGCCTGTACGCCGCCTATTCGATCGCCGCGGCGCTGCGGGTGGCCGAGGCCAGCGGCCAGGGCACGCATATCGACGTGCCGATGCTGGGCGCCACGCTGGGCATCGCCGCCTTGCAGACTTCCGAGTTCTTCGGCAGCGGCAAGGATCCGGTCAAGCTCGGCTCGGCGCATCCGCGCAACGCGCCGTACCAGGCCTTCCAGTGCCGCGACGGCTATTTCGGCATGGCCGCCGGCAACAATGCGCTGTGGAAATCGGTGTGCGAGGTGGTCGGCATGCCGGCGCTGTTCGACGACGAGCGTTTCCTCGACACCGGCCGCCGCGCGCGCAACCAGGACGCGTTGCGCGAGCTGCTCGAGGCCGAGTTCGCCAACGACGACACCGCGGCGTGGCTCGAGCGTTTCCGCGCCAGGGGCGTGCCGTGCGCACCGATCAACAACTATTCGCAGGTGCTGCAGGATCCGCAGGTCGACCACATGGATTGGGTGCAGCCGCTGACCTTGCCCAACGGCGCGGTCACGCAGACTTTCGGTCCGCCGGTGCGCTTCGACGGCGCCTCGTCGGCGATCCGCGGCGCCCCGCCCGCGCTGGGCGAGCACAACGACGAGGTGCTCGGCGCCCTGCGCGCCCGCGCCGGCAAGGTGAGCGCATGAACGCGCCGCAGGCCGCCGCAACCGCCGCGCCGTCACCCGCCGGGGCCGCCGGCGACGCCACGACCCCAGCCACCACGCTGGTCGTCACCGCGGTGCAAGGTCCCGTCACCACCCTCACGCTGGCGCGGGCCGACAAGATGAACGCGCTGTCGGCGGCGCTGGTCGAGCAACTGATCGACGCCGTCGATGCCGCGCATGCCCGGGGCAGCGCGGTGATCGTGCTGCGCGGCGAGGGCCGCAACTTCAGCGCCGGCTTCGATTTCGGCGGCTACCAGGACCACAGCGAAGGCGACCTGCTGCTGCGTTTCGTGCGCATCGAAACGCTGCTGCAAAAACTCGCCGCCTCGCCGGCCCTGACGCTGGCGCTGGCGCACGGCAAGAACTTCGGCGCCGGCGTCGACCTGTTCGGCGCCTGCATGCTGCGCGTCGCCAGCGAGTCGTCGACCTTCCGCATGCCCGGGCTCAAGTTCGGCCTGGTGCTGGGCACGCGGCGGTTTGCCGCGCAGGTCGGCGCGCAGGCCGCGCGCGAGGTGCTGACACAGACCCAGACCTTCGGCGCCGCGGCGGCGCAGCAGATGGGCTTTGTCACGCGCATCGCCGAGCCCGATCAGTGGCAGGCCCAGATCGACGAGGCAGCCGCCCATGCCACCGCGCTCGGCGCGGCGGCGCGCGCGCAGCTGTATGGCGTGCTGGCGCCGGCCAGCGGCGATGCCGACCTGGCCAGCCTGGTGCGTTCGGCGGCCGAGCCCGGCATCAAGCAGCGCATCGCGGCCTATCTCGACACGCCCAAATAGCGCCGGCCGCGCGCCGACAGAACAAGGAGACAAGACATGAGTTCCGGATTCAACGGCAGGGACAAGCAGCGCGACCTGCAGGCGCTGGCGGCACTGGTGCCCGACGGCGCCTCGGTGGCGCTGGGCGGCAGCTTCCTGCATCGGGGCCCGTTCGCCTTCGTGCGCGAACTGATCCGCCAGGGCCGCAAGGACCTCGAGATCATCAAGCAGTCGCCCGGCTACGACATCGACATCCTGTGCCGCGCCGGCGCGGTCAGCAAGGCGCGCGCCGGCATCGTCGCGATGGAAGGCAATTTTGGTCTGGCGCCGTGGTATCGCAAGGCCGTCGAGCAGGGCACCATGCAACTCGAGGAACATGCCTGCGCCAGCCTGACGGCCGGCCTGCGCGCGGCCGCGTTCGGCGTGCCATTCCAGCCCTGCGGCGGCCTGCACGGCAGCGCCTTGCCCGAACTCAACCACTGGGCACGCCTGGACGATCCCTATGGCAGCGGCCAGAGCACCTACCTGGTGCCGGCGATCCGGCCCGACGTCGCGGTGCTGCAGGTCAGCGAGGTCGACGCGCGCGGCAATGCGCGGGTGTTCGGCACCTCGCACTGGGACCGCATCATGTCGCGCTCGGCCGGCCGCGTGCTGGTGGTGGCCGAGCGGCTGGTCGAGACCGAGGTGTTCGAGGCCCAGCCCGAGGTCACGCTGGTGCCGTACTTCATGGTCGAGGCGTTCTGCGTGCTGCCCGGCAGCGCGTGGCCGGGCTCGTGCACGCCGTTCTACGACATCGACTATCCGGCCGTCGAGCGCTACATGGACGGCGCGCGCACGCTCGAGCAGCACCTGGCCGAGGCCCCCGAGATCCAGGAGACCACCCATGCTTGACAGTCCCGCGCCCGTGCGCGCCGCGCAGCCAGGCGCCTCCGCCCCGCAAGCGTCCTGGTCGGCGTTCTCGCACATCGCCATCGGCCTGGCCCGCTTCATCCGGCCCGACGAGATCACCTTCAGCGGCGTCAATTCGACGCTGCCGATGCTGGCCTGCCTGCTGGCCAAGCGTGCCTACGACTTCGACTTCGTCTACATCAACGTGGCCGGCGGCGTCGATCCGCGCCCCGGCCACATCCCGATCTCCAGCTCCGATCCGGCGCTGGCCGCGCATACCGCGTCGATCTTCTCCAACGAAGACTTCTACGACCTGTGCACCCGTGGCCGCATGGACCTGACCTTCCTGGGCGCGGCGCAGATCGACGGCGAGGGCTCGGCCAACAATTCCTGCATCGGCGACTGGCACAGCCCCAAGGTGCGGCTGCCCGGTGGTGGCGGTGGCGCGGTGATGCTGCCGACCGCCCGGCGTGCCTGCACCTGGCGCACCGAACACTCGCGCCGCACCTTCGTGCAGACGCTCGATTTCCGCACCTCGTGGGGTGGCTTCCACGGCGTGGTCACGCCGATCGCCATCTTCATCAAGCGGGATGGCCGGCTGGCGCTGCAGTCCTGGCATCCCGAGTCCAGCCTCGACGAAGTGCGCGAGCGCACCGGCTTCGCCTTCGATCCGACCGGCGCGACCCCCACGCCGTGGCCGACCCAGGCCGAGCTCGCGGCGCTGCGCGAACTCGATCCTGATGGTGTGTTCGAACGCGACGCCAAGGTCGCACTGCGCTGACTGATGACGGCACGCCGCCGCCGGCCCTCGCTGGGCGCCGGGCGGCGGCGCCTGCCTGCGTGCCCCGCGGGGCGAAGGACATGATCATGCAAGAGACCCTGCCGGCCGTCTGGCAGCGCACCTGGACCGACCCGGCCTTCGCCGCGCGCCCGGCGCTGCGCACCTTGGACCGCACGCTCAGCTACGCACAACTGGCGACGCAGGTCGCGGCGCTGGCCGGCGGCCTGCGCCGTGCCGGCGTCGGGCACGGCGACTACGTCGCGCTGGCGCTCGAGCTCGGCGTCGACCCCGACGTCGCCGCATCGGCGCTGGCTCGCTTCGGAGGCGTCGCCCGGCGATTCGACATCCGCGGCCAGGACGGTGG
>JAEZBO010000223.1 GCA_023427085.1 Pseudomonadota bacterium
GACATGCCCGGCGCGCGCACCTTGAGCACGCTGACGATGATCTCGACCGCCGCCGACAGCGCCGAAATCTCCACGAAGGTGATGCCGAGCAGCCAGACGTCGGCGTTGATGCCCGGCGTGTAGGCGGCCGACGACAGCGGCGTGTACATGAACCAGCCCCCGTCGGGCGCGGCGCCCGCCAGCAAGCCGCCCAGCAGGATCAGCCCGCCGAACAGGTAGCACCAATAGGCATAGGCGCCCAGGCGTGGATAGGCCAGGTCGCGCGCGCCCAGCATCTTGGGCAGCAGGTACAGCGCCACGCCTTCGAGCATCGGGATGGCGAACAGGAACATCATCACGGTGCCGTGCATCGTGAAGACCTGGTTGTAGGCCTCGGCGTCCAGGAAGGCGCTGTCGGCGGTGGCCAGCTGCGCGCGGATCAGCATGGCCAGCACGCCGCCGATCAGGAAGAACACCAGCGAGGTCGCCATGAAACGCAGCCCGATGGTGCTGTGGTTGACGCTGCACAGCGCGCGCCAGCCCGGCGGGTTGCCCCAGATCTCGGCCAGGCGGCGGTGGCGCGCCAGCGGCGAGATGTCGTCCGCGGTGATGCGCGGGTCCTGCGCGGCGTCGCCGTGCTGGGGGCGGGTCAGGGAGTCGTTCATCAGCGGCCCTCCTGCGCCGTGGCGGATGGGGTCGGGGTGTCGCGCAAGGGGTCCTCGGCATCGGGACCGCCCGCTGCCGGCTCGCCGGTCCGGGGATCGGCACGCGCGGCGGCGCCTTCGGCATGGACCCGGGCGGCCGGCCCCAGTTGCCGAAGTTGCGCGTCGAAGGCCTCGGCCTCGTGCGCGACCACGCGAAAGCGCATCTGCGTATGGTCACGGCCGCAGAATTCGGCGCAGACGCCGTGATACTCGCCCGGCTCGTCGGCCTGCAGTCGCACGGTGTTGACCCGGCCCGGGATCGCATCGATCTTGCCGCCCAGCCGCGGCACCCAGAAACCGTGGATCACGTCGGCCGAGGTGACGGCGATGTCCACCGGCCGCCCGGCCGGGATGTGCAGCACGTCGACGCTGCCGCGCGGCTCGCGGCTTGACGACGACGCGTCGGACGCCGCCTCGGAGGCCGACGCGTCGGCCCCCTGCTGGTACGTCACGTCCCACTGCCACTGGCGCGCGCTCACCTGCACCCGATAGGCATCGCCGGCCGTGGCGCCCGGCAACAGGCCATGGCCCATCGCCAGGCCGTAGGCCAGCAGCGCCGCCAGCACCGTCAGCGGAAAGGCCACGCCGGCCCACAGGATCAGCCGGCGGCCTGCCGGCTCGGACAGCGGGTCGGACTTGCGCCAGACCGCGTGGACGGCGAGCGCACAGACGGCGATCAGGATCAGCACCGCGCCGCCCAGCATCAGCCACCAGGCGCGCGCCACATCCTGGGCCGCCGGCCCGGCCGGCGCCAGCGCCGACAGCTCGCCCTGGCAGCCGGCCAGCAGGCCCGCCAGCGGCAACACCCGCGCGGCACGCGCGGCTTGCATCCGGATACGGCTCGCCGCCCGGCTGCCGTGGTAAGTTGAAACGCCGACAGCCCCGACACCGCCCGCGACATGGAATCCCTGAGTAAACCGCAACCCAAAGGCTCGCACTCCCAAGTCCACATCGCGCGCCATCCCATGCATCCGATGCTGGTGACCTTCCCGATCGCCTTCCTGATCGGCGGTTTTTTCTGTGACGCGGCCTACCTGTTCCTCGGTGATGGGTTCTGGGCCCGCGCGGCGCTGTGGCTGGTCGGCGCCGGCACGCTGATGGGCATCCTGGCCGGCATCGCCGGCACCATCGAACTGCTGGCGGTGGCCGGCATCCGCCGCCGCGCCGTCAGCTGGAGCCACTTCGTGGCCGCGGTCATGCTGCTGGCCGTGAGCTTCATCAACTGGGTCGTGCGCCTGCCGGGCGCCGACGACCCCACCGTTGGCTGGATCAACATCTACCTGTCCGCGCTGGGCGCCGGACTGGTCGCGATCGCGGGCTGGTTGGGCGGCAAGCTGGTGTTCGAACATCAGATCGGGATCCACGACGAGGAAGAGGAAGAACAACTGGTCTGAACGGCGCCAGCGTGTCCGCGCGGCGGCACTCAGGCGCCCGGGCCCGGCAGCCAGCCGAACGCCGGCTTGGCCATCACCAGCCAGATCACCAGCGGAATCAGCACCGCCGGCACGATCAGCAGCAGCAGCCGCGCGCGCAGGCGCACCAGGCGCGGCTCGCGATCGAGCCGCTCGACGATGTGGCCGCAATACAGGTGGAACAGCACCATCGCGCCGACCGCGGTCAGCTTCAGCGCCAGCCATTCGCCCGTCTGGCCGGTCACCGCGACCAGCGCCGTGCCCGAGATGATCGCCAGCACCGCCGCCGGCGACGTCACCACGATGAAGACCATCCGCGTCATGATGTGCATGCGCTGGATCTCGTCCTTGCCACGCGCCTGCCTGAATGCGGCGAACTGGCCCGGCAGATAGAGCAGGCCCGCGCACCACACCAGTAGCGTGACGATATGCAGGGCTTTGAGGCCGGCCAAGGTCGCTCCGATGATGTTCGTGGGCGCCCCGCGTGGCGCCCGTTTTGATGGAGTCGGCCGCGACCTCGATGGGTACGGCCCTTTTAACGGTCCACTATAAGTGCAGCGGCCGCGGGCCAGGGCGGGCACAGGGTCTCGGGATTCGGGATTGTGTTACCTAAGTTTTCGCCGCGCCGCGCAAAGCGCCGCTGCGCGCCGGCGCTGTGACGATTGCTTGCCATGTCGACCGGCGGCCGAGGGCGCGGGGCACGACGGAGGGATTCAGGCGCGCACGAACAGGTCGGGATAGTCGAGCACCAGACCGGCCTCGTCGACCACGATCTCGCGCTGGAAATCGTGGTCGAGCGACTCGAACAGATAACGCTCGGCGGACAGGCGGGTATAGCGCTGCGGCGCCAGCGCCGGCTCGAGCGAAGGCCAGTCGACGTAGACCGCCTGGATCGTGGCCTGCGCGCCGATCGCCAAGTCCAGCCGGCGTATCGGCAACATGTTGGTGGCGGGTGTGAACGACAGGTCGAGGTCGAGCGCGCCGGCCAGTTGCGGCAAGGCCCGGCCGTCGGGAGTGCTCCAGTTGCCTTGCCCGTCGGCGTGCAACTGCAGCGAATAGGCTTGGCCCAGCGCCTGCACCATCACCCGACGGGTGCGCCAGGACGGGTCGGCGTGCAGGCGATAGCGCAGCGCCGTGCCCTGCCCGCTGTCGCGGTGCGACAGCACCAGCGCCTCGAAGATCGCGCCGGCCATGCCCGCCTGCAGGTGCAGATGCTCGAGGCTCGAGTCTTGCTGCCTGCCCTGCCATCGGATCACTGTCATCGCCGCTCCTGTCATCGAGCCCCAGGATACCGGTCAGGCAGCCGGCAGCCAAGGCGGCGCCGGGCCTGATCCGGCCCGGTGGCCAGGTTAGCGGCGCGCCATCGCCTCGCCCTGCGGCGGCGGCAGGTCCTGCGGCCAGCCGCCGGCCAGTGAGCGGTACACCGCCACCAGCGCGGTGGCGCGGCGCATCGCGCTCTGGGCCAGCAGGTCCTCGGCCTCGAGCCGGGCCCGTTCGGCCGACAGCACGTCCAGCACGTTGCTGACGCCGCCATCGAACTGCACCCTTGCGGTCGCCGCCGCGCGGCGGCTGGCCTGCGCCGCCTGCGTCAGCGCGGCGTTCTCGGTCTGCGCATGCGACAGCCGCACCAGCGCGTTCTCGGTCTCTTCCATGGCCCGCAGCACGGTGCGCTCGTAGGCCGCCAGGTCGGCCGCCGCGGCCGAATTGGCGGCGGCGATGCGGGCCCGCACCCGTCCGACGTCGAGGAAGGAACCGCCGATGCCCAGCGACAGCACGCGGGTCTCGCTGTCACGTTCGAACAGCGCGCCGAAGCCCAGCGCCTGGGTGCCGATCAGGCCGCCCAGCGTGAAGCGCGGGAACAGATCGGCCGTCACCACGCCGATGCGCGCGGTGGCCGCCGCCAGCCGGCGCTCGGCCGCGGCGATGTCGGGCCGGCGGCGCAACAGCTCGCCGGGCGTGCCGGCGTTGACCTGGCC
>JAEZBO010000235.1 GCA_023427085.1 Pseudomonadota bacterium
CCGGCGCCGGGCCTGCGCGCCATCGACGGGCTGCGCGGACTGCGCGGCCTGGACGAGGCGGCCATCGCGACGCTGCGTCCCTACCTGACGGTGCTGCCGGTGCGCACCCCGCTCAATGTCAACACGGCGCGCGCCGAGGTGCTGGCCACGCTCAGCCCGGCGCTGTCGCTGGCGCAGGCCATGGCGCTGGTCGACCAGCGCGACCGTGGCCAGTACTTCAACAATCGCGCGGATTTCATCAACCGCCTGGCCAACCCCGACGTCGAGCTGCCCGCCGATTCGGTCGCCACCGACAGCGACTGGTTCGGCGTGCTCGGCACGCTGCGCCTGGATCGCGCGGCGGTCGACATGCAGGCCTTGCTGCACCGGACCGGCCAGGATCTGCCGCGCGTGATCTGGATGATGGAGATCCAATGAAAACCGTGCTGCGCCTCGCGCTGCCGCCGCTACGCGAACTGCATGGCGAACACCCGGTGGCGTTCGTGCTGCTGGGCCGCGACCGGCGCCTGTTGCGCTCGGGCGAACTGCCGCTCGATGGCCTGGCGCAAGCCGCCCCCGGCGCGCGCATCGAGGCCGTGCTGCATCCGGCCGACACCGTCGTGACCGAGCTGATCGTGCCCCCGCTGGCGCGCCGCCACCAGGGCGCGGCCATCGCCGCGCTGATCGAGCCGCTGACCCTGTCGGCGGTCGAACAGCTGGCGATCGGCCAGGGGCCGCGCCAGGCCGATGGGCGCACCCGGGTCGCATGGATCGACCGGCGCCTGCTGGCGCGTGGCTGGCAACAGCTGAGCGAGGCCGGCGTCCAGCTGGCCGACATCGTGCCCAGCGCCGCGGTGCTGCCCGATGGCGACCCGACACCCGAGCTGCCGCTGACGCTGCCGGCCGGCGAACGCTGGCGCGCGCCGGCGCAGCGCTGGTCGATGGCGCTGCCCGAACTGCGGCCGGCCAATGCGCCGCTGTCGCGCTGGCGCCGGCCGCTCCATTGGGCCGTCGCGGCGACGGCGGTCTGGCTGCTGGGACTCAATCTGTATGCCGACCAGCTCGATGGCGAGGCGCAGGCTTTGCGGCAGGCGATGCAAACCCAGGTGCGCGGCGCGTTTCCGGACATCCCGGTGGTGATGGACCCGCTCAAGCAGGCCACCCAGCGCCGCGACAGCCTGCGCGCCGCGCAGGGCGAGACCAGCGATGGCGACTTCATGCCGCTGGCGCTGAGCACCGCGCGGCTGCTGCCGGCCGGCAGCGTGCGGGTGCAGGCCCTGCGCTACGACGCCGGCGTGCTGCACCTCGATCTGGAAGACGACGACGACACGCCGGCCGCGCCGGATGCCGGACCGATCCAGCAGGCCGCCGCACAGGGCCTGGCGTTGCGCCGCAACGAGACAGGCTGGCAGGTCAGCCGCGCCGCCAGCGGCACCGCTGCGGGCAGCGACGCCAGCGCCGGCGCGCCGACCTCGCGGGTGCGCCTGCAGGGAGGTTTTCAATGAGCCCGGTCGCGAGATTGAAAGCGGCCCGGCTGCCCGCGCTGCCGGCCGCCTGGCGCACCCGCCTGGATGCCGCGCGCCACGCCGGCGCGGCCCGCTGGAAACGACTGAGCGGCCGCGAGCAGCGCCTGCTGGTGGCGTTGGCGACGGTGCTGCTGCTGGCCTTGCTGGTGCAATGGGCGCTGCTGCCTGCCTGGCAGACCATCCAGCGCAGCGGCACCGAGCTGACCCGCCTGCGCGCGCAGGCGGCCGCGGTCGACGCGGTGGTACAGGAAGCCCAGGCCCTGCAGCGCGCCGTCAGCGGCCGCATCGCCGCGCAGCAGATGCCGCGCGAGCTGGCCGCCAGCCTGACACGCGCCGGACTGGCGCCATCGGCCAGCGTCACGACGGTGGCCGACGCAGCCGAACCGTCATGGGACATCGCGCTCGCATCGGTGCCGGCCGCCGCCTTGATGAACTGGATCGCGCAAGTGCCCAGCCAGTTGCGGCTGTCGGTGCGCAGCGCCCACCTCGAACGCAGCCGCGACGCCGCCGGCAAGCCGGTCGCCGCGCGGATCTCGGGCACCCTCCGGTTGCAGGCCACCGGAGACCAGCCATGAGGCTGCGCCGCCTGATCCTGCCGCTGCTGGCCGTGCTGGTCGCGCTGGCCGCCGCGCTGGCGCTGCTGCCGGCGCGCTGGCTGATGGCGTGGGTGCCGGCCCACTGGCCGCTGGCCGTGGTCGATGCAAGCGGCAGCCTGTGGAACGGCTCGGCGCTGGTCGCGGTCGGTCCGTCCGGACTGCGCCGCACGCTGCCCGAGCCGATCCGCTGGCACTGGCGCTGGCAACCGGGCGGCGCCGCCATGCGCATCCAGCATCCGTGGCTGGCCGGGCCGGTCGACCTACGCCCGGGATTGACCGGGCTGGCGGTGTCGGCGCAGACCCTGCGCCTGCCGGCCACCACGCTGGCCGCGCTGGGTGCGCCGCTCAATACCCTCGAGCCCGGCGGCCAGCTGACCGCCGCGTGGCCGGCCATGAATCTGGCCGCCCGCCTGCCCGCCGGTCCGCTGCTGACGCTGCACTGGCTCGACGCCTCGTCGGCACGCGTGCCGGTGCAACCGCTGGGCAGCTACCGCGCGCGGCTGACCGCCCAGCCCGACGGCATGCTGGCGCTGGACATCGACACCCAGAAGGGCCTGCTGCAGGTACAGGCCCAAGGCCAGCTCAAACAATCCCGCCTCTTGCGGCTGGACGGCACGGTCCGTCCGGCTCCCGAGGCCTCGCCCGACACGCGCGAAGCGCTGGTGCCCATCCTGGGCCTGCTCGGCCCGCGCAAGAACGACGTCACGACCCTACGACTGCCATGACCCCAGACCGCCTCGTCTCCCAACCCCCGCCCGTGTCCGCCGGCGCACCGCTGCTGCCGCGCGCGCCGCTGGCCGCCGCGCTGGCCGCGGCCCTGCTGCTGGCCGCCTGC
>JAEZBO010000276.1 GCA_023427085.1 Pseudomonadota bacterium
CGGGCGGCTCGGGCAGCGTCTGGCCGGCGGCGCGGCGGCCGCCACGCAGCCGCAGCCAGATCGATTCGCCCAGGCCCCACAGGCCGCGGTGCATGTACAGGCTGACCGCCACCAGCAAGAAGCCCAGCAGCATCAGCCAGCGCGGCCACAGCGTCGACAGCCAGTCGGCCGCCAGCACATAGAAGGCCGCGCCCAGCAGCGAGGCGTACAGATTGCCGGTGCCGCCGATCACCGTCATCACCAGGATCATCTCGCTGGTGTGGTATTCGATGCTCGACAGCGGCGCGATGCCGGTCATCATCGCCAGCAGCGCGCCGGCCAGCGCGGTCACCGCGCCGGACAGCGCAAAGGCCGCCAGCTTGAACAGCTTGACCGGGTAACCGATGGCCGCGGCGCGGGTCTCGTTCTCGCGGATCGCCAGCAGGGTGCGGCCGAACACCGAGTTGGTGACGCGCTGCATGAACCAGAAGATCACCATGAAGCAGACCGCGACGAAGGTATAGAACTGCCACGGCGTCGACAGCGGAAACAGCGTCAAACCGAACACGCCGACGTCCGGACGCGGCACGTCGAGCAGGCCGTTGTCGCCGCCGGTCAGGTCCGGCAGCGTATAGGCCAGGAAATAGAACATCTGCGAGAAGGCCAGCGTCAGCATGACGAAGTAGGGGCCGCGCTGGCGGATCGCGAACCAGCCGACGAACACCGCCGCCAGCGCGCCGACCACGATGGCGGCCAGCAGCGCCAGCGGACCAGGCAGGTCGAGCCGCGTCAGCAGGATGCCCAGCGTGTAGCTGCCCATGCCGAAGAAGATGCCCTGGCCGAACGACAGCAGGCCGGTATAACCCAGCAGCAGGTTGCAGCCCATGACCGCCAGCGCGTAGATCAGCACTTCGCTGGCCAGCGAGCCCGAGTGCAGCAGCAGCGGCAGCAGCAGCACGGTGGCCAGCGCCAGCAGCATCTGGATGTGAGTGCCCAAGCGTTTCATCAGCCTCTCCCGAGCAGGCCGTGCGGGCGCAGCAGCAGCACCGCGGCCATGGCCACATAGATCATCAGCCGCGCGCCTTCGGGCCACAGCGTGCTCATCAGGCTCTGCACGATGCCGATCAGCAGGCCGCCGACCAGCGCGCCAGAAAAACTGCCCATGCCGCCGACCACCACGATGACGAAGGCGATGCCGAGCGCCTCGATGCCCATGAAGGGCTCGACGCCGCGGATCGGCGCGGCCAGCACGCCGGCCAGCGCGGCGGTGGCCGCGCCCAGCGCGAACACCAGGCTGAACACGCGGAACACGTTGATGCCCAGCAGCGACACCATCTCGGTCGACTCGCTGCCGGCGCGCACCGCGCTACCGAGCCGCGTGCCTTCGAGCACCCACCACAGCAGCACCGCGAACAGCGCGGTGAAGCCGATCACGAACAGCCGGTACTTGGGATAGATGAAGCTGCCCCACATCACCACGCCCTGCAGCGACTCGGGCGCCGCGACGTTGCCGCCCAGCGGCCCCCAGATCAGGATCACCGCCTCCTGCGCCACCAGCGCCAGGCCCACCGTGATGAGGATGTGGAACTCGTGCGCCTGTGCATACACATGGCGCAGCAGCACCTTCTCGATCACCCACGCGAATGCGCCGACCACCAGCGGCACCACCAGCAGCGTGAGCCAGAAGTTCATGCCCCACGCAATCGCCTGGAAACAGAAATAGGCGCCCAGCAGATAGAAGGCGCCATGCGAAAAATTGACGAAGCGCAACAGACCAAAGATGATCGACAGGCCGACTGCCAGAAGGAAGTACAGCATGCCTATCCCGATGCCGTTGACGACTTGCAGCAGGTAGACGTTCATGGTTCAAGCTCGAAAATGGCGGGCTTCGTCGCCGGCAGCGGCCAGACAAGGAAGCTCCCCCCACAAGGATAGCGGTGCCATCGGGGCGCCGCGGAGCTGGCTTTGCCAGTCCGCTACGCGCGCCCCCTGGGGGGAGGCGCGCAGCGCCTCGGGGGGGGGGCCTAGATCTTGCAGCCGGTTTGGTCGAGCGGCAAAAAGGACTGGCCCGACGACACGATCTCGGCGTAGTCGTCCTTGTCCTTCATCGCCGACTTCGCCTTGCCCTTGAGCAGGTAGTAGTTCTTGAGCACCTGGTGATCGCCGGCGCGGATCTCTTCCGGACCGGTCAAGCCGTCGTACTTCATGCCTTCCATCACCTTGATGACGGCGGCCGGGTCGTCGGTGCCGGCCTTGGCGATGGCCTCGATCATGATGCGCGTGCAGATGTACGAGCCGGCCAGGCTGTAGTTGGGATTGCTCTGGTAGGCCTTCTGCACCCGCTCGACCAGTTCCTTGTTCAGCGGCGAGTCGATGCCGTGCCAGTACTGCGCGCCGAAGTACACGTCGGCGCACAGGTCGGCGCCCAGCGCCTCGAACTGCTCCAGCCCCGAGGCCCAGGCCACCAGGATGGTGGTGTTCTTCTTCATGCCGAAGCTGACCGCCTGGCGCAGTGTGTCGGACGACTGCGAGCCGAAGTTCAGGATCAGCAGCACGTCCGGCTGCGCGGCCAGCGCATTGGTCAGATAGCCGCTGAACTCTTTTTCGGTCAGCGAGTGGTAGCTGTTGCCGACGTGCTCGATGCCTTTCTCTTTGAAGATGTTCTTGGCGGCCGTCAGCAGGCCGTCGCCGAACACGTATTGCGGCGTGATGGTGTACCAGCGCTTGGCCTTGGGCAGCGATTCGATCAGCGGACGCACGGTCTGCTCGATGGCGCCGAAGGTCGGCACCGACCAGCGGAAGGTCGCGCTGTTGCAGTCCTTGCCGGTGATCTCGTCGGCGCCGGCAGTGGTGATGAACACGCCGCCGGCGCGCTGGGCTTCCTTGCCCATCGCCAGCGATTCGGACGACAGGATGCCGCCGGCCCAGTACTTCGAGCCCTTCTGCGCGACTTCCTGGACCTTGCGCACCGCGGTGGCGGGCTTGCCTTCGGTGTCGAGCACGGTATAGGCCAGCGGGCGATCCAGCACCTTGCCGTATTGTTCGATGGCCAGTCGCATGCCCAGGTCGGCGTATTTGCCGTTGGCGGCGAACGGACCGGACATCGGCACCGGCGCGGCGAACTGGATCGGGCTGCCGGCGGCCTGGCCCCAGGCCCGGCTGGCGGCCAGCAAGGAACCCGGAATGGCGGACAAAGCGCCCAGCTTGAGTACGTGGCGACGATTCAAATTGTTCTCCCCTTGGCCGCTCGGCGATTGGGCAGGCGGCATTTGACGTGGATGGCGCGGCCGGTGCGTACCGGACGGCCGACGATGAACGACTCGACTGGCTTCCCCTTCCTATTTATCATGATAAATAGGATGGATAGGATCATCGTATAGAGTCCGGTCGGCGATCAACTCAGGTGAAACCCGAGGATGGTCTTTTGGCCGGGCGGCGAGTATAGATGGTCGCCGGCGCAAGAGAGCAGAGGACAGCATGGCAGGCGCGGTGGAAGGCACGATGCGTGGGATGGCCCTGAGCTCACCCAAGCGCAGCGACTTGGTGGCCGAGGAAATCAAACGCCTGATTACCTCGAAGAATCTGTTGCCGGGCGACCGCCTGCCGCGCGAAATCGCGCTGCAGGAAATGTTCGGCGTCAGCAAGAGCACGGTGCGCGAGGCGCTCAAGTCGCTCGAGGTGCAGGGGCTGATCAAGGTCAGCACCGGTCCGGGCGGCGGCGGCATGGTCGTCGAGGTGCCGCTGGACCGCACCTTCCAGCTGATGCAGAACTACCTGTTCTTCAAGGAAGTGTCGATCGACGACATCTACGCGGTGCGCCGGCTGCTCGAGCCCGAGCTGGCGGCCAGCGCGGTGCCTTTCCTGAGCGAGGCCGACTTCGAGGCGCTGGCGCACAACGTGCATTGCTGCGACCCGCGCGCCGAGGGCGTGGTCGATCCGGTCGCGCAGCGGCAGGAGGAAATTACCTTCCACGACATCTTCGCGGCCGCCAGTCCCAATTCGTACCTGCGCTTCGTCTGCGAGATGATCAACCAGATGCTGCGCCAGCTGACGGTGTTCGACAACCGCATGGGCGCCGGCGCGCAAAAGAACTTCGGCGTCGCCAACACGCGCTTTCACGAGCAGATCCTCGCGGCCGCGCGGGCGCGCGACGCCGAGCAGGTGCGCGCGCTGATGAGCGAGCACATGCTGGACGCGACCCGTTCGGTCCAGCGCATGAAGGGCAAGCTCAAGGGCCGGCTGATACTCGATTCGGAAATGTCGCGCCGCAAGCTGGCGGCCAGGCGGGCTCGCAAGACCGTCCCCTCGGGCGGCGACGAGCCGGCCTGAAACGCAGCGCGGCAGGGGCGCGCGGCGGTCGCTCGGCTTCCAGGCACAATGTGGCATGGCCCCTCACGGCGCCGTCTCTTCAACGGATCGTGCCCCGGAGGCGCGGCACCACCAGGAGCATCGATGAAAGACCTGCTGTCCGGCTTGCAAGCCAGTGTCCAGAACCGTTTCCCGGCGATGGCGGCCAGTCTGCGGCCGGGCGCCAGCGAGGCGCAGTTGGATGCCTTCGAGGCTCACATCGGCCAGCGCCTGCCGGCGCAGTTCCGCGAGCTGTACCGCTGGCACGATGGCCAGGACGATGACGATGGCACGGCGCTGGGGCTGTTCGTGGGCCTGCCGTTCCTGCCGCTGGCGCAGGCGCAGCGCCATTGGCAGGACGAATGCCGGGCGCTCGACGTGCCGGCCGCGCAGCAGGCGCGCGACGGCCAGGCCTATGGTTGCGTGCCGCCGGGCGCGATCAAGCCGGTGCCGGCGAGCCGCTGCTGGATCCCGTTCGCCGACGATGGCGCGGGGGCTTTCCTGGGTGTCGACCTGGATCCCGGCCCGGCCGGCCAGCCCGGCCAGGTGATCACCCACGGTGGCCGCGAGTTCGTGCGGGTCGGCGCGGCGCCGTCGCTGTCGGTGTTCCTGGCCGATCTGCTGGCCCTGTACGAGAACCAGCGCTACGAGCTGATCGAGCAGGACGACGGCGAGGTCTCGCTCGGCACGCTGGCGCCGCGCACCGATCACTTCATGGATTACCTGCGCAAGGTCGCGTTGGCGCGGCCTTGAATGCCTCGCGGGGGTGCCTCGCCGGCCGCGCCTAGCCGGCCGCGCCTAGCCGGCCGCGCCTAGCCGGGGGCGCCTTACCGGTCCGCGCGTCGCCGGCCGCAGCCGCAGCCGCGCGCCCGGCCAGCTGTCGCCGCCGCGCCGTTCAGGCCTGTTCGCTGTCGGCCCTGACCGCCACCGGCAGGTCCTCGCCATCCTCGCGCAGCAAGGTCTCCAGCCCCATCTCGGCCATCAGCTCGAGCAGCGGACGGGGCGGCAGCTGCTCGACGTTGGCCATGCGCCGCACGTCCCAGTCGCCGGACGCGACCAGCAACGCCGCCGCCGCGGCCGGCACGCCGGCGGTGTACGAGATCGCCTGGCTGCCGACCTCGCGATAGCTGTCGGCGTGATCGCAGACGTTGTAGAGAAACACCTCGCGCGGCTTGCCGTCGCGCGTGCCGCGCACCAGGTTGCCGATGCAGGTCTGGCCGCTGTAGCCGGGTGCCAGCGAGGCCGGATCGGGCAGCACCGCCTTGAGCACCTTCAGCGGCACGACCTCCTGGCCCTCGGCGGTGCGCACCGGCTGTTCGGACAGCATGCCCAGGTTCTTGAGCACCGTGAACACGTTGATGTAATGCTCGCCGAAACCCATCCAGAAACGGATGTCCGGCACGTCCAGGTGCTGCGACAGCGAGTGCAGCTCGTCGTGCCCGGTCAGGTAGGCGGTCTGTCTGCCCACCACCGGCAGGTCCCACTCCTTGCGGTACTCGAACATCTGCGAGGCGGTCCATTGGCGGTCCTGCCACGACCACACGGTGCCGGTGAACTCACGGAAGTTCACCTCGGGATCGAAGTTGGTGGCGAAGTAGCGTCCATGCTTGCCGGCGTTGATGTCGACGATGTCGATCGAGTCGACCCGGTCGAAGTACTCGTCGCAGGCCAGCCGGGCGTAGGCATTGACCACGCCGGGATCGAATCCCACGCCCAGGATGGCGGTGACGCCGGCCTGCTCGCAGGCCTGGCGGCGCTGCCATTCGTAATTGGCGTACCACGGCGGCGGTTCGCAGATGCGGGCCGGGTCTTCGTGGATCGCCGTGTCCAGGTAGGCCGCGCCGGTGTCGAGGCAGGCCTGCAGCACCGCCATGTTGACGAAGGCCGAGCCCAGGTTCAGCACGATGCTGGCGCCGGTCGCGCGGATCAGCGCGCGGGTGGCGGCCACGTCCAGCGCGTCCAGCGCATGCGCGCGCAGCACGCCGGGCCGTTGCAGGCTGCCGCGCTGGTGGATCGAGTCGATGATGGCCTGGCATTTGGCCGGCGTGCGCGAGGCGATGTGGATCTCGCCGAAGCGGGCGTTGTGCTGCGCGCACTTGTGCGCCGCGACGTGGGCCACGCCGCCGGCGCCGATGATCAGGAGATTGCGTTGCTTCATCCGTGTGGGCCTCGGGATAGGGTCAGGACAGGCTGTCCACATAGTCCTGGTAGGCGAATTGCCGCACCAGTCGCTCGCTGCCGTCGGCTTCCCGCACGGCGATCGTCGGCATGGTCAGGCCGTTGAACCAGTTCTTCTTGACCATGGTGTAGCCGGCCGCGTCGCGGATCGAGATCCGGCTGCCGACCGTCAGGGGTTCGGCAAATGAAAACTCGCCGAAGATGTCGCCGGCCAGGCACGACTTGCCGTAGACCAGGTAACGATGCGGCCCGGCGTCGGGCTCGACGCGCGCGCTCAGCCGGTAGATCAGCAGGTCGAGCATGTGCGCCTCGGTCGAGGCATCGACCACCGCCAGCGGTTTGCCGTTGTCCAGCGTGTCCAGCACGCTGACCTCCAGGCTGGCGCAGTCGGTGATCGCGGCTTCGCCCGGCTCCAGGTAGACCTGCACGCCGAAGCGTTGCGCAAAGGCCTTGAGCCGTGCGCAGAACGCGTCGAGCGGATAGTCTGGCGCGGTGAAGTGGATGCCGCCGCCCAGGCTGACCCAGTCGACCTGCGCGATCAGGTGTCCGTAGCTGGCCTCGATCTCGCCCAGCATCGCATCGAAGCGCGCGAAGTCGCGGTTCTCGCAGTTGTTGTGGATCATGAAGCCATCGATGCCGCCGATCGCCTGCGCGATGCGCTGCGGATCGCGTTCGCCGAGCCGGCTGAACGGCCGGGTCGGATCGGCCAGGTCGAAGCCCGACGCGCTGATGCCGGGGTTGATGCGCAGCCCGACCGGCTTGCCGGCGGCGCGGGGCGCGTGGCGTTGCAGCTGCGCCAGGCTGTTGAAGATGACCTTGTCGGCGTGCCCGACCACCTCGTCGATCTCATGGTCGGCGTAGGCCACGCTGTAGGCATGGGTCTCGCCGCCGAACTTCTCGCGGCCCAGCCGCACTTCGTACAGCGACGACGAGGTGGTGCCGTCCATGTATTCGCGCATCAGGTCGAACACCGACCAAGTGGCGAAACACTTGAGCGCCAGCAGCAGCCTGGCGCCGCTGTCACGGCGCACGCGCGCCATGCACTGCATGTTCGCCAGCAGGCGGGATTTGTCGATGAGGTAATAGGGGGTCTGGATCACGGTCACGGCAACACAAAAAAAGGGGGATCCGCGGTCGAGCGCGCGGCACGGGCGCCCGCGGCGGCCGCAAGAGGACGTCGCCGGCGTGCGCAGGCCCGCTGGCGGGCCTGGAATTCAGCGGGGTGTTCGGCTGCGCCGGGTGGCGCCGCTGGCGGCGGCGGCCTGGGCGGGGCGCACGGCCACGAAGGGATGGCCCAGCAGCGGATTGCCCGAGGCGGGCAGGCGGTGGGCGGCGGCGCAGCGGCTGCGCGATCGAGATGGAATCCCGGTGTGGGCCGGGTTCGTGTCCGTTTGGGAGGTGTTCAGAAAGACTGAGACGATCCCCAATTGGATCAGGGCGTCGTTCGACATGGCGTCCTTTCCAATCAGCAGATGCTGAGATTCAGCTACCCTTCAGGTAGGCCGCCATTGTAGGCCATCGCGGCGACGGGGCTCAAGTCGGCGCCGGCGGGCCGCGGCAAAGCGCGCTACCGTAAGGGCTCGCACCTTGGGGATTCGCCGATGTCCGATGCCACGCCGCCGTCCGTCACGCCCGATCGGGTCCCGCCGTCCGTCGAGGCGGCGGCGCTGCCGTTTCCGGCCACGCCGCTGCGTTTTTCGTGGTGGGTCGCACGCACCTTCGCGCCGTGGAACGTGCTGCTGCTCCTGCTCATCACGGTGCTGTCCAGCAGCGTCAGCGTCGGCACGGCCTGGGTCATCGGCCGCATCATCGACACGCTGACGCAGGTGGTGCAGGCCGGCCAGCCGGTCACGCAGATGACCGGGCTGTTCGTGCTGCTGCTGGCCTGCTGGTGCGGCGGCCCGCTGCTGGCGCGGCTCTACACCTTCGCCAATGCCTACACCAACCCGCGGTTGGTGGCGGACGTCAACCGCACGCTGTTCGGCCACGTGATCGGCCAGTCCTCGGCCTATTTCCAGAACACCTACACCGGCGCGCTGACGCAGCGCATCCGCAGCACCGGCCTGCTGTCGGTCAACCTCATCGAGATCTTCGTGCTCGAGATCGGCGACGTGGCGGTCTCGCTGCTGGTGGCCGGCGTACTGATCGGCCTGGTGGTGCCGGACTTCGCGCTGTACTACGCCGGCTTCGCGCTGCTGTTCCTGGCGCTGACGATATTGATGGCGCGCCGCATCCTGCGCATCAACCGCGGGCTGTCGCGCTCGCGCTCCGAAGCCACCGGCCACCTGGCCGACGCGGTCGGCGCGGTCGACGTGGTGCAAAGCCACGGCGCGGCCGCGCGCGAGACCGAATATCTGGGCGGCCTGCTGGCGCAGGAGCGCCACTACGGCAAGCTGGCGCGCATCGCCATCAGCGCGATGCGGGTGGTGCAGCTGGTGCTGACCTTCGCGTTCATGGGGTGGCTGGTGTGGTCCGCGCTGTCGCGCGCCAGCGCCGGCACGCTCAGCGTGGGCGCCGTGGCGACGCTGCTGACGGTGGGCGTGCAGCTGGCCATGTCGATCACGCGGCTGGGCGACATCCTGCTCAATTTCTTCGCCCAGGTCGGCGATGTCAGCGAGGCGCTGGCCGCGGTGGCGCAGCCGCACACGGTGCGCGAGCCGCCGAGCGGCGCGCGGCTGGCGGCCGGACCGGGCGCGATCTCGTTCCAGCACGTGCGCTTCGGCTATTCGATCGAGCGGCCGCTGTTCGCCGATTTCAGCCTGGACATCGCCGCCGGCGAACGCGTGGCGCTGGTCGGGCCGTCCGGTTCGGGCAAGAGCTCGCTGCTCAAGATCCTCACGCGCCGCTACGACGTGCAGGCCGGCGACGTGCTGATCGACGGCCAGCGTGTCTCGCAGGTCAGCCGCGCCAGCCTGGCGCTGGCGGTCGCCGAGGTGACGCAGAGCGCCGAGATGCTCAACCGCAGCATCCTCGAGAACATCCGCTACGGCCGGCCCGGCGCCAGCCGCGCCGAGGTGATCGCGGCGGCGCGCGCGGCGCAGTGCCACGACTTCATCATGCAGACCGCCGAGGGCTACGAGTCGCGGGTCGGTGAGCGCGGCGTCAAGCTCTCGGGCGGCGAACGCCAGCGGCTTGCGATCGCGCGCGCGATCCTCAAGGATGCGCCGATCCTGCTGCTCGACGAGGCCACCTCGGCGCTCGACAGCGAGGCCGAGGCGCTGATCCAGCAGGCGCTGGCTCAGCTGATGCAAGGCCGCACCGTGCTGGCGATCGCGCATCGCCTGTCGACGGTCGCCAGCATGGACCGCATTCTCTACATGGAGCGCGGCCGGGTGATCGAGACCGGCACGCACGCGCAGCTGCTGGCGCAGCAGGGCGCCTATGCGCGGCTATGGAGCCGGCAGGTCGAAGGTTTCGCCGTCGCCGCCGCGTCATAGTGTTTGCAAGAACCGGCCGGCGCGCACCGGCCCGCGCCGACGCGGCGGCCGCAGTGCGCGGTTGCGCCAGCGGTCAGGGCGCGCCATCCGGCCGGCGCGCGTCGTTTAACTATCGTTACGTTATCGCGCCGGCCAGCCGACCGAACGCGCGGCGGGCGCGGCCATAATCGATGGGTACCCGAACCCTCTGAGGCGCCGCGCCGCGCAAAGGCCCGTTCCGTGACCGACACAGCTTCCCGGCAGCAAACCCTGTTCGTGCTGTTGCCCAGCATCAACGTCTGGAACCGCGACGAACCCAGTGAAAGCCTGTCGTTCCTGCGCCTGGCCGGCCGCCAGGTCGCGCCGCGCCGCGGTACCCGTGGCGCGCCGACGGCGCTGCAAGCCGCCGGCGCGGTTCTGCACATCCTCGACCGGGTCGCGCCGGCCGACACCGTGCTGGTCTCGCTGAGCGGCGCGCAGCGGCTCGCCCTGCAGCGCGAACACCCGGGCCTGCGCATCGTGCCGGTCATCGAGCTGGCGCCGCTGTGGTACCGGCGCACCCGCGTGCTGCCGGTGCTCGGACCCGCCAATCAGAAAAAACGCAATGTCGAGGTCCTGGTGCTCGACGCCGCGACGGATCAGCCGATGGCGGGCGTGGACGTGGTCGGTTTCATCGACCGCGAGCAACGGGTCGGCGCCGCCGGCGTCACCAACGCCAAGGGCATTGCGCGGCTGTCGCTGCCCTTCGGTCTGCCGACGCTCGAGGTGATCGAGGCGGTGCCGCCGGCGGGCCATTGGCCCGGCTTCATCAAGCGCGTCAAGCTCGACGACGGCACGCCGACGCTGCGGTGCCATCCGATCGACCTGGCCGAGCCTGGCGCGATGGCGCACTACGGCCTGCACGGTGGCGACGGCGACGGTGCCGGCGTCAAGGTCGGCGTGGTCGACACCGGCGTGTCGCGCCACCCCGACCTGCGGCTCAAGCGGGCCCGCAACGTCGTGCGTGGCGAGCCGGCCAACGATGCCGACGACGAGGTCGGCCATGGCACGCACGTGGCCGGCATCATCGCCGGCCGCGGCAAGCCGGGGCAGGGCATGCGCGGCGTGGCGCCGGCCGCCGAGCTGCACGCCTACCGCGTGTTCGGCAAGGGAGAGGGCACCGCGACCTCGTTCAACGTCGCCAAGGCGATCCGCCAGGCGGTCGACGATGGCTGCGACCTCATCAACCTGTCGCTGGGCGGTGCCGAAGAGGTGCCGGAAGTCTGGCGCGAGATCCAGCGCGCCCGCGCGATGGGCGTGGTCTGCGTGGCCGCGACCGGGAACGACTACCGCGCGCCGGTCGGATATCCGGGGCGCTACAGCCAGGTGCTGGCGGTCAGCGCCTGCGGCCGGCGCGGCACTTTCCCGGCGTCGGCCGGTCAAACCCTGACGATCGCCAAGCCCCACGGCACCGACCCCAAGGATTTCATCGCCGACTTCAGCAACGTCGGCTGCGAGGTCAAGTTGACCGGGCCGGGCGTGGGCATCGTCTCGACCGTGCCGGGCGGCTACGCCGTCATGGACGGCACGTCGATGGCGTGCCCGGCCATGACCGGCAGCCTGGCGCGCCTGCTGGCCCGCGACGGCAAGCTGCTGGGGGCGGCGCGCAACCAGCACCGCTCCGACGCGATCTTCAAGCTGGCGCTCGACGCCGCCCGGCCGCTGGGCTTCGGCGAAGACTTTGAGGGGGCTGGCCTTTTGGTGTAGGATGGAACGACCATGAGCCGATTTGTCATTTGTTATCAAGGCGCCAACGACCCGTCCCAACAAGAGGAACGGAGCCTGTTGTCGTCCCTGGCATCGCTCAAGCAGGCCAAGGTCATCGACCAGATGCCCGGCACCTTGCTGGTCGACGGACCCGAGTCCGAGATTGCCAAGGTCGTCAAACGCCTGCGCCAGTGGTCGCTGTCGCCCGCCCGCAAGGTGGCGGTGCAGCCGCCGCACAAACGCCTGCGCCAGCCGGCCTGACTCCCTCCTGCCTTCACGATCAGTGCGCCGCGGCTTTCCGGCGCGGCTGATCCCTGCGTTTTTTGGCAGGTTGCGGCCCGTGTCGGGTGAGCGGCTCTGGCCTATACAGCCACGCCAGTGGCCCGCCGCGTCGCAGACTGTTGCGCTTTTGCGCCATGCCACCGACATGACAGTCACACAGGCTTGTTATTTCTGCTCGATTCCGGCGCCGCCTCGGCGGTCCGGCCGATCACGTCGACCGCAGAAAGGACATCGCCATCATGGCCAAGCCCGCCAAATCCACACCCCGCTATCAGTTCCAGCCCGATGCGCCGACGCTGACGCGCAAACGGGTGCGCGCCACCGCCGACCCGCTAGCCAGCTATGACGATAGGCAGGGCTACGATCCGCTGTTCGTCGATCCGGCGGTGGCGTTGCCGCTGCCCAAGCTGGGCAAGGCCTGGGCCCGCGACGCGGCGACCCATGTCTGGCAGGGCAAACGCACGCACGAGCTGCGCTACACCCACTTTTCGACCGCCGTGTCGACCTCGCGGCGCCTGCCGCTGTACAGCGCCTGCAATATCGATGGCGCCCAGGCGCAATCGGTGCCGCGCACCAATATCTGGAAGATCGATCCGCGCATCGATAGCCGCTACCAGATCCTGCGCGAGGTCTATGGCGCCGAGCAGAAGGGTTATTTCAGCCGCGGCCACCTGACGCGCCGGCAGGACCCGAACTGGGGCAGCAAGAAGACCGCTAGGCAGGCCGACGCCGATACCTTCCACGCGACCAACGCCGCGCCGCAAGTGCAGGGATTCAATGGCGTCCTGTGGGGCGGCATCGAGGACTACATTCTCGAAAACGCCCATGCCGACCACATGCGGGTCAGCGTCTACACCGGGCCGGTGTTCGCCGCCGACGATCCGCTGATCCACGGTGTGCAGGTGCCGGTGCTGTTCTGGAAGATCGTCGCGTTCGTGCATGACCGCAGCGGACAGGTGGCCGCCTCGGCCTATCTGTCGTCGCAGGCGCGCGCGATCACCGGACTGCGGCCGGCCTTCGTATTCGGCGACTTCGAGAACCAGCAGCGGCCGGTAGCCGCGATCGAGGCGCTGACCGACCTGTCCTTC
Source organism: Pseudomonadota bacterium (assembly GCA_023427085.1). Taxonomy (GTDB): domain Bacteria; phylum Pseudomonadota; class Gammaproteobacteria; order Burkholderiales; family Burkholderiaceae_B; genus Orrella. The sequence goes on from JAEZBO010000276.1 coordinate 13,037, forward strand.
GGCGAATTGGCGCGGCGCGACGTGCTGGCCGGGGCAGGGCCCGACTTCGCGGCCATGCTGCACGACCTGCGCGACATCCTGCTGTCGTGACCAGACGTAGCGTCTGGCCGCTGGCCGGCCGCGGCGGCGCTGCGCGCTCGTCAAACCTCGTCAGCCTCGGTAACACGGGGCGGCGGGGGCGCTGCTAGCATGGGTCGTCGATGCACCCGAGCCTGCCGCGTCAGCGGCGGGGCTCATAATCCAGGAGACTTTCATGGCTGACAAATCGCGTGCCACGCTGTCCATCGAACCGACCGCCAACGGCCAGTTCGAATGGCTGATCAATATCGTCGAGCATGACATCGGCACCATGCCGCGCCAGGAGCGCTCGACCAGTCAGTACGCCAGCGAAGCCGAGGCCCGGCTGGCCGGCGAGCAGGCGCTGCGCGCCATCCAGCACAACTGACCCGGTCAGTTGCCGGCGTCCGGGCTCGCGGCATCGGCGGCGATGCGCATGATGAGCTCGACCCGCCGGTTGGCGGCGCGCCCTTGCGCGCTGTCGTTGCCCAGTAGCGGCCGGGTGTCGGCGTAGCCCACCGCACGCAGCCGTTCGGCGGCCACGCCGTCGCGCACCAGTTCGCGCAGCACCGCGGCGGCGCGCCCGCTGGACAGTTCCCAGTTGGACGGGAACTGCCGGGTCTGAATCGGCACCGGGTCGCTGTGGCCCTCGACCGACACCGGGTGCGGACTGCGGTTGATGACCTGCGCCAGCTTGCGGATGATCTCCAGGCCTGACGGGCTCAGCAGCGCCTGGCCGGACGGGAACAGCAGTTCATTGCTGATGCGGAAGCTGACCGATTGGCTGTTGATGATGACGTCGACGGCATCGCCCAGCTCGGTCAGGCCGAGTTCTTCCGCGGTCGGCGGTGGCGCGGTGGGCACGGGGGCTTCGGGTGTCGACGCTGCCACCGACGTCAATGTTGCCTCGACGGCCATGTCCGGCTCGCTCGGACCCGACGGCGAGACGATCCCCGCCGTGGCCGCGATGATGGCCGGGCCATCAACTGCCATGGACGCTGTCGCGTCAGCGACTGCCGGCGTCGGCGCCGGCACGGCATCCGCCGCGTTCATGCCGGCAGCCCCAGGTGGCGGCGCATCCGCTTGCCCTGCGTCAGCCCAGGCCCAACTGGCCGGGATCTGCGGCATATCCTCAGGCAGCGCCAGCAACGGCGCGGCCGGTAAGCTGTCCAGCCTCAAACCGGCCGCCAGCGCAGGCTCGGCGCGCTCGGCGGCCGGCTGCATGGATAGGCCGTCGTCGTTCAGGCGCGTGAAGGCCAGCATCACCACCAGCAGGGCCAGCAGCAGCGTGATCAGGTCCAGATAGGTCATCAGCCAGTTTTCCGGCTCGCGCTCGGGCGTGTCCGGCACGTGCCAGCGCTGATAGCGGTTGCTGCGCCGTGCGCGGCTGTGCGTGCGTTGCTGGCGCTCGTGCTCGGCCTTGCGCTGGGCGATCAGGTCGGCCAGCGAGCGGCGCGCGGGCAGCGTCGTCATGGTGCAGGGCGCGCCGCGTTCACGAGCGCCGCGCGATGGCGCGAGCCAGTGCGGCGTTGGCGGCCGACACGGCCGACGCGGTGGCCAGGTCGCTCAGGGGCTGCACCAGCGGCGCCGAAGCGGCCGGCGGGGCGGCCGTCGCCGTTGCGTTGCGGGCCGGCGGGGCTGGCCTCGCGGTGGCCGGCTT
>JAEZBO010000283.1 GCA_023427085.1 Pseudomonadota bacterium
GGCGCACGGCCTGCAGGCGAGCGAGCGGCGGCCGGGCCAGGGCGGCCGCGGCGCGCGCCGCCGCGACCTGGGCCGCGGCCTGCGCTTTTTCCTCGGGACGGCTGCCGGCCTCGAGCCGATTGACGGCCTGCTGCTGCGCGGCGATCTGCGCGCGCGCCTGGTCGATCCGCAGCGCCAGCGTGCGGGTATCGAGCCGGGCGATGACCTGCCCGGCCCGCACCCGGTCGCCCTCTTCGACGTCCATGGCGAGCACCCGTTCGGTGCCGTTGAAGGCCAGCGACACCTGCCGCACGTCGACGTTGCCGTACAGCGTCAGCGCGCCGTCGTCGGCGCCGGCGCGCAGCGTGGCCCACCACGCGACAGCCGCGGCCAAACACATGGCGACGACCGCGACGGCCCCCCACCTGGCTTTGTTGTTCATGCTGCTCGTCTTCCGTGACATCCGATCGGCGCACCGGCCGCCGCGGCGGCGGCGCGTATCGCGCAAGTTATCACGGCGCGGGCGCCGCCGCCGGCCGTCGCGGCATCCAGGCCGCGCGGGCGGATCAGTCGAACAGCTTGGCGGCCGTGCGGGCGACCAGCTCGCCCTGGAAACGCGCGCCGTCCAGCTCGTTGGCGCTGGGCTGGCGCGCGCCGTCGCCGCCGGCGATGGTGGTCGCGCCGTAGGGCGAACCGCCGGTGACCTCGTCGATCTTCATCTGGCCCTGGAAGCTGTACGGCAGGCCGACGATCACAAGGCCCAGGTGCAGCATGTTGGTGATCAGCGAGAACAGCGTGGTCTCCTGGCCGCCATGCTGCGTCGCGCTGGACGTGAAGGCCGCGCCGACCTTGCCGTTGAGCGCGCCGCGCGCCCACAGCCCGCCGGTCTGGTCCAGGAAGGCCGCCATCTGCGAAGGCAGGCGGCCATAACGGGTGCCGGCGCCGATCACGATGGCATCGTAGTGTTCGAGTTCGTCCACGCGCGCCAGCGGCGCGGCCTGGTCGAGCCGGTAATGCGACTTGCGGGCGATGTCCTCGGGCACGGTCTCGGGCACCCGGCGGATGTCGACCTGCGCGCCGGCCTTGCGCGCGCCATCGGCGACCGCGGCCGCCATCTTTTCGACGTGGCCATACGAGGAATAATAAAGAACCAATACCTTCGCCATGCGAACTCCGTATTCGTCGCGCCAATGGGCGCAATGCGGACCAGATTAATCAAGCGCCGCCGCGGCATGGGTACGCCAAGGCAAGCAGGTGCAACAGGTTGCGAAGCGCCATGGCCGCGCCGGCAGGCAGTTGGACGACGCCATCAGCGTTGACGTCTTGTATGCAATTTTTGTTTAATGTCCGCTGCCTGCCGACGCGATCCGCGCGCGGCGGCGCCACTTCCCGCATCCGCCATGTCCCAGCCCGCAGCCCCGGATTACCCGCGTGACCTGATCGGCTACGGCCGCCGCCCGCCGCAGGCGCAGTGGCCCGGCGGCGCACGCATCGCCGTGCAGTTCGTGCTGAACTACGAAGAAGGCGGCGAGAACAGCGTGTTGCACGGCGATGCCGGCTCGGAGCGTTTCCTGTCCGAGATCGTCGGCGCCGAGTCGTACCCGGCGCGCCACCTGAGCATGGAATCGATCTACGAATACGGCTCGCGCGTGGGCGTCTGGCGCATCCTGCGCGAGTTCGAACGCCGCGGCCTGCCGTTGACGGTGTTCGGGGTCGGCATGGCGCTCGAACGCCACCCCGACGTGGCGCGCGCCTGCGTCGAACTGGGCCACGAGATCGCCTGCCACGGCTGGCGCTGGATCCACTACCAGGACGTGCCAGTACAGACCGAGCGCGCGCACATGCAACGCGGCATCGACAGCATCGCGCGCCTGACCGACGGCGCTTGGCCGCGCGGCTGGTACACCGGCCGCGACAGCCCGCATACCCGCGCGCTGCTGGCCGAACAGCCGCTGATCGAATACGACAGCGATTACTACGGTGATGACCTGCCGTTCTGGATGCCGGTGCAGGGCCTGGACGGCAGCCGCTCGGCGCGGCTGGTGGTGCCCTACACGCTGGACGCCAACGACATGCGTTTTGCGACGCCGCAAGGCTTCAATACCGGCGGCCATTTCTTCGAATACCTGCGCGACAGCTTCGACGTGCTGTATGCCGAAGGCAGCGAGACGCCGCGTTTGATGTCGATCGGCATGCATTGCCGGCTGCTGGGCCGGCCGGGCCGGCTGGCCGGGCTGCAACGCTTTCTGGATTACATCGGCAGCCATCCGCAAGTCTGGGTGGCCCGCCGCATCGACATCGCCCGCCACTGGCAAACCACGCAACCTCGCCCCGAGCTGCCATGAAGATCAAGCTGATCAACCCCAACACCACGCAGAGCATGACCCGCAAGATGCTGGCCTGCGCGCGGCAGGTGGCCGCGCCCGGCACCGAACTGCTCGCCGCCAGCCCGGCGATGGGCCCGGTGTCGATCGAAAGCCATTACGACGAAGCGCTGGCGGTGCCCGGCCTGCTCGACGAGATCGCCAGCGGCCAGGCGCAGGGCTGCGACGCCTACTTGATCGCCTGCTTCGGCGACCCGGGCCTGGATGCCGCGCGCGAGCTGGCGCGCGGCCCGGTGATCGGCATCGCCGAGGCGGCCATGCACTGCGCCAGCCTGCTGGGCACCGGCTTCACGGTGGTGACGACCTTGGGACGCACCTGCGGCCAGGCCTGGCACCTGGCGCGACGGTACGGGATGGCGCGCCACTGCCGCAACGTCAGGGCCTGCGAGCTGCCGGTGCTGGCGCTCGAGGAGGCCGGCTCGGACGCGCTGCGGCTGATCGAGGCCGAGTGCCAGCGCGCGTTGCGCGAGGATGGCAGCGACGTGATCGTGCTGGGTTGCGCCGGCATGGCCGACCTGTGCGCGCATCTGTCGCGCACGCTGGGGGTGCCGGTGGTCGAGGGCGTGAGCGCCGGCGTCAAGCTGGCCGAGTCGCTGGTCGCGCTGGGCTTGCACACGTCCAAGCACGGCGACTACGCCGCGCCGCCGCCCAAGCCCTACGACGGCGAGCTGGCGCGGTTTTCATTGCAGGGGCGCTAGCCGCCCTTGTCATGCCCCGCGGCGATGACGACGGCGGGCCGCGCTGTGGCGCGCCGCCCGCCCTGCCGCCACGGTGTCAGCCGCGGCGCGCACTCCAGCTGGCCGAACCGTTCTTGCCGGCCATGCGCTTGCCATCGACCTCGCCTTCGTACTGGGCGCCGTCGACCGTGAAGCGGATGCGCTTGCCGTCCACGCGGGCATCGCTAATCGGCTTGTCACCCAGGCGACCGCTCAGTTGCTGGTAGCTCTGCTGCAGCTCGAGCGTCTGGCCATCGAGCATCCACTTGCCGCCGACCTTGGCCGGCACGATCCACAGCAGCGCGGTGCAATAGTTCGAGCAATCCTGCGTGACGGTCTCGGACACGTCGGGCGCCCAGTCGCCCATGCGGAAGGTGTTGGAGACGATGCGGGTGCCCGGCTCGAGATCGAGGATGGTGGGGCGCAGCTTCTCGTTGATGCTGGGCAGCAGGAACATCGTGATCACATCGGCCTGCGACAGGTCGGTCTTGAACAGGTCGGCGGTCTCGAAGGTGGCCCGCTCGCTGACGCCGGCCTTGGCGGCGTTGCGGCGCGCCAGCTCGGCCATCTCGGGGTTGTATTCGATGCCCTTGGCGGTCAGGCCGCGCTGCGCGGCGGTGATGACGGTGCGGCCGTCGCCCGAGCCCAGGTCCATCAGGCGGTCTTGCGGCGTGATCTTGGCCAGTTCGAGCATCTTGTCGACGACGGTCTGCGGCGTCGGCACCCACACCACGTCCTTGCCGGACTGGCCGACGTTAGGCACGTACTCGGTGGCGGGCGCATTGGCGGCCGGCGCGGCAGCGGCCGGTGCCGCGGCACTGCCCTGCGCCTGGCCGAGCAGCGGAAAGGCCAGCGCCAGCGCCAACGCGCCGACGCGCAGCACCGATTGCGTACGGCCGGGGATCGAAACTTGGAGAGAGGTCGAGGTCATGCGTTAGCTTCCTGCGGAATGGAAAGGTCTGAAGTGCCTCGCGCGCGGCGCGCCGCACCCGAGGGCGGGATAAGCGGCGAGGCCGGCGCCGCGACCGCGGCGCCCGAGCCCGGATCAGACCCACGCACCGCGTTCAAGTTCCTTTAAGCTGCCACGACGACGAGAGTCAGCGAGGCTTGCCCAGATGCTGCGCGAACCAGGCCAGCATGCGCTGGCTGCCGTCTTCGGCCGGTTCCTTGCGATAGCTGGGCCGGTAGTCGGCATGGAAGGCATGCGGCGCCTGCGGATAGACGACGAACTCGGATCGCTGGGCGGCCGCCGAGCCTTGCGCCAGCGCCTGTTTCATCGTCTCGATCGAGGCCAGCGGAATGCCGCTGTCGGCCTCGCCGTACAGGCCCAGCACCGGCGCGGCGAGCTTGCCGGCGACGTCGACCGGATGCTGCGGCTGCAGCGCATTGGGCTCGCCGACCAGCCGGCCATACCAGGCCACGCCGGCCTTGACCGCCGGATTGTGCGCCGCGTACAGCCACGTGATGCGGCCGCCCCAGCAAAAGCCGGTGATGCCCAGGCGCTCGATGTCGCCGCCCTGCTTGCCGGCCCATTGCACGGTGGCGTCGAGGTCGGCATAGACCTGCGCGTCGGGCACCTTGCTGACGATCTGCGATAGCAGTTGCGCGACTTCCTTGATCTGCGACGGGTCGCCCTGGCGCGCGAACAGCTCGGGGGCGATCGCCATGTAGCCCTGCTGCGCCAGCCGCCGGCAGACGTCCTTGATGTATTCGTGGACGCCGAAGATTTCCTGGATCACCAGGATCACCGGCGGCTTGCCGCCGCCGGCCGGCGCGGCGCGATAGGCGGCCAGCTCGCCGCCCGACACCGGGATGGCCACCTCGCCGGCCGTCAGGCCCTGGTCGCTGGTCCGGATGGCGGTCTGCGCCATCACCGGACCGGCGGCGGCGGCAAAGCCGGTGGCCAGCGAGGTGGCGAGGAAACCCCGGCGATTCAGGGTCAGCGGCGGAAGCAGGCTATCGAACTGCGCGTCTTTGTCGGACATGGCGAGGCTCCAGGAAACGGGTCGCCCCGGCGACGCCGGGGCCGGGGCACAGCGGGACGGCGGGTCAGGAACGCTTGGCGCTCCAGCCTTCGCCACGGATGTTGTCGCCGTCGACCTGCCCGCTGTATTGGCGGCCATTGGCGGTGAAGCGGATCCGCTTGCCATCGAGACGGCCATCGCTGATCTGCGCCGAGCCCAGCGTGCCGGTGATCTCCTGGTACTGCTGGCTCAGGTCCAGGCGCTGGCCGTCGAGCTGCCAGCTGCCGTCGACCTTGGCCGGCACGATCCACAACAGCGCGGTGCAATAGGTCTGGCAATCGTCGCTGACGTCTTCCGAGACGTCGGGTTTCCAGTCGCCCATCGGGAAGGTGTTGGAGACCACGCGGGTACCGGCCGGCAGATCGAGGATCTTGGGCCGCAGTTCTTCGTTGATGGTCGGCAGCAGGAACATCGTGATGACGTCGGCCTGCGACAGGTCGGTCTCGAACAGGTCGGCCTGCTTGAACGTGGCGCGCTCGGCCACGCCGGCGTTGGCGGCATTGCGGCGCGCCAGCTCGACCATCTTGGGGTTGTATTCGATGCCCTGCGCGGTCAGTCCGCGGCGGGCCGCCGTGATGACGGTGCGGCCGTCGCCCGATCCCAGGTCCATCAGGCGATCCTTGGGCGTGACCTTGGCCAGGTCGAGCATCTTGTCGACCAGCGACTGCGGCGTCGGCACCCAGATGACGTCCTTGCCTTCCTGTCCGACTTCGGGCGCGAAAGACTCGGCGGGCGGGGCATCCTGGGCCCAGGCCGGTACGGCCAGCGTGAACGCCAGGGCCGCGGCCAGCGCGGCCAGTTGCGGCCGCAAGGCGCGACCAGGCAAGGTGAGGGGCATGAGGGGGTTCCTTTGAGCGAGAGGAAAGCTGGCTAGGCCCCCGGCGCGGCGACCGCGAGGCCGCACCTTTTTTACAGCACAGTCCCGCTGCAATCCAGTCACGAAACGAAAAAAGGTCCGCCCCGGCAGCGGGGCGGACCAGCACGGCGGCACGGAGAATCAGGCGGCGATGCGGGCGGGCCGGGCCTGCGGCGCGCGGCGATGGGCCTGGAAGAACGGCAGCGCGCGGCTGACGGCCAGGTCGATGCGGTCTTGAAGGACGACCGAGTCGATCCGGTAATCCTTGAAATTGGCGTCGGTCGCGTACACGCCGATCGGCAGCGTCAGGCTCTGGAAGAAGCTGAACAGCGGCCGCAGCTGATGATCGATCACCAGCGCGTGCCGGTCGCTGCCGCCCGAGGCGGCCAGCAACACCGGCGTGTCGATCAACGCGTCCTGGCCGACCAGGTCGAGCACGTGCTTGAGCTGGCCCGGGATCGCGCCGCGATAGACCGGCGACGCGACGATCAGCAGTTCGGCCGCTTCGATGGCCTGCAACTGCGCCTCGACCTCGGGCGTCAGCTCGCGGCGCGACTGCGCGGCGCCGCTGATGCGGGCGATGTCGCCCAGGTGGATCAGGTGGCTGTCGATCTGCAGGTGATCGGCGAAGCCGTCGATCAGCGCTTGGGCCAGCACCAGGGTGCGGGACGGCAGGAAGGTGCTGCCCGACAGGGCGACGACGTTGAGGGGCTGGGTCATGGGTTCCATCGGCTCGACAAGGCGGCAGGCGCCCAGGCGGCAAAAACATCGCCGGCCGGGCCTGTCTGTCGTTCCATTAGAACGGCGCGAGCCGCCGCGGCGAACTGCCGATTCGCGATTACCTTATTGCCACGGGCTTGTTCGCCGGCTCAGCGCCAAGCCAGGGGCGTCACCGGCACGATGGCGCTTTCGCGCGCGGGCGCGCCGTCGCGCATGTGCGGCACCAGGTCTTCGGTGGTCGAGCGGCGCGTCAGCATCAGACAGGCCACCTCGCCGGCCGGCACGCGGCTGGCGTGCCAGCAGCCCGGCCGCATGCACAGGCCCTGCCCGGGCGGCACCCGGAACGCCGCCAGGCTGCGCAGGTCCGGCTGGCCGTCCGGCCCGCTGGCGGCGACCACGTGGATCAAGGGGCCGGTCAGCGGTACGATGGCCTGCTGGGTCAGATGATGGACTTCCAGATGCGTCACCGGGCCGTCGTTGCGGTAATGAACCCACAGGATCTCCGGCTGTCCGCCCGTGCCGCTGTCGAACAGGTGCTCGCGCCAGAAGTCGGTGGCCGGGTTGCTGAACGCCACGTCCGGCGCCTCGCCGGGATAGGGCTTGCCGAGCATCCAGCCATAGGGCTGGAAGGCCTGCGCCGAGAGCGGCTGGACGGTCAGGGTCGAAGCGTGGGTCATGGGACGGCACCGATCGGGAACAAGCCGGCACGCTACCCAGCGCGGCGCAAAAACTCAAGCGCCGTCGGCGAATGCGGGGCGGCACGCCGGCCAGGGACCCCTGCGCGTAATCCCTAGTTCCCTCAGAAATCGTTTGTACTATTATCGTACTCATATGCTTATTCCCTGAGTACGCCGAGTGAATTTGCGGGCGATACGTTTATCGTATTATCGGATTTATCTTAGCCAAGTAGATCGAGCCCCATGCCTTCCTCCGCGTCCCTAGCCCTGCTCAAGAAACACACGACCAGCACCACGCGGTCCGAGCCCAACCTGACTGGCCGGATCGCCGAGATGCTGATCGACGAGATCACCAGCGGCCAGTACCAGATCGGCGAAGTGCTGCCGCCCGAGCAGGTGATCGCCAGCCGGCTCGGCGTGTCGCGCACGGTGCTGCGCGAAGCGGTATCGCGGCTCAAGGCCGACGGCTTCGTGCAAAGCAAGCAGGGCCGCGGCCTGACCGTGATGCTGACGAGCCGGCCGTCGGTGCTGCGCATGCACGCGGCCGACGAAGGCGATGCCGAGCAGGTGCTGCGCATCGTCGAGCTGCGCCGCGGCTTCGAGATCGAGGCCACCACGCTAGCCGCGCAGCGCCGCGACGAGCACGATATCCAGGCCATGCGCCAGGCGCTCGACGACATGGCGCAGGCCATCGCCAGCGGCGACGTGATGGCCGGCGTCGAGGCCGACATGCAATTCCATCGCTGCATCGCGCGGGCTACGCGCAACGAACACTATCTGTCGTTCTTCGAGTTTCTGGCAGTGCTGCTCAAACGCAATCTGTACGTCTCGCGTTCGCGCTCGGCCAAGCACGCCGGCCGCGGCGCGGTGGCCCAGCAGGAACACGAAAAGATCTTCGAGGCCATCGCCGCCGGCGAGCCGCGGCTGGCGCGCCAGCACGCGCGGGCCCATGTCGAGAACACCGAAGCCCGTCTGCGCAGCGCCCAGGAGTCAGGCAGACACTGAACACCGGCCCGGCGGGACGGCCTCCCCGCCCATCACGAACGCGAGGTAGCACCCATGCTGCACCCTGATATCGACACGCTGGTCCAGGCCGACGCCGGCCTGGTCAGTCGCTCCATCTTCGTGGACGACGAGATATACAAACAGGAGATGCAGCAGGTGTTCTCGCGCGCGTGGCTGTTCGTCGGCCACGAAAGCCTGGTGCCCAAGCCCGACGATTATTTCGTCTCGCGCATGGGCAGCGAATCGGTGATCCTGACGCGCGACCGCCAGGGCCGCATCCAGGTGCTGCTCAACAGCTGTACGCACCGCGGCATGAAGCTGTGCCGCTACGACCACGGCAACAATCGCACCTTCACCTGTCCGTACCACGGCTGGAGCTTCTCGACCGACGGCAAGCTGGCGCAGCGGCCCGGCGAGCTGGTCGGCGTGCCCGGCCACGCCACCCATTACAAGGGCGAGCTCGACAAGTCGCAGTGGGGCCTGAAGGCGGTGGCGCAGGTCTACAACTTCATGGGCACCATCTGGGCCACCTGGGACCCGCAGGCGCCGCCGTTTCTGGATTACCTGGGCGACATGCGCTGGTACCTGGACGCGGCCTTGCGCCACCGCGACGGCGGCGAAGGCGAGTCGGAGGTGATCGGCGGCGTGCAGAAATGGCGCGTCAGCTGCAACTGGAAATTCGCGCCCGAGAACTTCATCGGCGACCTGTACCACGACATCAGCCACCGCTCGGTCGACATCGTCGGCATCGGCCCCAGCGGCGGCAAGGGCCGGCGCGATGCGGCCGCCACCCGCACCACCATCGGCTTCAAGGATCTCGGCCACGGCCTGATCGGCCGCCTGCCGTTCTACGAAGAAGCCCCGTACGCGCCGCTGTACGCCAACTATCCCGAGGTCGAGGCCTATTACCGCCAGCTGCACGAGACCCGCACACGGCTGCTGGGCGACCGCATGCGGGTGCAGACCAGCGTCGGCACGATCTTCCCGAACATGTCCTTCCACGGCCGCCAGCCGCGCACGCTGGCGGTGTTCCATCCGATCAGCGCGACCGAGATGGAGATGTGGCGCATGTACCTGGTCGACAAGGATGCGCCCGACGCGGTCAAGGACGCGGCGCGCCATTATTTCCTGCGCTATTCCGGCCCGGGCGGCATGACCGAGTCGGACGACATGGAGAACTGGACCGGAGCGACCGAGGCCAGCAAGGGCCATATGTCGCGCCAGCTCTACTTCAATTACCAGATGGGCGCCGGCCATGCGCGCCCGGTGCCCGAGCTGCGCGGCTGCGTCGAGAACGGCGAGTACACCGAAGAGAACGCCCGCATCTACTACCGCCGCTGGGCGCAGTTCATGAACGGCCTGCCGTGGCCGGCGCTGATGCCCGACGACGGCCAGGCACAGCTGGAGCGGCGCGCATGAACGACGTCACCCACTGTCCCGACAGCGCCACCGAAACCGCCACCGCGCTGCAGCCCGCCGACATGGCGACCTGGTGGCAGATCCAGCAGTTCCTGCACATGGAAGCCGACCTGATCGACCATCGCGAGTTCGAACAGTGGCTGGGGCTGCTGGATGAACAGATCCACTACCGCATGCCGCTGGCACGCAACGTGCGCCGCGACGCCGCGGTCTCCGAGTATTCGGGACCGGCCGAATCGGCGTGGTTCGACGAGGACATCACGACCTTGCGCCAGCGCGTCGCGCAGATCAAGACCGGCATGCACTGGGCCGAGGAACCCGCGTCGCGGATTTCTCATCTGGTCAGCAACGTGCGCGTGCTGGGACTGCAGGATCACGCCGATGGCCAGCGCGCGCATGTGCGCAGCCGCTTCCTGGTCTACCAGAACCGCCTGCAGGGCGAGGTCAGCCTGTTCGTCGGCAAGCGCCGCGACGTGCTGCGCCGCCACGGCGACGGCTGGCGGGTGCTGTCGCGCGAGGTCCTGCTGGACCAGAACGTGCTGCTGTCCAAGTCCCTGACGACCTTTTTCTGAGTCGGCGCCGTGCGCCGCGGCCTGCCCCGGCGGGCGGCGGCGCGGGCCACCGATCGTCCCGGCGACGCGCAGCAGGCGTGCCGCCGCATTGTTGGAGTGTTGCGATGCAAGCCCTGGCGACTTCGGCCTCTTCCGTGGCGGCAGCCACGCCCGATGGCGATGCCCAGCGTCGACCAGCCGTCCCGGCCGCGGCACCGACCGAGGTCGAGGTCGCCATCGTCGGCGCCGGCCATGCCGGCGTCGAATGTGCGTGGGCGCTGCGCAGCGCCGGCCTGGCTGGCGCCATCCTGCTGCTCGGCGACGAGCCGCACCTGCCCTACGAACGGCCGCCGCTGTCCAAGGGCCTGCTGGCCGGCGCCACCGACGCGCAACGCATGGCCTTGCGGGCCCAGGCCGCCTACGACAAAGCCGCGGTGTTCTGCGAGCTCGACGATCCGGTCGTGCGGCTCGACGTCGCCACGCGTCAACTGCAGCGCCGCTCGGGCGCCGTGGTGCGCTACCGCGACTGCGTGCTGGCCACCGGCGCCCGCGCGCGGCGGCTGCCCGAGCTGAGCGGTGCGGGCGTACACGTGGTGCGCCGGCTCGACGACAGCATGGCCTTGCGC
>JAEZBO010000007.1 GCA_023427085.1 Pseudomonadota bacterium
CGTTCGAAAGCACGGCGGGCCGCGTCCACAATCAGGTAGACTGCTGTGGAAACCGGCGCGCCCATGCGCCGGAAAACCCGACATCCCGATACCGCCATGAGTACCCTGACAGACAAGGTCCAAGCCTCCTCCGTGCAGTTCCAAGCCACCCGTTCGACGGCCGCGCGCGCGCAGGCCGATCGCGAGGCCATTCTGGCCAATCCGGGCTTCGGAAAACATTTCACCGACCACATGGTCTCGATCGACTGGACCGTCGACAAGGGTTGGCACGACGCGCAGGTACGCCCCTACGGCCCGCTGATGCTGGATCCGGCTGCCTCGGTGCTGCATTACGCACAAGAGATCTTCGAAGGCCTGAAGGCCTATCGCCACGCCGATGGCTCGATCTGGACCTTCCGCCCCGAGGCCAACGCGCAGCGCATGCAGCGCTCGGCGCGCCGGCTGGCGCTGCCCGAGCTGCCCACCGACGTGTTCGTCGAGTCGGTCAAGCAGCTGGTCGCGGCCGACGCCGACTGGGTGCCGTCGGCGCCCGAAACCAGCCTGTACCTGCGGCCCTTCACGATCGCCAACGAAAGCTTCCTGGGCGTGCGTTCGGCCCAGCGCGCGGCCTATTACGTGATCGCCAGCCCGGCGGGCCCGTACTTCGCCAAGGGCGTCGCGCCGGTGTCGATCTGGCTGTCGACCGAATACTCGCGCGCCGGCCGCGGCGGCACCGGCGCCGCCAAGTGCGGCGGCAACTACGCTGCCTCGCTGCTGCCGCAAAAAGAAGCCTACGACCACGGTTGCGCGCAGGTGCTGTTCCTCGACCCGCTCGAGAACAAGTACCTCGAAGAACTCGGCGGCATGAACGTCTTCCTGGTGCAGAAGGACGGCACGCTGCTGACGCCCGAACTGAGCGGCAGCATCCTCGAGGGCGTGACGCGCGCCAGCATCATCCAGCTGGCCCGCGATCGCGGCCACCAGGTGGTCGAACGCAAGGTCACCGCGCAAGAGTGGCGCGACGGCGTGGCTAGCGGCGACATCGTCGAAGCCTTCGCCTGCGGCACCGCTGCGGTCATCACGCCGATCGCCGCGCTCAAGGGCCCGGACTTCACCTGCGGCGACGAAAACGCGCCGGCCGGCCAACTGACCATGTCGCTGCGGCAAGAGCTGACCGACATCCAGTACGGCCGGGTCGCCGACCGTCACGGCTGGCTGACGCAGCTGGTCTGAGCCCCTGGACGCGCCGGCCGCGTCGCGTGGCGATGAAAAAAGGCCGATCGATGATCGGCCTTTTTTATTGGTGTCACCGGCCGCGCGCCGCGTCAGTCGGCCTTGAAGCCGGTCGCCTTGACGATATCGGCCCAGCGCTTGGACTCCTGGCCCAGCAGCTCGGCCAGTTGCTGGCGGGTCGACCCCACCACCACGAAGCCGGCGTTCTGCAGGGTCTCGGCGGCCTGCGGCTGGCGCAGCGCCTGCGCGCTCTGCCGTTGCAGCGTGTCCAGCACCGCATCGGGCGTGCCGGCCGGCGCAAACAGCGCGAACCAGGCGCCGAAGTCGACCTGCTGCAGGCCCGCCTCGGCGAAGGTCGGCACGTCCGGCAAGGCCGGCGAGCGTTGCGCGCCGGTGATGGCCAGTGCGCGCAGCGCGCCGGCCTTGACCTGCGGCGCGGCCAGCGCGGTGGTCACGAAGGCGGCCTGCACGCCACCCGAGACCAGCGCCGAGACCGCGTCGCCGGTCGAACGGTAATGGATCGGCTCGATCTGCATGCCGGCTGCGCGCGCGAACAGTTCGGCGCCGAAATGCCCGGGCGTGCCGGCGCCGAAGGTGGCGAAGTTGTAGCGGTCGCTGGCCGACTTGCCGGCTGTCACGAAGGCCGCCACGTCGCGGTGCTCGGCCTTGCCGGGCACCACCAGCACGAAGTCGGCGCGCACCACCTCCGAGATCGGCACGAAATCGCGCGCCGGATCGTAGTTGAGCTGGCTGTAGGTGGCCGGCGAGATGCTGATCGAGCCGACCTCGCCGAGCAGCAGCGTGTAGCCGTCGGCCGGGCTGCGCGCGACCGACTGCGCGGCGATCTGGCCGCCGGCACCGACCTTGTTCTCGACCACCACGCTCTGGCCGAGCTGCGCGCCCAGGTGCTGCGACAGCGTGCGCGCGACGATGTCGGGCCCGGTGCCGGGCGGAAAGCCGACGTTCAGGCGGATCGGCGCGTTGGGGAATTGCGCGGCCGCGGCCAGCGGCAGGCACAGCACCAGGCCGCCCAGCAGGCGGTTCAGCATCTTGGACATGATGGCAAGGTCTCCTCGGTTCTTGGATGCCGCGCTCGGGCGCGGTCTGACGGGCGTGGGTGATGAGGCGTAGAGCGGTAAGGCGGTAAGGCGATGAGGCGGCGGCGCGAAGGACGCGGCTCAGCCGACTTTGTAGAAACGCAGCTCGACCCGGTCGGGATAGCGCGCGCCGGTGCCGACGAACAGGTGCTCGTTGATCCACGACAGTTCGGGCGCCGAGGTCTCGAGCCGCGGATGGGTGCGGAAGTAGATGCGCGCGGGGTCGACCGGCTCGCCGCGCAGCAGCCTGGTGATGTCCACCGCGGCGCCGACCCGGATGCCGGTGTTCTCGACGTAGATGCGCTGGCCGACCTCGGTCTCGATGACGTAGCGCGCCTGGATCTCGGTATGGGTGGCCGAGCGCACCAGCTGGAAATCGGCGCCGCCGGGCAGCACCGTGCCGTGCAGCAGCGGTCCCTGCACGGTGCCGCCCAGTATCGGGATGACGCGGCGCTGGCCCTGCGGCGTGTCGCCGACGTCCAGCGGCTGGCCGACCTGCACTACCAGCGTCGCGACCAGTTCGAGCGTCGGGGCCGGCTGCGGGCCGGCGGCGGGGGCGTGCGTCATCGTGCGGCTCCTTGGGCGCGTTTGAGCGCGGCGGGGTCGAAGCCCGCTAGTTGTTTGTAGCGCAGCGAGATCGCCTCGAGCTCGTGCCGTGCGATCACCGCGCCGATGTCGGCGTAGCCATCGGGCGCGCGCTCGTGGGCCATCTGCATGACCTGCTCGGGGCCGTTCAGGCGGTTGCGCAGCACGATGCCGGCGGTGCGGGGCAGGCGTTCGGCTTCATATTCGAGCAGCGCGATCTCGGTCGAGCGCACCTGGCCTTGCGCGGCGCGCTCCAGCCAGTCGGCCAGGCATCGCGCGTCCAGGATGGCTTGCGCCGAGCCGTTCGATCCGATCGGGTACATGGGATGGGCGGCGTCGCCCAGCAGCGTCAGGCGGCCGCGGGTCCAGCGCGGCAGCGGGTCGCGGTCGACCAGCGGAAATTCGTAGATGGCGCTGGCGCCGTCGATGATGGCCGGCACGTCGATCCAGTCCCAGCGCCAGTCGCGAAAACGCTCGGCGAAGACCGATTTGTCGACGCTGCGGTTCCAGTCGGTGGCCGGCAGCTCGGCATCGGGCACGGCCAGCTCGGCGATCCAGTTGATCAGCGAGCGGCCCTGGCGGCGCAGCGGTTCCGAGATCGGATAACAGACGAATTTCTGGTCCTGGTGGCCGGCCATGAACATGGTGCGGCCGTCCAGGTAGGACGGCGCCTCGGTCACCGCGCGCCACAGCATGCGGCCCGAGAAGCGTGGCTCGTCGCCGCTGGGATGCCATTGCCGGCGCAGCGCCGAATGAATCCCGTCGGCGCCGATCAGCACGTCGCCGCCGACCTCGTGACGGCTGCCATCGGCGCGCGCCTGCAGCGTGGCGATGGCGCGCTCGCCGTCCTGGCGCGCCGACGCCAACGCCATGCCGGTCACGATGGCCGCATCGCCCAGGCGTTCGCGCACCGTGCGCGCCAGCAGCATCTGGAACTCGCCGCGATGCACCGAGAACTGCGGTACCGGATAGCCCGCCGCCAGGCCGCGCGGCTCCTGCCAGATCGGCTGGCCATGCAGGTTGTAGTAATGCAGCGCCGAGGTCTCGATGGCCAGCTCGGCCAGCGCCTCGCGCAATCCCAGCTGCTCGAGCTCGTCGACCGCGTGCGGCAGCAGGTTGATGCCCACGCCGAGCGGGCGGATCGCCTGGGCGCTTTCGTAGAGCCGGCAGTCGATGCCGCGCCGATGCAGCATGAGCGCCAGCACGAGGCCGCCGATGCCGGCGCCGGCGATGAGGACTTGCATGATGTCTCCCGGACTTATTTGTTATGAACCATAACAAAATGGCGGCCGGGCGCGCAGCACGGGTTATCCCTGGCTGCGGCATGGCTGCCACAAGGGATGCGCGGCCATCGCCGACGCCGCGCTCGTGCGATGATGCCGCCATGTCCTCCCGTCCCCAGCCCCGTCGTCCCGCCGCGCGCGGCGAATCCTTCGACCCCCACATCGCCGGGGTCGACTACGGCCCGCTCGACGGCCTGATCGGCTATGCGATCCGGCGCGCGCAGATTCTCATCTACGAGGATTTCCTGGCCGCGCTGGCGCCCTGGGACATCACGCCGCAACGTTTCTCGGCGCTGACCATCATCGGCCACAACCCTGGCCTGAAGCTGACCGAACTGGCCCGCATCCTCGGCATCGCGCGCTCGGGGGCGGTGCAGCTGGTCGATCATCTGCAGGCCCAGGGCCATGTCGAGCGGCTCGACACCGAGCATGACCGCCGCGCCTATGCGCTGGCGCTGACCGGCGAGGGCCGCAAGGCCCTGCAACGCATCACCCGCGCGGTGCGCGAGCACGACGCGCGTATCGGCGCGACGCTCGATGGCGACGAGCGTGCCAGTCTGATCCAGTTGTTGGGCCGGCTGGGCGTGCGGCCTTAGTCGGCTCGCCGCTGGCGCGGAGCGGACGGCTGCGTCAGTCCGCCGCCCGGGTCGGCTCGCGCCGCAGCGCGCCGGCAGGCCGCGCGTCGCGCTGGCGAAACTGCGTCGACGGCGAGCCATCGGCGTTGTGCTGCCAGATGGCGGCGGGGCAGCCGTTCGGATCCAGCAGCACCTGGCCGATACCGGCGCCGTTCCACAATCGTTCGCTGGCCCGGGCGCGATCGGGCACGCGCGGTTCGATGTCCAGGTCGCGCCGCTTGGTCAGCCAGTTCAGCGGCGAGCGGGGCGAGTACAGCCAGCGGTTGCAACGGTCGAGCCAGTCGAGCAGGCGGCGGGGAAACTCGTTCTTGATCCCGCTGCTGGTGATCTGCCAGATGCGCGGGCCGCGCTCGCTGTCGCGCAGCTCGATGTCGTAGACGAAGCTGTAGTGCACGTCGCCCGACAGCACCACGTAATTGCCGGGCGTGCGCGAGTGCCGGAAGATGTTCATCATCACGCGCGCCGCGCCACGGTGCGCCATCCAGTTCTCGGCATCGACCATCAGCGGGTGGCCGAACCACGTGAACAGCCGCTGCGCCACCTCGATCAGCTTGACGCCGAACATCGGCGCCGGCGACACGATGATGGCGCTGGGTTCGTCGAGCAGGTCCTGCTGCAGCTGGCACAGCGATTCCCAGTCCATCAGCCCCGAGGGCCGGCTGCGCAGGCTGCGGCTGGGCCAGCGCCGCGTGCGGGTGTTCAGCACGATCAGCTTGGGCGACGTGTCGAGCACGTAATGCCACTCGTCGAAGGCCAGCAGCGCGTCGATCAGGCCGTCCTGCCTGACGGCGTCCATCATGCCGGCGTCGTCGATCGAGGCCAGCGCCGCCGCGCTCTGGTCCAGCAGCTCGCCATAGACCTCGGGCCGGTTGCCCCAGCCCTGGCACAGCGCGTAGGCCGCCAGCGAGTTGCCGACGATGCGGCGCGAGAACGGGTGGCCGTAGGCAGCCGCCTCCCACTTGGCCGACAGGTTCCAGTCGTCGGTGACGTCGTGGTCGTCGAAGATCATCAACGTCTGGATGTGCGCCATGGCGCGCGCGGCACGCGGCAGGTCGGCGACGAATCCGCTCAGCGCGCGGCCCTCGCGCTGCCAGCGCTCGACGTGTTCGGGCGCCAGCGGCGGCATCGGCGGATCGCCGGCCAGTACCCACGCGCCCGGCGACCACGACAGCAGGTACATCGCCAGCGTTTCGGCCAGCGTCACCAGGTGATTGTGGGCGCTGCTGGTCGTGAAGATGGGCTTGCGCACGCCGCCGAAAAAGCGCTCGCGCAGGTCTTCGTTGGCACGGAAGTCCGGCAGCAGTTTTTCGCGCCGGTAATAGGTATCGGGATGGCAGCACAGCTCGCGGCTGTCCGAGATCGTCGCGCCCTCGAGGCGCTCTTCGTACAGGCCCAGCCGGTCGATCAGCACGTGGATCGCCGCCAGCATCGGCCCGGCGACGTCGTCGGCGTAGACCTGGTCGCCGCACAGCATCAGCATGGCCGGCATCTCGGCCGGCGCGCGCCGCAACTGCTCGCCGACGAGGGTGTCGGCGCGCGCCAGGCCGTCGGGGCAGCCCGAGTGCGGCTTGCGGCACGAACCGAACAGCAGGTTGTCGAGCTTGCCGCGCAACACGAAGGCCGGCATCTCGGCGCCGTCGTGCAGCAGGTGCGCGGCCCAGTGGCCGATGCCTTGTTGTTCGCCGTCCTGCGCCAGCAGCAGGTCGTAGTCGATCCGGGTGTCCAGCGGCAGCGGCTCGGACAGCGCCACGTCGATGTAGTGGATCCACGCGTGCTGGCCGATCTGCACGGTGCGGCAGTGGTCCGCATCCAGCTCGATGCGCTGCGTCGACGCGGCGTGGCGCAGCAGCAGCGTGAAGTCATGGGCACGGCTGCCGACCAGCCACAGGCACAGGCGGTCGGGGCGCAGTCGGCGCAGCAGCGGCCCCGCCAGCACGGCGGGCAGCCGGTTATCGGCAGGGGTCAAGATAGCGGGTCTCGCGTTGCGGCGGCGCGTGCGCGAAAAAAAGGCGCCGTGCCGCCCGGGGCGGGCAGTGTAGCGCGCTGATATGACAGCGCCGCCTTGCTAGACCGCCAGCGGGCCGGTTTGGTTCAGTCGTGGGCGGTACGGGCGCGCTGAGGCGACGCGAGACCTCGTCAGTGGCTCAGCGCCAGCCCGGCCGATCCTGCCAGTCAGTCGGAAAACCCAGTCCCCCAAAAATAGGGACGTTAGGGTATTTCGCAAAGATGGCTTGCAGGTCGGCCTTCCAGCGCGGACCGCGATGGATGCCTTGGCAAACGTAATTGATGACTGTTGCGACGACAAAGAAGGTGCGTGCCTGGGGCTTGTCGAACCGCAGGCCACGCCGGCGATACTCGCGCGGCGTCACGCCAGTCTGCGCCCCGATCAAGCGCCCGTGGTGGGCGACCGTGTTGCGCATGACCGAGAATGCATGCAGCCAGGACGTCAGCACGTCGGGATCTTCGACCCTGAATCGGCGGCCTATCTTCTTGCGATAGTCTGCATTCGCCAATGCAGGGTAGGCAGCCGACCACGTACCGAATGAAAGGCACTCGCAGAGCGCCCAACTGGGCGGTAGTGGGGGATCATCGTAGTGCTCCACGTAATGTCTGATGAATGGCTTTCGGTGCATCCGTGCGACTTCGCGCGCCGCGCGAACCATCAGCGAGTCCCTGGGCCCGTGGACCGCGTCTGCGCCGGAACGTGAGCGGGTGAACAGCTCGTTTTTCAAGAACCAATGCGGCCCTTCGTGGCCGCTCATCACGTTGGATAGGGTGCTGCGGACCATCAGCTCGATTCTTTCGAGTGCGTCGCCTGTGATGCGGCGCAGCTCGCGGTCGAACTCGTAACGTTCGATGACGGCATCGAAATTGCTGCCGTCTCGGAACCGTTTCGTCGTTGGGTCCTGCCAGTGGTACCAGTATCCCTTCATGCGGTAGCCGCCCACCTGCGTCAGGTAGGGCAGAGCGGTTTCCGCAGCGGCGGTCATGTTTTGACGCCGCAATTTCTCCAATAGCTGTTCGGGTTCCAGGTGCGGCTTGTTGAAAGCCTTTCTATCTCGGCGTTCGATTGGCGCTGCATCGCTGTTCATGGTGGCCGCACCGGCTATAAGCGTGAAAAACCCGCCTTTTGCACGATCTCGAAAGAGGTACGTCATCCGCAGATGACACGTGTGGCGGGTTGCGTTGAGCAAATTATTCAACACAGGCGCTTCTCAGGCAAGCCGCCATGACGGTTGCTAATGAACTGTTAGTGCGGGTACGGAGGCCCAGCACGGCGACCCTTGCGGCGCCATCACGAGGTTCGGTGCTGGCCAGACCCGCCCGGCCACGAAGGCTGTCGTCGCTCAGGCCGGAAACACCTTCGGACCGGGCGTCCAGATCACCTGGCCGTCGTCCTCGTGGACCTGCAACGCGTGCAGCTTGCTGCCCTTGGGGGCGCCGCCCATGCACAGGCCGCTGTCGGGATAGAAGGTGGCGCCGTGGCGTGCGCACATCAGCAGGTCGCCGGCGCGCGTGAAGATGCTGCCCTCCCAGTCCATTTCGCTGGGCGCGTGCGTACAGCGGTTCAGGTAGCCGTAGACCTGGCCCTGGTAACGCACGAAGAAAACCGTCGCCGGCCCGCCGCGGTCGGTGGCGGGCCGCTTGACGGCGAGGCCGCCGTCGACGAGATCGGAGGACGCGCATACGCGCACGGGTGAATCGTTCTGCTGCATCGATCAGACCTGATGGGGTTTCGAGCGCCACGCGTGCCGGACGCAACGCGGCGGGCGCATCAAAGGGATATAGAGGGAAATAAACCGGCAAGGTGCGATAAAAGCTCCCCGTTGCCGCCACGCTGACTAAATAATCATGGCCGCCGGCCGTAATGAGGCTGTTCCCGGGGAGTGGGTGCGAGATTATCGCCCGGGAAACTCGCGCACCCCCGGATGCGCCGTTTGCGCACCGGTACGCTGGATGCGCGCTGTGCCGGCATCCAGGCTCGCCAGTCAACCAGGTCGACGCGTCCAGACGCCGGCGGCCGTTAATTTTTCGCACCCTGAACATGAACGTTTCCAGCTCGGAAGTAATGTACCGGCACCTCGTCGAGGGTGTCATCGATTACGCGATCTACATGCTGCACCCCGATGGCACGGTGGCCAACTGGAACGCCGGCGCCGAGCGCGCCAAGGGTTACACCCGCAAGGAGATCGTCGGCCGGCATTTTTCGTGCTTCTATACCGACGAAGAGCGCGAACGTGGCCTGCCCGAGCATGGCCTGACGCAGGCCCGTGACCAGGGCCGCCACGAATCCGAGGGCTGGCGCGTGCGCAAGGACGGCACGCTGTTCTGGGCCAACGTGGTGATCGACGCGATCCACGACGACGACGGCGTGATGCTGGGCTATACCAAGATCACCCGCGATTGCACCGAGCAGCGCCGGCTGATGCTCGAACTGCAGGCCAGCGAGCGCACCTTCAGGCTGCTGGTGCAGGGCGTGACCGACTATGCGATCTACATGCTCGACGTCAACGGCCACGTGGTGAACTGGAATGCCGGCGCGCAGCGCATCAAGGGCTATCAGTCCAGCGAGGTGGTCGGCAAGCACTTTTCCTTGTTCTATGCGCCGGCCGACCAGGCCGCCGGCCTGCCGCAACGGGCGCTGGAGATCGCCTGCCGCGACGGCCGCTACGAGTCCGAAGGCCAGCGGGTACGCAAGGACGGCAGCCTGCTGTGGACCCACGTGGTCATCGATGCGATCCATGACGACGACGGCACCTTGCTGGGCTATACCAAGATCACCCGCGACGTCACCGAGCGGCGCGAACGCAACCGCCAGCTGGTGCAGGCCAAGGAGCTCGCCGAGCGCTACAGCGCCGAGATGGCGTCGCTGTCGACCTTCCTGGAGACCGTGGTCGCGCACATCCCTTCGGGCGTGATCGTGCAGGACGCGTTGACGCGCAAGATCCTGCTGGTCAACCGCCAGGCCGAGCTGCTGACCGGCCAGAGCCGCGCCACGCTGCAGCAGGGCAGCGTGCGCGATCACCTGCCCGAAGAAATGGCGCGCCATTTCGAGCGGCTCACCGACGAGGCGCTGCGCGGCACCGGCGTGCGCCACGACGAGGAAGAGCTGCCGACCGCGCGCGGCAACCGCACGCTGCGCACCGAGACGCTGGTGTTCCATGGCGCCGACCCGCGTTCGCGCTACGTGCTGCTGGTCGCCAACGACGTCACCGACGAGAACGCCGCGCACGCGCAGATCCGCTACATGGCGCACCACGACACGCTGACCGGCATGCCGAACCGCCGGCTGTTTCGCGAGCGGCTGCTGCACGGGCTGCAGAAGCAGGCCAGCGACAAGCTGACCGCGGTGCTGTGCCTGGACCTGGACAACTTCAAGAGCGTCAACGACACGCTCGGCCACCAGTTCGGCGACGAGCTGCTGCGCTCGCTGGCCAAGCGGCTGCCGCGCATCCTGCGCGAAGGCGATACGCTGGCGCGGCTGGGCGGCGACGAGTTCGCCATCATCCTGCCGGGGCTGGACCGCGAGGAAGACATCCGCGAGATCGCCTTGCGGCTGATCGAGGCGGTGCGGCCGGCCTTCCACATCGACGGCCATACGCTGACGGTCGGCGTGAGCGTGGGCATCGCGGTCGCCGCGCACCGCCAGGGCGATGCCGACCAGCTGCTGCGCCACGCCGACATGGCGTTGTACGAGGCCAAGCGCAACGGCCGCAACCGGCTGGCCTTCTTCGAGCCGCAGATGGAGCACGAGGCGCGCGCGCGCCGCGAGATGGAAACCGATCTGCGCCAGGCCATCATCTCGAACCAGCTGCAACTGCATTACCAGCCGATCGCCGACCAGAGCCACAACCGCATCGTCGGCCGCGAGGCGCTGGTGCGCTGGGAGCATCCGACCAAGGGCATGATCATGCCCAACGACTTCATCCCGATCGCCGAAGGCACCGGGCTGATCCACGAGCTGGGCGCCTTCGTGCTGCACGAGGCCTGCCGCGAGGCGGCGCGCTGGCCGCCGCACGAGTCGGTGGCGGTCAACCTGTCGGCCTGCCAGTTCTCCAACAGCGCGCTGGTGTCGCTGGTCGAGTCGGCGCTGGCCACCTCGGGCCTGCCGCCGCAACGGCTCGAGCTCGAAGTGACCGAGTCGGTGCTGCTGGCCAACTCCGAGGCCAACGTCGCCACGCTCAACCGGCTCAAGCAGATCGGCGTGCGCGTCGCGCTGGACGATTTCGGCACCGGCTATTCGTCGCTCGGCTACCTGCGCAGCTTCGCGTTCGACAAGATCAAGATCGACAAGTCGTTCACGCAGGACGTCGAGACCAGCCGCGAGGCGCTGGCCATCATCCGCGCCATCAACGGCATCGGCCGCAGCCTGGACATCCCGACCACCGCCGAGGGCGTCGAGACCAACGGCCAGATCCAGCGCTTGACGCAGGAGGGCTGCACCCACTTCCAGGGTTATCTGATCGGCCGGCCGGTGGCGCACGCGCGCGGTGGCGAGGTGCCCGGGTCTGCGCTGGTGCCCGCGGGCGGCTAGCCGGGAAGCTTGTCGGCGCGCCGATCTGGTGTTAGAAAACCTGACGGCGCCGAGCGCGCTTCCCCGACCCGACAGGAGCAGCCCCATGCAGTCCAGCACGATCCGCAGTCTTTCGGTTTGCCTGCCCGCCACGCCTTCGGCCGGGTCCGCCCGCCGCCCCGCCGGGCGGGCGCCGCTACGCGCCGCCTGGCGCCAGGCCGGTCTGAGCCTGGCCCTAGCCGCCGCGCTGGCCGTCCCGCTGGCGCTGAGCGCCGGCCCGGCACAGGCCGCGCCGGCGGCCCCGGCCAGCTACGAGCCCGAAGTCGGCCAGCCCGGCAAGGACGTGATCTGGGTGCCGACCCCCGACGTGCTGGTCGAGAAGATGCTCGACATGGCCAAGGTCTCGCCGCAGGATCGCCTGATGGACCTAGGCTCGGGCGACGGCCGCACGGTGATCGCGGCGGCCCGGCGCGGCCTGACCGCCCGGGGCATCGAATACAACCCCGACATGGTCGAGCTGGCGCGCCGTCAGGCCGAGCAGGCCAAGCTGGGCGAGCGCGCCAGCTTCGAGCAGGCCGACCTGTTCCAGACCGATCTGTCGCAAGCCGACGTGATCACGATGTACCTGCTGCCGACCATCAACGAAAAGCTGGCGCCCAAGCTGCTGGCGCTCGAACCGGGCACACGCATCGTCTCGCATGCCTTCGGCATTGCCGACTGGGAGCCCGACCAGACCGAAAAGGTCAACGACAGCTGCCCGGGCTATTGCACCGCGTTCCTGTGGATCGTGCCGGCCAAGGCCGACGGCCACTGGCAGCTCGATGGCCAGCCGCTGGTGCTGCAGCAGCGTTATCAGCTGCTCGAAGGCACGCTGGCCGGCAAGCCGATCAGCAAGGGGCGCCTGGACGGCCGCCTGATCAGCTTCGAGGCGGATGGCGTGGCGTACACCGGCACGGTGCAGGGTTCGCGCATCGAGGGCACGGTGCCGTCGCAGAACAGCCGCGCCTGGACCGCGCAGCGCTAGCCTGGCGGCCCCGGCGCCCCAAGCCCGCCGTCGAAAACGCACTATGATGGTTGGCTTATGAGCGTGTCCATCCCCATTCGCAAAGAGTGCCCGCCGGGGGCCTGTGTCTGCGACCGCGAGCGCCTGCTGCAGGATCCGCAGGCCGACGCGCGGGTGCTGATGCTGACCAAGGAAGAAGAAAAACGGCTGGTCGAGCGCCTTGAAAACCTCGCCAGCCTGCCCGACCTGCGCCGCATGCAGGACCGGCTGATGCAGCAGTTGGGCATCAGCGTGCGGATCGCGCCCGGCACCAACGAAGTGCGGACGCTGCGCGGCATCACCATCCTGGTCGAAGAGCGTCCCGGCCTGTGCCGCAAGACCCGCCAGGCCATTCCCGCGGCGATCCGGCGCAGCATGGAAAACCGGCCCGAGATCGTCTTCGAACTGCTCGATTCGCACGACCTGCTGGGCCAGGGCTGAGCGCCGTCACAGCGGCGCCGGGCCGTGCGTGCGCAGCCAGTGCGAGAGCTGGTCGGCCGGCATCGGGCGGGCATACAGGTAACCCTGGAAGAACGTCACGCCGTGACGCAGCAGGTAGTCGAACTGCAGCCGCGTCTCGACCCCCTCGGCCACCGTGCCCAGCGCGAGTTTCTGGCTCAGGCTGATGATCGCGTCCAGCACCGGCGTCTCGCGCTCGAGGCTCTCGATCGCATTGACGAAGCCGCGGTCGATCTTCAGGTAGTCGAGCGGGAAGGTCTGCAGATAGCTCATCGCGCAATGGCCGGTGCCGAAGTCGTCGATCGCCAGCCGCACGCCCTCGGCGCGCAGCGTGTCGAGCGCCTGCATGACCTCGGGGCCGTCGCTGATCAGGCTGCGTTCGGTCAGCTCGAGCGTGACGCTCAGCGACAACTGCTGCAGGGGCAGCAGCAGTTGCTCGCGCACCTGCGCGACGAAGTCGGGATGCTGCAGGTGCTCGGCCGCCACGTTGATGCCGACATGGAAACCGGCGGGCGCCTGCCAGCCGCGCGCGTCGCGGCTGACCAGGCCGAACAAATGGCAGGTCAGTTCGACGATGGCGCCTTCGGCTTCGGCCGCGGCGATGAACACGTCGGGGCGTACCGAGCTGCCGTCCGGCCGCTGCCAGCGCAGCAGCGCCTCGACGCCGTTGCAGCGGCGCAGCCGCGAGTCGTAGACCGGCTGGTAATGGACCGAGAATTCATCGTTGGCGATGCCGCGCCGGATCGCATCGCGAAACGACAGCCGGCGTTTCTGCCAGTAGAACGCGGCGGTGGTCAGCATCACCGACAGGATGATCGACAGCGGCAGCAGCGCCGACAGCGCCTGCCACCATTCGGCGATCGCGGCCGGCACCGGCGAGATCACGCTGACCGTGATCGGCTGGTCGGGCGAGGTCACGGTCAGTTGCGAGGGCGAGAAGATCGGATGGTCGCTGCGGATGTGCTCGCCGGCCTCGATGCGTTCGCCGGCGCCGACCTGCAGCGAGATCCGGTAGCGCTGCGTGGCGCCGACCGCCGCCATGAAATCGATCATGTACTGGCCGTCGACGATGGCATAGCTGCCCGGCCCGCCCTGGTTGGTCAGCGCAAAGATGATGGCGGGGCGGTTCTTGACGCCCAGCGTGCCGCTGATCGAGCTGCTCCAGCGGCCGTTGCGCACGCCGCCACCGTCCTGGCCGATGATCTCGGGCAGCGTGGCGCGCTGGCTGCCGAAGGTCGACGAACAATAGGCCACGTCAGCCTCGGTCACGCCGATCGCGCGAAAGTACGCGGCCAGCGAGCCCAGCAGCTGCAGCTGCGACTCGATGCGCGGGCAGGGCATGCCGGCCAGCGTCTGCAGGTCGTCGACGGTCTCCCAGGCCAACTCGGCGACCGAGACGCTGTGGCGCAGCACGGCGTGTGCGGTCTCGTCCAGGTCGCGCTGTACCGCGCGGTCGGCTTCGTGGAAGGTCGAGGCCAGCCCCAGCAGCAAGGGCAGCGCGGCGGCCGCCAGCAGCAGGGGCCAGCGTCCGAGGAAGCGGTGGGTAGGGGAAAGAGGCATGGACGAGGCGCGGCGTCGAGGGTGGCTGTGCCGTCCGGAGCGGCCGGGCCAGTGCAGGTCACACATCATAACGGTGGGCGGCTAGGCAGCGCGCGCGAATTGGAGTGGAATGAGCCGTGGCCGGCTGCTGCCCAAACCGGACAGGCCGGCGCCACGCCCAAGGAGACACCCCATGAGCGCTACCCGTATGGTTTCCACGCTGGCTTTCACGCTGGCCGCCCTGGCCGCCGGCGCCGCACACGCCGCCGCGCCGCTCAAGACCCAGAACGGCATGCTGGTCGACGGCGCCGGCATGACCGTCTACACCTTCGACAAGGACACCGCCGGCAGCGGCAAGAGCGTCTGCAACGACGGCTGCGCCAAGGCCTGGCCGCCGGTCATGGCCAAGGATGGCGACAAGCCCGACGGCGACTACAGCATCGTCACGCGCGACGATGGCAGCAAGCAGTGGGCGCACAAGGGCAAGCCGCTGTACCTGTTCCAGAAGGACACCAAGCCGGGCGAGGTCAACGGCGACAACTTCAAGGAGATCTGGCACGTGGTCAAGCCCTGACGCGCCGGCGGGCCGGCTCATGACAAGCGGCGACGCGGCTTCAGGCGTAGACTTGCGCGTCGCTTCGTCCGCCCTGGCCTGGTCCCATGCTCGCCGCCGTCCTCATTTTCGTCCTCACGCTCGTCCTGGTCATCTGGCAGCCCCGCGGGCTGGGCATCGGCTGGAGCGCCTGTGGTGGCGCGCTGGTGGCGCTGCTGGTCGGCGTCGTGCATTGGTCCGACATCCCGGTGGTGTGGGGCATCGTCTGGAACGCCACCGCGGCCTTCATTGCCATCATCGTCATCAGCCTGCTGCTCGACGAGGCCGGTTTTTTCGAGTGGGCCGCGCTGCATGTCGCGCGCTGGGGCCGTGGCAACGGCCGCGGGCTCTATGCACTGGTGGTGCTGCTGGGCGCGGCGGTCTCGGCGCTGTTCGCCAACGACGGCGCGGCGCTGATCCTGACCCCCATCGTCATGGCCATGCTGACGGCGCTGGGCTTCGGGCCCGCCGCCACGCTGGCCTTCGTGATGGCGGCTGGCTTCATCGCCGACACCGCCAGCCTGCCGCTGATCGTCTCCAACCTGGTCAACATCGTCTCGGCCGACTTCTTCGGCATCGGCTTCGCCGAGTACGCCGCGGTGATGGCGCCGGTCACGCTGGCCTCGGTGCTGGCCAGCCTGGCCGTGCTGCTGGCGGTCTTTCACCGCTCGGTGCCGGCGCGCTACGAACCGGGCCGCATCCGCGCACCAGCCCTGGCGATCCGCGACCGGCGCACCTTCCTGGCCGGCTGGTGGGTGCTGGCGCTGCTGCTGGCGGGGTTTTTCCTGCTCGAGCCGCTGGGCGTGCCGGTCAGCGTGGTGGCAGGCGCCGGCGCCGCGGTGCTGCTGGCGGTGGCGCAGGGCGCGCGCCGCATCGACACCGGCCGCGTGCTGCGCGAGGCGCCGTGGCACATCGTGGTGTTCTCGCTGGGCATGTACCTGGTGGTCTACGGCCTGCGCAACGCCGGGCTGGCCGATGCGCTGGCCGGCGTGCTCGACCGCCTGGCCGGGCAGGGCGTTTGGGCGGCGGCCTTCGGCACCGGCTTGCTGGCCGCCGGGCTGTCGTCGATCATGAACAACCTGCCGACCGTGCTGCTGGGCGCGCTGTCGATCGACGCCAGCCAGGCCAGCGGCACGGTGCGCGAGGCGATGATCTACGCCAACGTGATCGGCAGCGACCTGGGCCCCAAGATCACGCCGATCGGCAGCCTGGCCACGCTGCTGTGGCTGCACGTGCTGCAACGCAAGGGCGTGACGATAGGCTGGGGCTATTACTTTCGCATCGGCCTGGTGCTGACACTGCCGGTGCTGGTGGTGACGCTGGCCGCGCTGGCCTGGCGGCTATCCTAGCCGGCGGCATGGCGGTCCCGCGGCAGGCTTAAAAGTTTCTTAAAGCTCAGCATGGCTTAATGCCTGCGGCAGGTGATCGGCGCGAAGATGACCCGCTGCCGTCGCCATTTCCGACTCTCAAAGGATTCTCCATGACCCTCACGACCGCTCTGCGTCGCGTCCCCGCCCAGCGCCTGTGGCTGGCCGGCGCGCTGGCGCTGGCCACGCACGCCGCCGGCGCGCAGAACTTCATCGGCGCCGGCGCCGCCTACACGACCGAATACGAAGGCAGCGGCGAGTACGAATTCAAGCCCGTGCCGCTGATCAATTTCGAGCATCGCAACTTTTTTGTTTCCGGGGTGGCCGGCGTGCCGGCGGCCGGCATCCGCTTCCCGCTGGCGGCCGACTGGTCGGCCGGCGTGTTCGTGGGTCTGGGCGCCGAGCGTGACGCCAGCGAGTACGACCGCATCAACGGCCTGGACGATATCGACTGGCACGGTGTCGGCGGCGCGTTCGTGCGCTGGTCGCCCGGTCCGCTGTCGGTCACGGCGGCCTACCGCCAGGCGTTCAAGAGCGGCTACGGCGGCGTGCTGGCGCTGGACGCCGACTACCGCGTGTTCCAGCGCGGCCGCGACACCGTCAAGCTGGGCGTCGGCACGCAATGGGCCAACGACGACGCGATGGACACCTATTTCGGCGTGTCCGAACGCGAAGCGGCTCGCAGCCGCGCCGGCCTGCGGGCCTACGATGCGTCGGCGGGCTTCAAGTCGGCGACGGTGTCGGCCAGCTGGATCCACGGCTTCGACAACGGCATCAGCGTCATCACCACGGTCGGCGCCAAGACGCTGCTGGGTGATGCCCGCGACAGCTCGGTCACCGAAAAAGAGCAGAGCGCCTTCGGCATCGTCGGGCTGACCTACGCGTTCTAGGCGCCCGAGGCCGCACCCGCCGGCGTACGGCCGGCCGGCGCGTGGCGGCGCCGGTCGCCGCGTGCGTAACGGTCCAGCGTCAGCCCTTCGGTCGAGATGTCGGGCGTATGGCCGGTCATCACGTCGGCCAGCAGGCTGCCCGACCCGCAGGACATCGTCCAGCCCAGCGTGCCGTGGCCGGTGTTCAGGTACAGGTTGCCGTACCGGGTCTGTCCGACCAGCGGCGTGCCGTCGGGTGTCATCGGCCGCAGGCCGGTCCAGAAATCGGCCTGCGCGCTGGGGCCGCTGCCCGGATACAGGTCTTCGACCACGTGTTCGAGCGTCTGGCGCCGGCGCGCCAGCAAGCGCAGGTCGAAGCCGGCCAGTTCGGCCATGCCGCCTACCCGGACCCGGTCGCCCAGGCGGGTCACGGCGATCTTGTAGGTTTCGTCCAGTACCGTCGAGGTCGGTCCGCGCTCGGGCTGCGCCAGCGCGAAGGTCAGCGAATAGCCCTTGACCGGATAGACCGGCACGTCCAGCTCCAGCGGTTGCAACAGCGCACGGCTGTAGCTGCCCAGCGCCACCACGTAGCGGTCGGCCTGCAGCCGCTGGCCGTCGACCGTCACGCCGGTGATGCGCGCGCCGTCATGATGCAGCCGTTCGATCTGCGCGCCATGGCGAAACTCCACGCCCAGCTCGGCGGCCAGCGCCGCCAGCCGGGTCGTGAACAGATGGCAGTCGCCAGTCTCGTCCTTGGGCAGCCGCAGGCCGCCAGCCAGCTTGTGGGCCGAGCGGGCCAGCCCAGGCTCGGCCTCGACCAGCTGGTCGCGGTCGAGCAACTGGTACGGCACGCCGCACTCTTCGAGCACGGCGGTATCGCGGCGCGCGGCCTCGAGCTGGGCTGGATCGCGAAACAGCTGGATCAGCCCGAGCGCGCGGTTGTCGTACTGGATACCGGTCTGCTGGCGCAGCGCGCCCAGGCAATCGCGGCTGTATTCGGCCAGCCGCAGCATGCGGCCCTTGTTGATCGCGTACCGCTCGGCATTGCATTCGCGGAACATCGCGGCCATCCAGCGCCACTGGTACAGCGAGCCGTCCGGCCGGATCGCCAGCGGCGCATGCGCCTGGAACATCCACTTGAGCGCCTTGAGCGGGATGCCCGGCGCGGCCCACGGCGTCGAGTAGCCCGGCGAGACCTGGCCGGCGTTGGCATGGCTGGTCTCGCCGGCCACGGCGCCCTGGCGATCGATCACGGTGACCTTGGCGCCGCGCCGCGCCAGGTAATAGGCGGTCGTGACACCGATCACACCGCTGCCCAGGACGAGCACATGCATGGCAACCCCTTTGTCTGTTCTGGATGATTCGACTAGTCTAGATAGACAGCGCCAGGGTTTTTGATTTATTTTTGGCTATCTGGCAGTGAATTCCACTGCCAGTCCCCGCGGGTGGCGCCGCCTGACAGTGAAATTCCATGGCCAGACTCGACCGTATCGACCGTCTCATCCTCGACATCCTGCAACGCGAAGGCCGGCTGCCGATCAGCGAGCTGGCCATCCGTGTCAACCTGTCGGCCACGCCGTGCTCCGAACGGGTCAAGCGGCTCGAACGCGACGGCATCATCATGGGCTATCACGCGCGGCTCAATCCGGCGCTGGTGGACAAGAGCCTGCTGGTGTTTCTCGAGATCAAGCTGTCGGCCAAGTCGGGCGACGTGTTCGACAAGGTCAGGCGCGACCTGGCGCTGGTGCCCGAAGTGCTCGAGTGCCACCTGGTGTCGGGCGAGTTCGATTACCTGGTCAAGGCGCGGCTCAAGGAGATGAGCGCCTACCGCCGGCTGCTGGGCGACCTGCTCAAGCGCCTGCCGTCCTCGGCGTCATCGCACAGCTACGTGGTGATGGAAGAGGTCAAGGAGACGCTGTACCTGGACCTGCGCTAGCGGGCAGGCGCCGGGCCCTGCCAGGGCAGGCGCCGGGCCGCGTCACGGCAGGCCGCGTCAAAGCAGGCCGTGCAGCCCGAGCCGCGTCAGCCAGAGCCGGAATCAGGCAGTCACGTAGCGGCCGGGCCGGTGATTCAGCCAGAGAAACAGGCTCATCACCACCGCCCCCAGTACCGAATAGGCGACCCGGTCCAGCGGCAGCACGAACACGGCCAGCAGCACGATGCTGCAGTCGATGATCATCTGCACCTTGCCGGCGCGGATGCCGTGGCGCTCCTGCAGCGTCAGCGAGACGATGGTGGCGCCGCCCAGGCTGGCGCGATGGCGCGCCAGGAACAGGCAGCCGCTGCCCATCAGCAGGCCGCCCAGCACCGCCGCATACAGCGGATGGATGTGGCTGATCACCACCATCGACGCCGCGTATTCGGTCAGCAGGGATAGCAGCGCGACCGCCGCGAAGGTCTTGAGCGTGAATTCGCGCCCCATCTGGCGCCAGGCGAACCAGTAGAACGGCAGGTTGATCAGGAAGAACAAGCGGCCGAAATTGATGTCGGTGACGTAGTGCAGCAGGAAGGCGGCGCCGGCGGTGCTGCCGGTCAGCAGGCCGGCCTTGCCGTACAGGATCATCGCGACCGAGACGAACAGGCTGGCGGTGACCAGCGCCTGCAGGTCTTCGAAGCGGCCGTGGCCCAGCCGCGGGCGGCTTTGCGTGAGAGTGCTCATGCTCGAGTGTCGAATGCCGCGACACGACCGGGTGGGTCGCAGGCGGAAAAATCAGGAAGGTGCTTGTGGCAGCTCGGATTCTCCGCCAAATCGCGGGACTTGTGGCATGCCGGATGCAAATAATTGCTGCGCCGCCACAATATGGCCGCATGCCTTGCTGCCAATGGTTACCTCGCCGGCCCTGGGGCTTCGGTAGCATGGAATGTCCTCGAACCGACCAGGAGCGTAGACATGGGAAGTTTTGCCAAGGCCACTCAGGCGCAGGCCCGCGGCGACGAGATCGCCTTCGTGCTCGAGACGGGCGGCGTGCCCCGCCAGTTCGAGATCTCGGGTGACGTGCTGAGACAGCATTTCGGCGCTGCCGACGATACCGGCAGCGAACTGCTCAAGGCCTTCGAGCAGGCCCGCCCCCGCATCGAGGCGCTCGCCAAGAAGGCCCAGTGGGTGCCGTCCGACGGCATCATTACGCTGGGCGAGGGCGATTTTGGCGAGCACGGCGAGATCAACCCCGAGCAGGAAGCGGACGCCGCCAAGCCGAAGTCCTGACTCAGGCGGGCTGCGTGCCGGCGCCGGCCAGCGCCTGCCGCAGCAGGTCGGTCAGATCATCACCCCGATAGGGCTTCTGCAGGAAGTGCGTGTGCGGGTCGTCGGCAAAGGCGACACGGATGCCGCTCTCGGTATCGCCGCTCAGGATCACGATCGGCAGCGAGGGCCGGCGCAGCCGCAGCGGCTGCACCAGCGCCTCGCCGCTGCCATCGGGCAGGCCCAGATCGGCGATCACGGCTGCGTACGCATCCAGTTGCGGGTCGCTGCCGGTCTTGCTGCGTGCGTCGGCCAGCGATACCGCCTCGTCGACCAGGAAATGGCTCATTTCCAGGATCTCCACCGCCAGCGAGCGCACCAGTTCGTCATCCTCGACCAGCAGCACACGCGGGCGCGGCCGCTTGTCGAGCATGCTGCGCACCCGCTGCGCGACCGCCGGCACCGTGAACGGCTTGCCGATCAATTCGACGCCAGGCTCGAGCCGGCCGTCCTCGAGCAGGACGTCCGACGCGTAGGCCGACGTGAACAGGATCGGCAGCCCCGGCTGGCGCGCCCAGGCCTGCTGCGCCATCTGCTTGCCGTTCATGCCGCCGGGCAGGCCGACATCGGTGAAGATCAGTGCGATTTCAGGGTAGGCCGCGAGGCGGTCGAGCGCCTGCTGGCCATCGGCCGCCTCGATGATGCGGTAGCCCAGTTCGCCAAGCACCGCGACCGAATGCTGGCGCACGTCGGGATCGTCCTCGACCACCAGCAAGGTCTCGGTGCCCGTCGGCGCTGGCGCAGCCAGGCCTTCGGACGCCGGCCGGATGACGGCAGGCTCGTCGGTGGCGGCCATCGCCTCGGCGCGCGGCAGCAGCAGCAGCACCGTGGTGCCCTTGCCCGGGTCGGAATGGATGCGGACGTGGCCACCGCTCTGCTTGACGAAGCCGTAGACCTGGCTCAGGCCCAGACCGGTGCCCTGGCCCTCGACCTTGGTGGTGAAGAAGGGGTCGAAGGCCTTGGCGATGATGTCCTGCGACATGCCGCTGCCAGTGTCGCTGACCGCCAACTGCACGTAGTCGCCCGGCGTCTTTTCCTTGTTGATCGCACAATAGGCGGCGTCGAGCGTGCGGTTGCTGGTGCGGATCGACAGCTTGCCGCCGCCGTCCATGGCGTCGCGTGCGTTGACCGCCAGGTTGATGACGGCGTTCTCGAGCTGGTTGGGATCGACGAAGGTGCACCAGGCGGTGGCGTCCAGATCGGTCTGCAATTGCACGTGTTCGCCCAGCGTGCGGCCAAGCAGCACCGACAGGCGTTCGACCAGCTGGTTGACGTCGACCCGCTGCGGCGCCAGTGGCTGGCGGCGCGAGAAGGCCAGCAGGCTGCTGGTCAGCTTGGCGCCGCGCTCGGCGCCGCGCATGGCGTTGTTCAGCGCCTGGCGCTGCCGTTCGGGAGTCTGCTCGGACTGGCCGCGCTTGAGCGTCTCGAGATTGCCCAGCACGATCGTCAGCAGATTGTTGAAGTCGTGCGCGACGCCGCCGGTCAGCTGGCCGATCGACTCCATCTTCTGCACCTGCCGCAGCTGCGCCTCGAGATCGAGCCGATGCGAGATGTCGCGGCCGGCGCCATAGAACTGGCCTTCCTGCGTGCGCACCAGCGTCCAGCTGAAGGCGCGCGGATTGCCGTGGCGCGTTCGCATGCGCAGGTCCAGGTCGCGTACCACGTCGTCCTTGGCCAGCCTGGCCATCGACGAGTCGGCGGTGGCGGCGTCCTCGTCGGCCACCAGGCTGATCAGTGCCCGCCCGCGCAGGTCCTCGTCCTGCCATTGCAGGATTTCGGTCCAGGCCGGGTTGGTCGCGCGGATGATGCCGCCGCGGTCACAGATGACGAACAGATCCTGGCTGACCCGCCAGACCAGGTCGCGCTCCTGGGTGCGGGCCTCGACGGTCTGCTCGAGCGTGGCGTTGATCTCCAGCAGGCGCTGCTCGGCGTCGCGGCGCGCCTGGCGCTCGGCCTTCTCGGCCAGCGCCCGCCGCAGCGCGGCCGGCAGCCGGTCCAGCCTCTGCTTGACCACGTAGTCGGTGGCGCCGCGCTTGAGCGACTCGATGGCGATCTCTTCGCCCAGCGTGCCCGACACAAAGATGAACGGCGTCTCGGGGCGGCGGTCGTGGGCGATCGCCAGCGCGCTCATGCCGTCGAAGGCCGGCAACACGTAGTCCGCCAGGATGATGTCATGCTGCTGGGTATCGAGCGCGGCGATGAACGCGTCGCGGGTCCAGACCCGCTGCAGCTGATAGGCCAGACCGGCCCGCTGCAGGTGGCTCTGCAGCAGTTCGGCGTCCATATCGCTGTCTTCGAGCAGCAGGATGTGCAGCAATGACACGCCTCAGGCCTCCGTGACCTTCATCGGGCCGCTGCGCGGCACGCCAGGGTGGGGCTCGTTGATGATGGCCCAGAACATTCCCAGGTCGCGGATCGCGTTGAAGAAGTCCTTGAAGTCCACCGGCTTGACCACGAAGGCGTTGACGCCCAGGTCGTAGCTGCGCACCAGGTCGGACTCTTCGCGCGAGGCGGTCAGCATGACGACCGGGATGTGGCGGGTGGCCGGATCGCCCTTGATGCGTTCGAGCACCTCGAGTCCGTCCATGCGCGGCAGCTTCAGGTCCAGCAGCACCACCGCCGGATCGGCGTTGTCGCGTTCGCTGTGCACGCCGCGCCGCAGCAGCCAGTCGAGCGCCTCGACGCCATCGCGGGCGGTGACGACTTCGTTGGCCAGTTGGCAGCGCTCGAGCGCGACCAGGGTCAGTTCGAGATCCTTGGGATTGTCTTCCACCAGCAGGATTTTCTTGAGCATGTGCGTCATCAGGCAGTCTCTGCGCGATCAGGGATGGAAAAATAGAACGTGGCGCCTTGGTCGAGTTCGCCCTCGGCCCAGACGCTGCCGCCGTGACGCTCGGCGATGCGTTTGACGTTGGCCAGGCCGATGCCCGTGCCTTCGAACTCTTCCATGCGATGCAGCCGCTGGAAGACGCCAAAGAGTTTACCGACGTAATTCATGTCGAAGCCGACACCGTTGTCCGAGACCGAGAACACCAGGTTGGCCCCCTTCTTTTCGCGCCGCACGTGGATCACCGCCGGTTTGCGGCTGCGGCTGTATTTGATGGCATTGCTGAGCAGGTTCTGGAACACCTGCCGGAACATGCCGGCATCGCCGATCGCGCTGCCGAGCTTGTCGATGTGCCACTGGATCTCGCGGCCGCGCGTATCGGGGGCGAGCATCTGGCGGCATTCGATCACCAGTTTGTCGATGTCGACGCGATCGCGCGCCAGCGCCGCCCTGCCGGCCTGCGAGAAGTCCAGCAGGCCGTCGACCAGCCGGCCGGCGGTATGGGCGCTTTCGATGATGGTCTCGACGTACCGCAGCGCCCGTGGCTGGTCCTTGAGCGCGTCGACTTCCTTGAGCAGCTCGGCGTAGCCAACGATGTGGCGAAACGGCGCGCGCAGGTCGTGCGACACCGAATAGGAAAAGGCTTCGAGTTCCTTGTTGCTGCGGCGCAGCTCGTTCGACAGGTCGGCCAGCTCTTCGGCGTTGCGCATGACGATGCCGATGATGGCATTGCGCAGCGAGGCGGCCGTGTCGATCTGCGCCGGCGTCCATGGCAGCGACTGCAGCCGCAGCGTTTCCTGCCAGATCGCGAAGGACTTGCGTGGATGCAGCTGGCCGTCATGGTCGGCCGGGTCCTTGCGCGGATCGCCGCCCCAGTTGACGGTCTGCACGACCTCGGGACGAAACCACATCACGTAGCTGCGGTGCAGTTGCGAGATCGAGATCGCCAGCAGGCCGCTGGCGGCCGCCGCATGCTCGGCCGAGCCGGGGTGGCGCGTCGCCAGCTTGTCGGTGGCGAACAGGTCGTCCTGCGGGAAGGTCTCGGCCAGCCAACCGGCCAACTCAAGGATATGGGCCTGCTCGGGAACCGTGCCGACACAGAAGCAGCGGTCTTCGAGCACCACCGCCGCGCCTTGCGCATCGGTCAAACCCAGAAAAGCGGCCGGCTGCGCGGTCAGCCCGTCGACGAAATGCTTTTCCTGCGCCATGTGCGACAGCAGCTCGGCCTGCAGGCCCTGCAGCGCGACCCGTTCGGCGGCATCGGCCGCACGCTGTTTGCCGGCCAGCTGCATCGAGACGATCTGCGCCAGGAAGTCACAGGCTGCGCGGACCTGCGTGGGCACCTGGCGCGGGGCGCTGTGATGGCAGGACACCAGGCCCCACAGCTGGCCTTCGACCAGGATCGACACCGACATCGAGGCCGGCGTCTCCATGTTGCGCATGTATTGCAGGTGCACCGGCGACACGCTGCGCAGCACCGAATGCGTCAGGTCCAGCGCGTCGGCGCGGCTGTCGTGCGAGACGATGGCGACCGGCTGGTAGTGCGCGTCCGGTATCAGCCGGATGCGGTTCAGGCGGTAGAGCTCGCGGGCCTGCGCCGGGATGTCCGAGGCCGGGAAACGCAGGTCGAGATAGGACGGCAGGCGTTCGTTGCGCGCTTCGCCGACCACGGTGCCGTTCCAGTGGCTGTCGAAACGGTAGACCAGCGCGCGGTCGAAGCCGGTGAGCTCGCGCATCAGCGTGGCGGTCAACGCATGCAGCGCCTCGATCGACTGCTCGGACTGGATCTGTTCGACCGCCGCGCGCATCTGCGGGTAGAGCGAATCGAGCGAGGCTTCGACACCCGGCTCGCGCTGCTCGAACTCGAGAATCAGTTCGGGGCCCGACGAATGCGAGGAGATGCTGCAGCTGTGCTCGCCAAAGCGCTGCGAGGCGTGGAAGATCAGCTCTTGCGGCGACGCGCCGGCGGTCAGCAGTTGCTGCACGCTGGCTGGCAGATCGCCCAGCACGTCGCGCCAGTGCGCCCCCAGCAGGCCGTCCAGCGGCCGGCCCAGGTAATCGGGCGTGTTGGCACTCGCGCGCGATATCCGTTGCGTGGCGCTGTCGATGGCGACCAGAAAACCATGCGGCTGGATACTGCCGGGGATCCGGATGGGTTCGTGCTCGCAGGACACGGCGTCAGCTGTCATCGATAAGGGACTGTACTGATGTATGAGTTGGCGGTTTGACGCGATTATAGGGGGACGCGTGTGCATGACGGCGTGCGCCGGTGAGTTTTCAAACGTAAAAGTCGGCCCACGACATGCAATATACGGTTAACTTTGGCTCCTCGAAAGTTGCTATCCTGCGGCAGTCCGGTGCAAATCAGTCCTGACATCGCTTCTCCCGGACATCCTCGTAAAAATGCGTACAAACTCCGAATCCGCACCGGTGGTGCTGGCCGTCGATGACGATGATCTGGTCCTCGACGTCATGCTGCAATCCCTCGAAGAGCTCGGTTTTCAACCGGTCGGCGCCGCCAATGGCGGCGAAGCCATCGGCGTGCTCGAACAACAGACCCCGGTCGCGCTATTGGTCACCGACGTACGCATGCCCGGCATGAGCGGTATCGAGGTTGCCAAGGCCGCGCGCCAGCGCTGCGCCGACCTGCCGGTGCTGTTCGTGACCGGCTTCAGCACCCAGTTCACCGATGCCAGCCTGGCGCTCGACCGCGGCATGGCACTGCTGCGCAAGCCCTATACGCTGGACGCCCTCGAGTCGGCGATCAAGCAATTGATGGACTCGAGCTCGGTCACCCACTGACCGACTGGCACGCCGAAAGGCCTGCCACCGTCCCGGTCACGGCTGCCGGCAAGCCGGCAGCCCCACCCGTCACGGCGCCGCCGGAATCTCCAGCCCGCGTGCTACGGCCGGACGAGCCACGAAGCTGTCCAGCACCCGCTTGACGTGGGTGAAGTCGGCAAAGCCGACCAGCTCGCCGGCGCCATAGAACCCGACCAGATTGCGGATCCACGGAAACGTGGCGATGTCGGCGATCGAATAGTCATCTCCCAGTATCCATTGGCGATCGGCCAGCCACTTGTCGAGCACGCCGAGCAGGCGGCGGCTTTCGGCCACGTAGCGGTCGCGTGGACGCTTGTCCTCGTATTCGCTGCCGGCGAACTTGTGGAAGAAGCCCAGTTGGCCGAACATCGGCCCGACCCCGCCCATCTGGAACATCAGCCATTGCAGCGCCTGATAGCGGCCAGCCGGGTCGGCCGGGATGAACTGGCCGGTCTTCTCGGCCAGGTAGACCAGGATCGCGCCCGATTCGAACAGCGGCAAGGGCTGGCCGCCCGGACCCTGCGGATCGATGATGGCCGGGATCTTGTTGTTGGGATTGAGCGAAAGAAACTCGGGCGAGGTCTGGTCGTTGTGTTCGAACGCGACGCGGTGGACCTCGTAGGGCAGGCCGGTCTCCTCGAGCATGATCGAGACCTTGACGCCGTTGGGCGTGGGCAGCGAGTACAACTGGATGCGGTCGGGATGGCGGGCGGGCCATTTGTCGGTGATGGCGAAGCCGGTCAGTGCGCTCATGCGGGAGGTCCTGTGGGAGGGGATCGATCGCATACCGTAGCAGATGCGTCGGGGCGGCGCCGGGCATGCCCCTACAATGGCTGGGCACTTGTGCACTGCAGCGCGCCGCGCCGGTGCGCCGCCCGCCGCCTGCCATGGCGCCCCCTGCCATGGCGTGACGGCGACCCATCCCTTCAGCAAGGAGTCCCGATGTCCGCCCAGCCCGCCTCGCCCCTGATGCTCGATTTTGCACTGCAAGGAGGCGGCGCGCATGGCGCCTACACCTGGGGTGTGCTCGACCGCTTCCTGCAAGAGCCGGACCTGCAGGTCGAAGGCATCTCGGGCACCTCGGCCGGCGCGATGAACGCGGTGGTGCTGGCCGACGGCTATGCGGCCGACGGCGCCGAGGGCGCCCGCGCCGCGCTCGAGGCGTTCTGGCGGCGGGTATCCGACGCGGCGCTGTTCAGCCCCTTGCGGCGCAGCCCGCTGGACGTGCTGCTGGGCAACTGGACGCTCGACAACTCGCCGGCCTACCTGGCCTTCGACATCGCGGCGCGGGTGATCTCGCCCTACGACCTGAACCCGGTCGCCGCCAACCCGCTGCGCGACGTGCTGGCGCAGAGCGTCGACTTCGAACGGCTCACCGCCAGCCCGATCCGCCTGTTCGTGACCGCCACCAACGTGCGCACCGGCCGTGGCAGGGTGTTCCAGAACGCCGAGCTCACGCCCGACGTGCTGCTGGCCTCGGCCTGCCTGCCGACCTTGTTCCAGGCCGTCGAGATCGGCGGCGATCCGTATTGGGACGGCGGCTATTCGGGCAATCCGACCATCACGCCGCTGGTGCGCGATTGCGCCTGCAGCGACACGGTGCTGGTGCAGATCAACCCGGTCGAGCGCGACGGCGAGCCACGCGGCGCGCGCGAGATCCAGAACCGCGTCAACGAGGTGTCGTTCAACGCCTGCCTGCTCAAGGAGCTGCGCATGATCGCGCTGATGCGCAGCCTGATCGATCCGGGTCAGGGCGAATGCGCCCGCTGGGCCGGCATGCGCATCCACCGGGTCGCCAGCGATGCGTTGCGCGAGCTGGGCTACTCGTCCAAGCTCAATGCCGAATGGGCTTTCCTGTGCATGTTGCGCGACGAGGGCCGGCGCTCGGCCGAGGCTTTCCTGGCGGCCCATCGCGGCGACCTGGGCAAGCGCTCGACGCTCGACTTGGACAGTTATCTGGACGGTGTCTGACGCGCTTCGTTATGCTGAGGGCACGACGACACATACCAATACGATGAGGAGCGACATGAACACCGAGACCCTGACCGCCCAGGCCGCCGAGGACCTGCTGATCGAGACCGACGGCCCGATCCTGCGCATTACCTTCAATCGCCCGCAGGCGCGCAACGCGATGAAGCTGGCGATGTACGAACAGCTGGCGCAGACGCTGGCCGGCCTGCACGAGCGGCCCGAGATCCGCGTGGTGGTGCTGCGCGGCGCCGGCGACAAGGCCTTTGCCAGCGGCACCGACATCTCCGAATTCAAGCGATTCTCCAGCGCGCAGGACGCGATCGACTACGAGAACACCATCTCGCGCATCCTGTCGGTGATCGAGGCCTGCCCGGTGCCGACCATCTCTGCCATCGCCGGCGCCTGCACCGGCGGCGGCATGGCGATCGCCGCCTGCTGCGACCTGCGCGTGGCGGCCGCCAATGCGCGCTTCGGCATGCCGATGGCGCGCACGCTGGGCAACTGCCTGTCGGCGTCCAGCCATGCGCGGCTGGCCGCGCTGATCGGTCCGGGCCGCGTCAAGGACCTGCTGCTGACCGCGCGCCTGGTCGATGCCGACGAGGCGCGGCTGTGGGGCCTGGTGTCCGAGGTGCTGGCCGACGAGGCCGCCATGCAGGCGCGCGCCGACGAGCTGGCGCAGGCCATCGCCGGCCATGCGCCGTTGACGATGCGGGTCACCAAGGAGACGCTGGCCGCGCTGGCCGCGCCGGTGTCGGCCGAGCTCGAAGAGCGCCTGCTGCTCAAGGCCTATCTTTCGCAGGACTTCGCCGAGGGCGTCAAGGCCTTCCTGGACAAGCGCGCGCCCAACTGGACCGGACGCTGATTCAACGCCGGCCGGCGCCCCTGCGGGCGCCCCTGCCGTCAATAATGCGGCGGCAGTTCGTCGCGCAGGTTGCGCGACAGCCCGGCGCCACTGGCGTCCGGGCCTTGCTGCTGGCGCAGCTCGGTCAGCTCGCGGGTCAGGAATTCGATCATGCGCTGCTGGCGGAACACGGTCTCGTTGAGCTGGTCGAGCAGGTCGTCGGCCAAGCTGGCCTTGATCTCGAGTTCGATCAGGCGCTTCTCGATGTCGTCGGTGGGGTTCATGGCCGTATTAGACACCGGCGCCACCTGGGCGGCGCCGGACCTCGCTAGAAAATGTAGCGGTTGAAGCTGCCATAGCGCGACTGGATGCGGCCACGCGGGATCGCCAGCGCGGTCAGCGCCAGGCCCGCGACGATCGCGCCGCCCATCTGCAGCGGCGTCTCGCCGTACAGCAACGCCACGATCACCAGACCCAGCCCCAGCGGCATCAGCAGCAGGCGCACGGCGCGCGCGACCTCGGCGGCGGCGATCGAGATCACCGTCAGCGCCAGCGCGCCGACCAGGTGATCGGCGTTGGCCATGGTGCCCTGGCTGTCGAGCGTCACCCGCGTGAACAGCAGCCAGAAGCCGATCGCCGCCGCCAGCATCAGATTCCACGGCAGCGACACGCCGCCCAGCGCCACGTCGGCGAGGATCTTGCCCGGCGGCCGGTCGAATTCGTCGCTGGGCTTGGCGCGTTCGCCCTCGTCGGTATCGCCGAACAGGAACACCCGCAGCAGGCTCTTGCCGGCGCTGCGGCGCCGCTTGAGAAACTGCACGGTGGCCAGCAGCTCGTCGAGCGAATAGGGGATCTGGATCAGCATCGCCGCCGCGCCGATCAGCGCCAGCGTGCTCCAGGTGCCGATGACGATGGGCTGGATGATGACGAAGGTGATCGACACGACACCCAGCGGCGCGATCATCAGGCCGAACAGGAACACCAGCCACGGCATGGTGCGCCAGCGCGCCCGCGAGCCGACGATGCCGGTCAGCACCTCGAGCATGTAGGTGTAGCTGCCGATGGCCGCGTCAGGCACCGGCCAGGCCTCGGACACCGACGAGGTGATGATTTCCTCGGTGCCGTTGCGCGGGTCCTGCGCCGAGCCGGCGAAGAACGGCTCCCACACGCCGTCGACGTGGCCGAGCTGATAGGCGGCCAGGTAGCGCGACACATACAGGCCGACCAGCGCCAGCGCGATGATCGGCACCCGCTGGGTCCAGTCCGACGGGTTGTAGCTCCAGCCCAGCGGCGTCTGCGGGCCGGTCAGGCGCGCCACCGGGCTGACCCCCGGCTCGGGTTTGAGCCCGACCGCCAGGCCGAAGATCAGCCCGCCGACCAGCGTGTCCGACAGATAGGCGGCGGCGTTGTCGGTCCACAGGCAAAACGGCGCGGCCATCACCAGCGCGCCGATGCCGGCGCAGACCCAGCGCGCATGCGGCATGCGCCACGACAGCGAGAGCGCGGCGAACAGCACCAGCGCGCAGCCCAGCACGACCTCGGCCATGCGCAGCCACGGGTCGTCGACGCCGATCAGCGGCGGCTGCGTAATCAGCCAGGTGCCCAGCGCGATGTTGACGAAGTGGGCCCAGCGGCCCTCGGCGTGCTGCTGCCGGTACAGCACCTCGTGGCGCTTGCGCAGCGCCTCGGGATCGCGCGCGACCTCGGCCAGCTCCTGCAGCACCGGCGGGGCGGTCACGCCGTTGCGCTGGTACCAGCCCAGGGGATCGCGCTTGAGGTTGGCGACGATCTCGGGCAGCACGTCCTTGATGCGCCGGAGCGGGCGCCAGCCGATCAATTGTTCGGCGCGCCGCGTGTCCAGCGCGTAGTGCGCGTGCGACATCGCGACCATGTAGGGCCGGATGAACGGTTTCTCGCCCTGGTCCAGTGCGTCGGGCACCACCGGCTCGAGCCGGGCCTGGGCCCAGGCGCCGGCGGCGGCCACCGGCTTGGGCAAGCGCAACGTCGGCCATTCTTCCTGGCCGTGCACCAGGTAGCCGATCTCGTCCTGCAGCGTGGCGTAACCCACGCCTTCGTTCTCGCCGATCAGCATTTCGGTGCGCGCCGGCAGGCTGGCGCGCCGGTCCAGCGTACGCACGAAGGCGTCGATCATGTCCT
This sequence comes from Pseudomonadota bacterium, assembly GCA_023427085.1. Taxonomy (GTDB): domain Bacteria; phylum Pseudomonadota; class Gammaproteobacteria; order Burkholderiales; family Burkholderiaceae_B; genus Orrella. The sequence goes on from JAEZBO010000007.1 coordinate 31,055, forward strand.
CGCGGTGCACCATCGACTGTCCCACCAGTGTCGACGACGAATAGAAATGGCTTTCGACGTCACGCTCGTAGATGCGGGCGATCTGCTGCGCCAGCGTCGGCACCACCGACTGTTCGTCGTAGACACCGGCCAGCCGCAGGATCGCGTAGGGCATGTCACCGGCCTCGTCGCGCAGCACCTGCTCGGCCTCGAGCTTGGACTGCGGGTACACGTACAGCGGCTCGAACGGCGTGTCTTCGTCGATCTGTTGGCCCGGCTGGCACGGCGCGTGGACCAGCATGGTGCTGGCATAGACGAAGCGCTCGACCTCGAATTCGCGCAGGCCGCGCACCAGCCGCCGCGTGCCTTCGACGTTGACGCGCTGGTATAGCGGGTTGTCCTTGCCGGACGAGTCGAAATACGCCACCAGGTGCAGCACGCCGGCCAGCCGCTTGCCGGTGTCGGCCGCCACCTGCGCCAGCGTCTCGCGCACCGAGTCGTCGTCCGACAGGTCGATCTCGTGGACCGGATAATCCAGCCCTTCGCCCTCGGTCTGATCCAGCCCGACGATGCGGTACTGGTCGCCCAGTGCCTGGGCCAGCGAGCGCCCGAGGTTGCCGGCGGCACCGGTGATCAATACGACCGGACGATCCGTGGCGCTCTGCATGGCTTTCTCCTGGGTGCAATGCGGCGATCGTAACGATCACGGCAGGCGCTGGCATCGGCAAACGGTTTCAAAGGTTTCCGCGGTGTAAGCCGATCGACAGCTGGCCGGCCCGGCTCACGGGCACGGGATCCGCGGCCTGCGCGCATGTTGCCCCAGCGCGACCGGATTCCTTGCCTGTCTCGGCGAGTGCCAGCCAACCGATGCCCTTTATGTAGTGCCGGAACTGGATACATGAACACCAGGCAGAACAGCCTCTGCGCGCGGCGTCAAAGCCCGCGGTTTTCGACGGCGAACTTGACCAGCTCGGCCTGGCCTTCGATGCCGAGCTTGCGTTTGATGTTCTGGCGGTGCGTCTCGACCGTGCGCACCGACAGGTGCAGCGCCGAGGCGATCTGTTTGTTGGCGGCGCCCTGGCCGATGTGGCGCAGGATTTCCTTTTCGCGCGGGCTCAGCAGCGCGGTCGGCACCATGGCGCTCGACAGCCGCATCGACACCGCCGGACTGAAGTAGGTGCGCCCGCTTATCACATGGCCGATGGCCGTGACGATCTCGCCGGCCGGCTCGTCCTTGAGCAGATAACCGCGCGCGCCGGCGCGGATCGCCTGCAGCGTGTATTCGACGTTGTCGTGCATCGACAGCACCAGCATCGCGATCTGCGGCCACTGCTCGTGCACGCGCTCGGCCAGCTCCAGCCCGCCCATGCCGCGCATGTTCAGGTCCATCAGCACCAGCTGCGGCAAGGCCTGCTCGGCGTCGGCGCGCTGCTCGCAGGCATGCAGGAAGGCCAGCGCCGCATGGCCGTCGTCGGCCTCGCCGATGACACGCAGCTGCGGCACCGATTCGAGCCGCAGCCGCAGTCCGTCGCGCACCAGCGGATGATCGTCGACCAGCAGCAGCCTGACCTGCGGATCGGTGGGACGGGGCGGGGTCGGGTTCATGCGGGACGGGTTCCAGGCAGGGGGATCCAGGCGCTCAGCCAGGTGCCGCGGGCATCGGACGAGACACGCAACTGGCCGCCCAGCGGCTCGATGCGTTCGCGCATGTTGCGCAGGCCGATGCCGCGGTCGGCGGCGCGTTGCACGTCGATGGTGTCGAAGCCGCAGCCGTCGTCGTGGATAGACAGTTCGACGTGCCGCTGGCCGTAGGCCAGCCGGATCTCGACGCTGCGCGCCTGCGCGTGGCGCATGACGTTGGTCAGCGCCTCCTGCGCGACGCGGAACAGCGCGGTGTTGTGCGCATCGGGCAGGCGCTGCTCGCTGCCGTCGACCCGCAGCCGAGCCTGCAGCGCGGCGGGCGCGCCGCCGGGTAGCGTGGTCTCCTGCGCCAGCTGGGCCAGCGCGGCCGGCAGCCCCAGGTCATCGAGCAGGCTGGGCCGCAGATTGTGCGAGATGCGGCGCATTTCGCCGACCGAGGCGTGCAGGCGGTCGAGCGCCGCCAGGATCGGCCGTTCGACGTGGGCGATGTCCTGCGCCGGCGCGCCGCCCGGCAGCCGCAGGCGTTCGAGCGCGGCCTCGAGCATCAGCTTGGCCGACACCAGCAACTGGTTGATGCCGTCGTGCAGTTCGCGCGACAGCCGCGCCCGTTCGGACTCCTGCGATTGCACGACCTGCTGGGCCAGCCGCCGCAGCTTGGCGTCAGCCTGCCGATGATCGCTGACGTTCAGCGCCAGGCCGCTGCCGGCCACCAGCAGCGTGCTGATCGCGGCGATGCCGGCGACCCAGCCCAGCATGGCGCGGATGTTGGCCTGCGCGGCGCGGTCGATCTCGGCCAGCGCCGCCTCGATGTCGTCCAGGTAGATGCCGGTGCCCAGCATCCAGCCCCATTGCGGCACGGCGACCACGTAGCCGAGCTTCTCCATCTCGCGCTGCGCCGACGGTTTGTGCCACAGGTAATGCACCACCGCGCCCTGTTCGCCATGCTCGCGCGCCGCCTGCAGCAGCGGCCGCAGCACCGGGCTGCCCAGCTGGTCGCGCAGGTCGCTCAGGTCGCGGCCGACCAGCTCGGGCTGGCGCGGATGCATCAGGCTGCGGCCCTGCAGGTCGTAGACGAAGAAGTAGCCGTCGCGGCCGAACTCCATCTGCGCCAGCAGCGCAAGCGCCTCGGCCTGGCCCTGGGCCGGGTCGCCGGCGGTATCGGCCACCAGCGGCTGGATCGCGCTTTGCGCCAGTTTGACGTAGTGGCGCAGCTCGGCTTCCTTGCTGGAGAGCCAGGCCTGTTCGACCAGTTGTTTCTGCTGTTGCGCCAGCCCGGTGCCGCGCTGATAGACGGCATACGACAGCGCGGCCATCGCCACCAGCAGCGGCACCACGGCCAGCAAAAGGATCTTGGAACGGAGCTTCATTACATAAAGGGCGCGAATGCGCTTGTTGCGCCGCGTCATGGGCGGCCCGTCAGGCGCGTCGCGGGATCGGCGGCGCGCGGCATCAGAATTTACTGCAGCGCACTACGTACTGCTGCTTAGCGAGTTCGCGTGTTTTCGCGCTTGTGACGCTGTGACGCAGCGCAAATACTACCGCGGTCGCCGGTTTGCCTGCTGCGCCCGCTGAAAAAGGGGCACGGGGCCGGCACGGGATTCACTGAAAAAAGTGTGCGAGGAGCAGCAATGCAAAGCAGCAGCAAATGGCTGGGTGAACACCTGGTCTGGTTACTCGTCGCCCTGGGCGGCGCGTTCGCCTTGGGGACCGTCGCGCTGTCGCGCGGCGAGACCATCAATGCCTTGTGGATCGTGGTGGCGGCGGTCTGCGTCTACCTGATCGCCTATCGTTATTACAGCCGCTTCATCGCCGACAAGGTCTTGCGCCTGGACGGCACGCGCATGACGCCGGCGTGGAAACACAACGACGGGCTGGATTACGTGCCGACCAACAAGCACGTGCTGTTCGGCCACCACTTCGCCGCGATCGCCGGCGCCGGCCCGCTGGTCGGCCCGGTGCTGGCCGCGCAGATGGGCTACCTGCCCGGCATGCTGTGGATCCTGGCCGGCGTGGTGTTCGCCGGCGCGGTGCAGGACTTCATCATCCTGTTCGTGTCCACGCGCCGCGACGGCCGTTCGCTGGGTGACCTGATCAAGGCCGAGCTCGGCACCATCCCTGGCGTGATCGCGCTGTTCGGCGCCTTCATGATCATGGTGATCATCCTCGCCGTGCTGGCGCTGATCGTCGTCAAGGCGCTGACCCATTCGCCGTGGGGCACCTTCACGGTGGCCGCCACCATCCCGATCGCGCTGTTCATGGGCGTGTACCTGCGCTACATCCGGCCGGGCCGCATCGGCGAGGTGTCGGTGATCGGCTTCGTGCTGCTGATGGCCGCCATCGTGTTCGGCCAGGACGTCGCCGCCAGCCCCACCTGGGCACCGATCTTCGACCTGACCGGCACCGGCCTGACCTGGGTGCTGATCATCTACGGCTTCATCGCCGCCGTGCTGCCGGTCTGGCTGCTGCTGGCGCCGCGCGACTACCTGTCGACCTTCCTGAAGATCGGCACCATCATCGGCCTGGCGCTGGGCATCGTGTTCGTCGCGCCCGAGCTCAAGATGCCGGCGGTCACGCGCTTCATCGACGGCACCGGTCCGGTGTGGTCGGGCAACCTGTTCCCGTTCCTGTTCATCACGATCGCCTGCGGCGCGGTGTCGGGCTTTCACGCGCTGATCTCGTCGGGCACCACGCCCAAGCTGATCGAGAACGAAACCCAGGCCCGCTACATCGGTTACGGCGGCATGCTGATGGAATCGTTCGTCGCCATCATGGCGCTGGTGGCCGCCTGCGTCATCGAACCGGGCATCTACTACGCGATGAACAGCCCGGCCGCGGTGATCGGCACCACGCCCGAGCAGGTCGCGCAGACCGTCTCGAGCTGGGGCTTCCTGATCACGCCCGACCAGCTCACGCAGATGGCCTCGGACGTCGGCGAGAGCACCATCATCTCGCGTGCCGGCGGCGCGCCGACACTGGCCGTGGGCATGGCCTACATCCTGCACCAGGTGTTCGGCGGCGTCGGCATGATGGCGTTCTGGTATCACTTCGCCATCCTGTTCGAAGCGCTGTTCATCCTGACCGCCGTCGACGCGGGCACGCGCGCCGGCCGCTTCATGCTGCAAGACCTGCTGGGCACCTTCGTGCCCGCGCTGCGCCGCACCGAATCGCTGCCGGCCAACCTGATCGCCACCGCGCTGTGCGTGGCGGCCTGGGGCTACTTCCTGTACCAGGGCGTGGTCGATCCGCTGGGCGGCATCAACACCTTGTGGCCGCTGTTCGGCATCGCCAACCAGATGCTGGCCGCGATCGCGCTGACGCTGGGCGCCGTCGTGCTGTTCAAGATGAAGCGCGACAAGTACGCGTGGGTGACGGTGGTGCCGACCATCTGGCTGCTGATCTGCACGCTGACGGCCGGCTGGCAGAAGCTGTTCCACAGCGATCCCAAGGTCAGCTTCCTGGCCCACGCCGCGCGCTACCAGGACGCCATCGCGCGCGAGGAAGTGCTGGCGCCGGCCAAGTCGCTGCAGCAGATGGGCCGCATCGTCTTCAACGACTACGTCAACGCCGGCCTGTGCGTGATCTTCATGGCGGTGGTCGTCAGCATCGTCGCGTTCGGCCTGCGTTCGATCGTGCTGGCGCGCCGCGCCAGCCAGCCGACCGTCAAGGAAACGCCGTTCGAGGCCTTGCCTGCCGGCGCGGTCGCCAGCAGCGGCCATTGATGCCAGGGCGCCTGCCATGATGAGACTGAACCTCACCGGCGCGGCCAGCCAGGCCGGCCGCGCCGGCCGCTACCTGGGCCAGACGCTGCGGCTGATGGTCGGCGTGCCCGACTACGACGGCTACGTCGCGCACATGCGCGAGAACCATCCCGACCAGGCGCCGATGTCGTATTCGGAGTTCTTCCGCAACCGGCAGGATGCCCGCTACGGCGGCAAGGGCAGGGTGGGGTGCTGCTGAGCTGAGCGCCCCGCATCCTGCCGGGCAGGCGCATCGCCGCCATCAGCGGTTCGGCCGGCTGTTGCGGGGCGGCAAACAAAGCCGGCCGGTCCATCGGGCCGGCCTTTTTATTGAGCGCGACGGCCAGTCCATGATTGGGCCGTTTTTTTTATCGGGGCGCAGGCAGCCCGGAAGGCTCCGCGCCACGTGACCTTATTTCGGAACGCTCGTTATATAAATTATTACAACTTCGTCAGTGTTAACCCTTGCTTGTCTACCTACTAGTAGATAAACTTCATTCCATCGACTCACCGAAAGAACTCGGTAAAGCGAATTCTTCAAAACCCACGCGATCCCCGCGTTTTTTATTTAGCAGATTGTCTATCTACAAGTAGATAGCTTAACTTACGGAGCCTTACCATGAACCATCGCCTGACTTCCTTCCTCGCCATCTCCGCCTTCTCGCTCGGTCTGTCGGCTGCTCAAGCCGGTGAACTCGACTACCCGCCGCCCCTGGACACCACCAGCCACGCGACCCGTGCCGAAGTCCAGCAAGAACTGGCCCAGGCCCGTGCCCAAGGTCCGGAATTCCGCGGCGAACTCGATCCGGCTCCGTTCGCGCATGTTGGCGCCTCGACGCTCAGCCGCGCCGAAGTCGTGCAGGCTCGTGATGCTGCCGACGCCCAGGGCCTGATCGGTCGTGGCAACCTGGACTATCCTCCCCAGACCCATGGTTAAGCCGGGCGCCTGCCTTGCAGGCTGGGCGTGACACCCGCGCGTGCACGCCCAGCTTGCAGAAATATGACGGCAAGCATCCCCGTTGCAGGTTTGCCGCGTGGCTACCCGCCACCCGGCCAAACCCTGTCAGGCTGACCTATTAGTAGGTACTATGCGGCCATGAATGCAAGCGTGAACACCCGTGAACAGTTGCTGGACTACGCCCAGACCATGATCGGCACCCGTGGGTGCAACGGTTTCAGTTACCGCGACCTGGCGGCGCACGTCGGCGTCAAGACATCCAGCATTCACTACTATTTCCCCTGCAAGGACGACCTCGTTCGCGAAGCCATCGAGCGCTACAGCGAACGTGCGCTGGCGCAGGTCTATGCCATCGATCCGCAGTTGCCGGCCGCCGACAAGCTCGAGCGTTACGCCGCCTTGCTCGAAGGCGTGATCTGCAGCGGCAAGCAGCTATGCATCGGCGGCATGCTGGCGTCCGACCTCGACTCCTTGCCGGAAAACGTCCAGTGCGTGCTGCGGCGTTTCTTCGAAGGCATGGAAGCCTGGCTCACGCAGGTGCTTAAAGAAGGCGTGGCCCAGGGTTCCTTGCAGGTCTGCGGCGATCCCCAAAGAGTGGCGCGGGCGATGTTCGCGACCGCGCAGGGCGCGATGCTGGCGGCGCGTGTGTTCCAGCAGCCCGGCCGGATCAGCGAGGCGCTGGGCAGCCTGTACCTGCAATGCGATAAAGTGGCCTGACACGGCCACGGCATTCCGTCGCGGTCGTCGCGCCAACTCGCGAGGGCATCGATGACGGATCTGTTCCAGACACCTCTGCAAACCCTGAAGGTCAATGGCGTGCGCATCGCCGCGCGCGTGCAGGGCTCGGGCCCGCCCTTGCTGTTGCTGCACGGCCATCCGCAGACGCACGTGCTGTGGCACAAGGTCTGGCCGGACCTGGTCCCGCATCACACCTGCGTGGCCGCCGACCTGCGCGGCTACGGCGACAGCGACAAGCCGGCCTCGTCGGCCGATCACGCGGTGTATTCGAAGCGGACCATGGCGCAGGACCTGGTCGAACTCATGGACTTGCTGGGCTTCGACAGCTTCGACGTGCTGGCGCATGACCGCGGCGCGCGGGTCGCGCATCGCCTGGGCATGGACCATCCCGAGCGCGTGCGGCGCATGATGCTGCTGGACATCGCGCCGACGCTGGACATGTACGAAGGCACCACGCGTGCGTTTGCCCAGGCCTATTACCACTGGTTCTGGCTGATCCAGCCGGCGCCGCTGCCCGAGACCATGATCGCGCACGACCCGTCGTTCTATGTGCGGGCGCTGATGGGCGCGCGGCCGGGCGGGCTGGCGCATTTCGCACCGGCCGCGCTGGCCGAATACGAACGCTGCGCCGCGCTGCCGGGCTGGGCCGCGGCGGTCTGCGAGGACTATCGCGCGGCCGCCACCATCGATCTCGAGCATGACCGCGCCGACCGCGCCGCCGGCCGCAAGCTGCGCATGCCGGTGCGCGCGTTGTGGGGCGGCAAGGGCGTGGTGGGCTCATGTTTCGACCCGCTGGCGTTGTGGCGCGGCGTGGCCGACGACGTCAGCGGCGAGCCTGTGGCCAGCGGACATTACATCGCCGAGGAAGCGCCGCAACTGCTGCTGCCGCAGGCCAGGGCCTTTTTCGCCTGACCGGGCATCGGTGCTTGGCCGCGGCCCGCGCCGACCGGTGCGGGCCGCCTACGCGCCACCTATAATCTGCAGCCCGTCGTGCTGAAACCCGCCCGTGAGCGTTGAACATTCCGTCGTCGCCGATCTCGTCGCCGTGCTGGCTGCCGTCACGCACGGCGAGCCGCGCGTCCTGACGACCGACGGCGGCCGCGCGCTGCCTTCCGGGCCGTTCGAACTGGGCCACCGCTCGCTGCAGTCGGGCCTGCGCAGCTGGGTCGAGCAGCAAACCCATCATCCGCTGGGCTACGTCGAGCAGCTCTATACCTTTGCCGACAGCGGCCGTTATGCGGAGCCTGGCGGTGCGGCCCACGCGATCTCGATCAGCTACCTTGCGCTGACGCGCGAAGCCGCCACGCCTGCCGACGCCAGTGCGCAATGGCAGAGCTGGTATCGCTATTTCCCGTGGGAAGACCATCGCGCCGGCGAGCCGGCGCTGTTGGCCGAACGTATCGTGCCGGCGCTGCGGCGCTGGATAGCCGCGGCCGCGACGCCCGACACGCGGGCCGAGCGCGGACAGCGGGCCGCGCTGACGTTCGGGCTGGACGGTTATGCCTGGAGCGAGGACCGCGTGCTGCAGCGCTACGAGCTGCTGTACGAGATGGGCCTGGTGGCCGAAGCCCGCGCACCGCGCGACGACGAGACACGGTCGGCCTGCCTGCCCGGCCTGGCGATGCAGCATGACCATCGCCGCATCCTGGCCACCGGCATTGCGCGGCTGCGCGCCAAGATCAAGTACCGCCCGGTGGTGTTCGAGCTGATGCCACCGGTCTTCACCTTGCTGCAGTTGCAGCAGAGCGTCGAGGCGCTGGCCGGCCGCAGCCTGCACAAGCAGAATTTCCGCCGCCTGATCGAACAGCAGGAACTGGTCGAGGAGACCGGCGACGTGCAGGTCGGCGGGGCGGGGCGGCCCGCCAAGCTGTTTCGTTTTCGCCGCGGCGTGATGCTCGAGCGCGCCATCGCCGGCAGCAAGTTGCCGCTGGCGCGGGCCTGAGCGGCAGAGCGGCGGGCCGCTCGAGCGGATCAGGCCGCGCCCGGACGCGCAAGACGGCTTGACAAGCATTTATGCTCACGAATAGCATAAGTGACCGAGCGGGGAAGCCGCTTTTTTTTGAGCTAAAAATACTCATAATGAGCATAACAATGGAAAATCCCACCGTCCAAGCCGATGTCGCCCGCGCGACGCGGGTGTCCGACGTCGCGCCGCTGCCGGCGGTCATGCTGGAGCCTCTTCTGCGGGCTGCCTTGCTGGAAGACCTGGGCCGGGCAGGCGACATCACCACCGATGCCATCGTGCCCGCCGGCTTGGTTAGCGAGACCGCACTGGTGGCGCGCCAGGCGGGCGTGGTGGCCGGGATGGATCTGGCCGTGATGGCGTTCACGCTGATCGACCCGCGCATCCAGGTCGAGGTGCTGCGGCCGGACGGCAGCCTCCTGGCGGCTGGCGACACCGTCGCCGTGGTGCGCGGCCCCGCGCGCGGCGTGCTGACGGCCGAGCGGGTGGCGCTGAACTTCCTTTGCCACCTGAGCGGCGTGGCCTCGGCCACCCACGGCATCGTGCAGGCGGTGCAGCCCCACCGCGCCCGCGTGGTGTGCACCCGCAAGACGCTGCCCGGCCTGCGCGCGGTGCAGAAATACGCAGTGCGGGCAGGCGGCGGCAGCAACCATCGTTATGGCCTGGACGACGCCGTGCTGATCAAGGACAACCACGTCGCCATCGCCGGTGGCGTGCGAGCGGCGATCACGCGGGCACGGGCGTCGGTCGGCCACCTGGTCAAGATCGAGGTCGAGGTCGATACGCTGGCGCAGCTCGACGAGGCCATGGCGGTTGGCGTCGATGCGGTGCTGCTGGACAACATGGACCCGCCCACGCTGGCGCGTGCCGTCGACAGCGTCGCCGGCCGCGCCATCACGGAGGCCTCGGGCCGCATCACGCCCGCCACGGCGCCGGCCATCGCCGCCAGCGGCGTGGACCTGATCTCGGTGGGCTGGCTGACCCACAGCGCGGCGGTGCTGGACATCGGCCTGGACCACCGGGCCTGAGCGGCCATTGATGCCCGGCGGGCGGCTGCCCCGCGGCCGCCTGTGCCGGGCGATTCCGATCGGAGCTGTGTCATGACGACCGTCAAACCGCGCGGCGCCTCCGCGCTCGTTCTCGTTTTGCTGCTCGCGCTGCTGGCGTGGCTGGCCTGGGTGCCCGAAGGGGCCGCCTCGGATGGCCGCCCGGCGGCGCGGTCGGTGCCGGCCGCGTGGCCGGACCGGGCGATCTCGATCCTCGTCACCTTCCCACCGGGCGGCGGCACCGACCTGCTCGCGCGCAAGCTGGGCGAGCGGCTGGCGTTGCGGCTGGGGGTGCCGGTCGTGGTCGAGAACCGTCCCGGCGCCAGCGGCAACCTGGGCGCCCGCGCGGTGGCCGCGGCGGCGCCGGACGGCCACACGCTGCTGATGGTCAACAGCTCCTTTGCGATCAACCCGGGCGTCTATCGCCAGTTGCCTTTCGATCCCAAGCGGGATTTCGCCGCCGTCATCAACGTCGCCTTCGTGCCCTCGGCCATCGTGGTGGCGGCCGACTCGCCGTGGCGCACGCTGGCGGACCTGGCCGAGGCCGGGCGGCAACAGGCGGGCGTGGCCTACGCCTCATGTGGCAACGGCACCCCGCAACATCTGGCCGGCGAAATGCTGCGGCTGGCGCAGGTGCCCTTGCGTCACGTGCCCTACAAGGGTTGCGGCCCGGCGCTGGCCGACGCCGTGGCCGCACAGGTGCCGGTGGCGATCGTCACGGCGTCCAGCGCCGCGCCCTTGATCCGGGCCGGCAGCCTGCGCGCGCTGGCGATCACTTCGCCCCAACGTTCGGCGCTGATGGACGGCGTGCCGACGGTCGCCGAGCAGGGCTTCGACGGTTACGCGATGAACCAGTGGCACGGCCTGCTGGCGCCGGCCGGCACGCCGCCCGAGCGGATAGGCCGGCTGCGCGATGCGCTGGCCGAGATCGTCGGCGAAGCGTCGATGCAGGCGCAGCTGCGACAGCTGGGTTTCGATCCGACCGCCAGCACGTCCGAACAGTTTCGCGACCTGCTGCATGCCGACATCGATCGCTACGGGGCGCTGACCACGCAATTGGGGCTGCGGGTCGATTGAGGCGGGCCGGTAGAAAGCTGGATCGACGTCGTGTCAGAAGGGATGGCAGGAAATCAACGCGGACGAGTTTTTTTTGTTCCCTACGGGAAGGTCCCGCGCGATTCGAGCAGGCGCCGCGTGTTCTCCAGTTCCTTTTGCAGCAATTCAGCGTTCGGCAGCACAGTCCGGTAATTCGCCGCCATCACCTTGTTCGGCAAGCCATCCAAGGCATACCTCGCCAGGGCATGGCCCTTGTGGGCACACAGGATCAGACCGACCGGTGGATTCTCTTCGGGGTAAGCCCAATGCTCCTTGGCATAGTTGCAATACATATGCATCTGGCCGACGTCGGCATGGGTCAGGCTGCCTAGTTTCAGGTCGACGATGACCAGGCAACGCAGCTTGCGGTGGAACAGCAACAGATCCACCCGGTACCAAGTCTGGTCAATGCGCAGCCGACGCTGCCGCCCGATGAAGGTGAATCCTTCGCCCAGCTCCAGCAGGAACTCCTCCAGCCGTTGGATCAAGGCGGTTTCCAGCTCGGATTCCGAGTACTCGTCCTTGAGATCGAGAAACTCCAGCACATAAGGGTCTTTGATCGCGTTACTGGGCCTGACAGCGCTCCGGGGCTGTGGCGCAGCGGCTTCGACCAGCATCGCTGCCTTGTCTTGAGATAGGACGACGCGTTCGTAGAATTGGCTTCCAATCTGCCGGGCAAGTTGGCGCACACTCCAGCCGCCACGCAGTGCTTCAGTCTCGTAGAAGCGCCGCGCTTGGTCGTCCTTGACTGACAGCAGCCGGGCATAGGCCGACCACGGCAGGCTGAACGCCTGAGACAGTTCGGAGAGATCAAATTTCCGAGACGCCGTCTCGGAAATTGTCGCGGGCGGGCTGCGCCCGGGTCTCCGATCCAATGTCCCGGACATGGCCGGCGAGGGATACGCCAGGAAGAAGCGCCGCATGTTTTCAAGGTTGTCCGGGCTGAACCCGCGCCCGAATCGCGCGGTCAAATCGGTCGATAGCCGCGTCAGCAGCTGCTCGCCATATCCAGCCCGCCGTCTGCCATGCTGCTCGGCTTCGACGATCCGTCGACCGATCTCCCAATAGCTGGCTGTCATCAACGCATTGATACTGCGGGCCGCTGCCAGACGCGCGGCATCCAGCAGTTCGACGATGCCACTGTGGATGCCAGCGTATCCCGCCGGTGAGGTGGCGGATTTCTTGACTGCCGAAGCTGTCTTCCTTGTCATGCCGTCGAGTCCATGGAACGGCGCTCAGCTAATGGCCGAGGTACGAGCGTTTCGGCCGCCACCCGCAGCGCCCGGCCGTTGGTTTGAACATACTGCATGGACATCGCTACGGTCAGACGCCGGTGAGCTTAATGTCCACCTTGCTCGGCCCGACCGTGTCTGCGGCACGAGGGTCGTCCGCCGCTCGCCGCAAAAAAAACCGCGCCCGAAGGCGCGGTCTGACAGCGATCGCCAGGACGGCGCGCGATCAGCCTTCCATGCCCGGCACGACGGTCGAGAAGCCGGCGTCGACGTGGGTGATCTCGCCGGTCACGCCGGCGGCCAGGTCCGACAGCAGGAACGCGGCGACGTTGCCGACGTCGTCGATCGTGACGTTGCGGCGCAGCGGCGCGTTGGCTTCGACGAACTTCAGGATCGACGAGAAATCCTTGATGCCGCTGGCGGCCAGCGTCTTGATCGGGCCGGCCGAGATGCCGTTGGCGCGGATGCCCAGCGGGCCCAGCGACGTCGCCAGGTAACGCACGCTGGCTTCCAGCGAGGCCTTGGCCAGGCCCATGGTGTTGTAGTTGCTGACCACGCGCTCGGCGCCCAGGTAGGTCAGCGTCAGCACCGAGCTCTTGCGGTCCTTCAGCAGCGGCAGCGCGGCCTTGGCCAGCGCCGGGAAGCTGTAGGCCGAGATGTCGTGGGCGATGCGGAACGATTCGCGCGACAGGCCGTCGAGGAAATCACCGGCGATGGCTTCGCGCGGCGCGAAGCCGATCGAGTGCACCAGGCCGTCCAGGCCGTCCCAGCGCTCGCCCAGGCCGGCGATCGCGCTGGCGATCTGACCATCGTCGGCGACGTCGCACTCGAGCACGATGTCGCTGCCGAACTCGGCGGCGAATTCGCCGACACGGTCCTTGAAGCGTTCACCGACATAGGTGAAGGCCAGTTCGGCGCCCTGCTGATGGCAGGCACGCGCGATGCCGTAGGCGATGGAGCGGTTCGAAAGCACTCCGGTGACCAGGATGCGCTTGCCGTCGAGAAAACCCATAAGTGTTGATCCTAAACGTAGATGAAGAAGAGGCTAGCCGCGCACGCTGGTGCCGGGCACCCGCAGCGTCGCGCCGACCTTCAGCCGGGTGGTCTTGAGATTGTTCAATGCCTGCAGCGCGTCGACGCTGGTGCCATAGCGGCGCGCCAGCGCGAACAGCGTGTCGCCGTTCTTGACCGTGTGGGTGCGCACGTTGGGCGAACTGCGCGCCGCCCGCACCGCGGTGGCCGAGCGATTCTGCGTCGGCGTGGCCGGTTCGTCCTGCAGCGAGGCCAGCTGGATCTCGGTGGTGCCGATCTTGCCGGGCACCAGCAGCGTCTGCGCGCGGGCGCTGCGCTGCTTGGACGGGATCTCGTTGATCTGGCGCAGCCGCGACTCGGTCACGCCGTGGCGCTTGGCGATGTTGGCGAACGATTCGCCTCGCTTGGCCTCGTAGACCTTCCAGGTCGCCAGCTCGCCCTTGTAGGCCACCAGGTTGGCGTTGAAGCGCTCGAGCTTGTCGCGCGGCAGGATCAGCGTGGGCTCGTGGCGGCCCAGGATGATGGGACGGTTGAACGAGGGATTGAGCGCGCGGAACTCGTCCAGCGGCATCTCGGCCAGCCGGGCCGCCAGCTCGATGTCGATGTCGCGGTTCTTCTTGACCGTGGCGAAATACGGCGTGTTGTCGACCGGCGGCAGCGCCACCGCGTACTTGGCCGGATTGGCGACGATGTTCTTGATCGCCTGCAGCTTGGGCACGTAGTTGCGGGTCTCGTCGGGCATGGTCAGCGACAGGTAGTCGGTGGCCAGGTTCTGCGCGGCGTTCTTGGCCATCGCGCGCTGCACCGAGCCTTCGCCCCAGTTGTACGAGGCCAGCGCCAGGTACCAGTCGCCCTGCATGTCGAACAGGTACTCGAGGTAGTCGAGCGCGGCGTTGGTCGAGGCGATCGGGTCGCGGCGCTGGTCGCGCCACCAGTCCTGCGTCAGCTTGAAATGGGTGCCGGTCGACGGGATGAACTGCCACAGCCCGGCGGCCTTGGCGCGCGAGTAGGCCTCGGGATCGTAGGCGCTCTCGATGAACGGCAGCAGCGCCAGTTCGGTCGGCAGGCCGCGCCGGTTGATCTCGTCGACGATGTAGTACAGGTATTTGCCGGCGCGCTGGGCCATGCGCTGCACCGATGCCGGGTGGGCCGCGTAGTACTCGGTCCATTGGCGCGTCAGCTCGGTGTCCATGTTGGGCACCGCGAAGCCACGGCGGATGCGGTCCCAGGCGTCGGCGGCCGGGCGCGTCAGATCGACGGTGCGGGAGGTATCGGTGGCGACGTAGCGCTCGAGGGTCGGACGGGTGTCGCCCGGTAGCGGGGCCTTGGCGGCATCGGCCGCCAGCTCGGCTTGCTGGACCCCCGCGCAGCCGGCCAGCGCGACCATCAGCAAGGGGAGCAGTCTTCGCAGTAGGTTCATCGGTCCTCTATCTGAATTCGTTCTTCCAGGCCCGCAACGCGGCAAACACGTCCACCTGGCCGGGCAGTGCCTGACCGGCGTATCGGGATGCGGCTTGTGCAACGGCGTCCTGGCGGGTGCGCAGGAACGGATTGGTGTCGCGTTCGAGCGCCAGGGACGTGGGTAGCGTGGGCAAGCCGCGGTCACGCAGATCGGCGGCTTCGGACTGCCAGTGCGCGAGCCGGGAATTGCCCGGTTCGACCGCCAGCGCCCATCGCAGGTTCGCAAGAGTGTACTCGTGTGCGCAACAGACTAGCGCGTTTTCTGGAAGATTTGAGAATTTCTCCAAAGAATCAAACATTTGCGCGGGCGTGCCCTCGAACAGCCGGCCACAGCCGGCGGCGAACAGCGTGTCGCCGCAGAACAGCACCTGCCGGCCCACGGCGGTGCCGGCGTAGGCGATATGGCCGGCCGTGTGGCCCGGCACGTCCAGTACCTGCAGCGCCAGGCCCAGCTCGGGCAGCTCGACGCGATCGCCCTCGGCCAGCCGCACGTCACAGCGCGGCAGCGTCTCGCCGGCCGGCCCGTATACGCGCGCGCCGGTCTTCTCGTACAGTTCGGTTACGCCGCCGACGTGATCGTGATGGTGGTGCGTGAGTAGAATGGCGCGCAGCGTCAGCCCTTCGGCGGCCAGCACGTCCAGCACCGGCCCGGCCTCGCCCGGGTCGACCACGACGGCCAGGCCGTCCTGGCTGGCCAGCCAGATATAGTTGTCGCTCAGGGCCGGCAGCGGGCGCAGGGCCGCGGCGCCGGCCGCTACGTTAATCGGTTTCATGCAAGGACACCCCATCGCGTGGTACAGGAGACGGACATTGTAGGACTGGGGGCGTGGTTCGATTCCGCGCCGGGCGCCTATGTCCGCAACTGGGAGCAGGCGCAGTTCGACAACATCGTGGCCGACGTGTTCGGCTTCAACGCGCTGCAAGTGGGCCTGCCGGAGCTGGACGTGCTGCGGTCGAACCGCATGCCCTTCAAGATCTACGTCGGCACCCACGACTGGGACGATCCGGGCGGCCAATGGCACGCGCAGGTCGTGGCCACGCCCGAAGAACTGCCGTTCGAGAGCCAGAGCATCGACCTGCTGGTGCTGCCGCATGCCTTCGAATGCACCGAGCATCCGCATCGGGTGCTGCGCGAGGTCGAGCGGGTGCTGGTCCCCGACGGCCGGGTGGTGATCTCCGGTTTCAACCCCTGGAGCCTGTGGGGCGTGCGCGGCCGGCTGCCGGGCGTCGAGGCCTGGCTGCCGCATCCGCCGTCGGCGCAGGTGTCGCTGCCACGCCTGAAGGACTGGCTCAAGCTGCTGTCGTTCGAGATCGATCAGGGCCGCTACGGCTGTTATGCGCCAGCCTGCGAGTCCGAGCGCTGGCTGCGGCGCTGGGGCTTCATGGAAAAAGCCGGGGAAAAATGGTGGCCGGTCTGTGGCGCCGTCTATGTGGTCTCGGCGGTCAAGCGGGTGCGCGGCATGCGTATACTCGGCGCCCCGTGGAAGAAAGACAAACGCCGGGCGCGCCGGGCCGCGCCGGTACCGGTGCCGCAGGGCCCGGGTAGTGCGCAGCTGCGCCGCGAGGCGCCGCGCGAGGATCAAACGCTGGATGCTGGAAAAGAATGATGGATGAACAGATCGTCGAGGTCTGGACCGACGGCGCTTGCAAGGGCAATCCCGGCCCCGGAGGCTGGGGCGTGCTGCTGCGCCAGGGACCGCACGAAAAGGCCCTGTGCGGCGGCGAGATGGGCACCACCAACAATCGCATGGAGATGACCGCCGTGGTGCAGGCGCTGCGCGCGCTCAAGCGGCCGTGCAAGGTGGTCATCCATACCGATTCGCAATATGTCCAGAAGGGCATGAGCGAGTGGCTAGCCGGCTGGAAGCGGCGCGGCTGGATCACCGCCGACAAGAAACCGGTCAAGAATGCCGACCTGTGGCAGGCCATGGACGCGCTGGTCGGCCAGCACCAGGTCTCGTGGCGCTGGGTGCGCGGCCATGCCGGCGACCCCGGCAACGAACGCGCCGACCAGCTCGCCAATCAGGGCGTCGAGCTGGCGCGACGCGGCCAGGGCAGCGCCGCGTAACCATTTCAGCCGGTTGCAAGACCGGCGCTCGGGTGTTTGTACGGGGTCGGCGCGGTCACACTCTGGTGATAAAGTTGCGCAGACTCGCGTTTCCTCTCCTTACAGTCGTCCGGCCTTGCGCCGCTCCCGCCTGGGGGGCTGGCCCGGACGCATTCCGGCAGCAGCATGAAAAAGACAGCATTGCCTCTGGTGGCCGTGGCGGCCCTGGCCGTGGGCGTGGCCCTTGGCTGGTGGGTGCCGCGTCCCGGTAGCACCGGCCCGGCCCCGGCCGCCACGCCCGCCGCCGCCGCGCCCGCGG
>JAEZBO010000045.1 GCA_023427085.1 Pseudomonadota bacterium
AACGACTGG
Organism: Pseudomonadota bacterium; assembly: GCA_023427085.1. Lineage (GTDB taxonomy): Bacteria > Pseudomonadota > Gammaproteobacteria > Burkholderiales > Burkholderiaceae_B > Orrella. Next base: position 10 of record JAEZBO010000045.1, read on the forward strand.
CAGGTCGGCCAGACCGGCAAGATCGTCGCGCCGCAGCTGTACATCGCGGTCGGTGTGTCGGGTGCGATCCAGCATCTGGCCGGCATGAAGGACTCCAAGGTGATCGTGGCGATCAACAAGGATGCCGAGGCGCCGATCTTCGGCGTGGCCGACTACGGCCTGGTCGGTGACCTGTTCCAGGTCGTGCCCGAGCTGGCCAAGGCGCTCTGAGCGCCAGCCAGACCGCGACAAAACCTGCAAGTCCTGGGCTTGCAGGTTTTTTTTCGCCCGCCAGGCCTGGCCGCCGCCCGAGCGCGGCGCAGCGGGCGGGTTGTTGATGGATTTCAGGAGTGGGCGGTGAGCGTTTCCCTACTTGTGCTGTGTGAATTGAGCCCGGCTCATCGCGAGCAGCTCGATCAGCGTTACCAGGTCTGCCATGCCTTGACGCCGCAGGCGCGCGCCGAGGCGATCGGCCAGCGCGGCGGCGAGTTCCAGGCGGTGCTGACACTGGGCCTGCTGGGCCTGCGGGCCGACGAAATGGACGCCATGCCGGCGCTGCAGCTGGTCTGCTGCCTGGGCGCGGGCTACGAGCAGGTCGATCTGGCCGCCGCCGATGCGCGCGGCATCGTGGTCGCCAATGGCCGGGGCGCCAACGACGAGTGCGTGGCCGACCACGCGATGGGCCTGCTGATCGCGATCCTGCGCAACTTCCGCGAGCTCGATCGGCTGTGCCGCGCCGGTGTCTGGCGTACCGCCATCGACTGGCCGCCCAACGTGTCGGGCAAGCGTGTCGGCATCCTGGGCCTGGGCGCGGTGGGCGAGAAGATCGCCGAGCGGGCGCAGGCTTTCCGGATGCCGATCGGCTACCACAACCGCCGCCGCAAGCCCGACTCGCCCTATCGTTATTTCGACGACGTGGCGTCGCTGGCGCGCTGGTGCGACGTGCTGATCTGCGCCGCGCCCGGCGGCGCGGCCACCCGGCATCTGGTCGATGCGCAGGTGCTGCGCGAACTGGGGCCGCAGGGCTTTCTGATCAACGTCGGCCGCGGCAGCATCGTCGATACCCAGGCGCTGGCGGCGGCGCTGGCCGATGGCTCGCTGGCCGGTGCCGGCCTGGACGTCTACGAAAGCGAACCGGCGCCGCCGGCCGAGCTGATCGGGCTCGACCGGCTGCTGCTGACGCCGCACATGGCGGGCTGGTCGCCCGAGGCCATCGCGCAGCAGTTCGAGATGTTCACGCGCAATCTCGAGGGCCATTTTTTCGGTGCCGGCGCGGTTGCACCGGTCGCTTTTGACAGGCCCGGTGCGCCCAGTTAAAAGCGAAGGAGCACGCCCCACGGCCTGGCGCCCGGCCCACGAAGCTCGCGCCAGCCGCCGCGGCGGCGATAAAAGACTCGACGATAGCCGGAGACACCGCCATGACCTTCACCGCGCCCTTGCAAGACATCCGTTTCGTGCTCAACGAGCTGGCCGACCTGCCGGCCATCCTGGCGCTGCCGGGTAACGAAGAGATCACGCCGGACCTGATCGATGCCGTGCTCGAAGAGAACGCCCGCTTCGTGCAGGAGGTCATCGCGCCGCTCAATCGCGCCGGCGACCTGCATCCGCCCAGCTGGAAGGACGGCTCGGTCAAGGCCGCCAGCGGTTATGGCGCGGCCTTCTCCGAATTCGCCCAGGGCGGCTGGCAAGGCCTGCAGCATCCGCAGCAATGGGGCGGGCAGGGCCTGCCCAAGGTGCTGGCCGCCGCCACCAGCGAGAACCTCAATGCCGCCAGCCTGGCGTTCTCCTTGTGTCCGCTGCTGACCGACGGCGTGATCGAGGCGCTGCTGACGGTCGGCACCGACGAGCAGAAACAGCGCTACATCCCGCCGATGCTCGAGGGCCGCTGGACCGGCACGATGAACCTGACCGAGCCGCAGGCCGGCTCGGACCTGGCGCTGGTGGCGACGCGCGCGGCGCCGCAGCCCGATGGCAGCTACAAGGTCACCGGGCAGAAAATCTTCATCACCTACGGCGAGCACGACATGGCGCAGAACATCGTGCACCTCGTGCTGGCGCGCACCCCCGACGCCCCGCCCGGGGTCAAGGGCATCTCGCTGTTCATCGTGCCCAAGTTCGTGCTCAACGAGACCGGCGAGCCGGCCGAGCGCAACGACGTGTGGTGCGCCTCGCTCGAACACAAGCTGGGCATCCACGGCAGCCCGACCGCGGTGCTGCTGTACGGCAGCGGCAAGGGCGAGGTGGGCGAGGGCGCCATCGGCTATCTGGTCGGCGAGGAGAACCGCGGCCTCGAATACATGTTCATCATGATGAACGCGGCCCGCTTCGCGGTCGGCATCCAGGGCATCGCGGTGTCCGAGCGCGCCACCCAGCACGCGCTGGCCTACGCCCGTGATCGCATCCAGGGCCGTGCCATCGAGGGATCGAGCGGGCCGGTGGCGATCGTGCGCCATCCCGACGTGCAGCGCATGCTGCTGACGATGCGCGCGCTGACCGAGGCCTCGCGCGCGATGGCCTACGTGGCGGCCGCGGCGGCCGATCATGCGCACGGCGCCGCCGACGCGCAGCAGCGCGCGCGCTACCAGGCGGTCTACGAATACCTGGTGCCGGTGGTCAAGGGTTACGCCACCGAGTCGTCGGTCGAGGTGGCCTCGTTGGGCGTGCAGGTGCACGGCGGCATGGGCTTCATCGAAGAGACCGGCGCCGCGCAGCATTATCGCGACGCGCGCATCCTGCCGATCTACGAGGGCACCACCGCGATCCAGGCCAATGATCTGGTCGGCCGCAAGACGCTGCGCGACGGCGGCGCGGTGGCCTCCGGGCTGGCGCGCGAGATCGATGCCACGGTCGCCGAGCTGCGGCAGGCCGCCGGCCAGAATGGCCCGGGCCATTCTGGCCTGGCGCTGATCGCCGAGCGGCTGGGGGCGGCGGTGGCGGCCTATCGCGAGGCGGTCGCCTTCATCCTCGAACACGTCAAGGACGATCCGCGCGCGGCCTTCGCCGGCAGCGTGCCGTATCTGATGCTGACCGGCACCGTGGTGGGCGGCTGGCAGATGGCGCGCGCGGCGCTGGCCTGCCTGCGGCATATCGACGCCGGCAGCGACGATCCTTTCTATGCCGACAAGCTGGCGACCGCGGTGTTCCATGCCGGCCATCTGCTGCCACGCGCGCTGGCGCTGAGCGCCGCGGTGCAGGCGGGCGGCGTGGTCGGCCAGGCCTTGGCCGATTCCAGCATTGCATAAGGTTATATAGAAATTTTATTTATTAAAGACCGGACAACCCTGCAAAAATTGCATAACGCATCGTCGCCCGCGGCACGGGCATCCAACGCAAGGAGTCACCATGAGCGCATTGAAGCTGGGCGATACCGCCCCCGATTTCGAACAGGATTCTTCCATCGGCCGCATCCGCCTGCATGAGTACCTGGGTGATCAGTGGGGCGTGCTGTTCTCGCATCCTGCCGATTTCACGCCGGTGTGCACCACCGAGCTGGGCTATACCGCCAAGCTGGCCGACGAGTTCGCCAAGCGCAACGTCAAGGTGCTGGCGCTGTCGGTCGATAGCGCCGATTCGCATACCAAGTGGATCGACGACATCAACGACACGCAGAGCACCACGGTCAATTTCCCGATCCTGGCCGACCACGACCGCAAGGTCTCCGAGCTCTACGACATGATCCACCCGAACGCCAATGCCACGCTGACGGTGCGCTCGGTGTTCATCATCGACCCGGCCAAGAAGGTGCGCCTGACGTTGACCTATCCGGCCAGCACCGGCCGCAACTTCAACGAGATCCTGCGCGTGATCGATTCGCTGCAGCTGACCGACAGCCACAGCGTGGCCACGCCGGTGAACTGGCAGGACGGCGACGACGTGATCATCGTGCCCTCGCTCAAGGACGAAGAGGTCATCAAGCAGAAGTTTCCCAAGGGCTACAAGGCCGTGCGTCCTTACCTGCGCGTGACGCCCCAGCCCAACAAGTAAGCAGCGGCCCGCCACGCCGTGCACCGCCCCTCGGGGCGGTTTTTTTTTCGTCCGGCGGCGGCCGCCGCCTGCGTTTTTCGGCACAAACAAATCGCTTGCGGTATTAATGAACGCCAGCGATGAACTAGGAAGAATTGCATCGTTCTCTTCCTTACGCGCATCCCGCAGACTGGCGCCTCAATGTCTCGTTACAAGGAAAGCGGTCATGTTGCGTAAGGCGGGTTGGGTGGCCCTGACGGCCCTGGTGGTAGGTATGACGGCGCCGCTCGCGGCGCTGGCGCAGGCAAAGACGCAGACGCTGCTGAACGTGTCGTACGACCCGACGCGCGAGCTGTATCGCGAGATCGACGACGCCTTCATCAAGCAATACAAGGAAAAGACCGGCACCACGCTGACGATCCGCCAGTCGCATGGCGGCTCGGGCCGCCAGGCGCGCTCCGTCATCGATGGCCTGGACGCCGACGTGGTGACGCTGGCGCTGGCCTACGACATCGATGCGATCGCCGACCGCGGCCTGCTGCCGCAGGATTGGCAGAAGCGGCTGGACCTGAACAGCTCGCCGTATACCTCGACCATCGTGTTCCTGGTGCGCAAGGGCAATCCCAAGGGCATCAAGGACTGGGACGACCTGGTCAAGCCGGGCGTGCAGGTCATCACGCCCAATCCCAAGACCTCGGGCGGCGCGCGCTGGAACTACCTGGCCGCCTGGGCCTACGAACTGCAGCGCAACGGCGGCAACGTCGACGGCGCCAAATCGTTCGTCGGCAAGCTGTTCCAGAACGTGCCGGTGCTCGATACCGGCGCGCGCGGCTCGACCATCACCTTCGTCGAGCGTGGCGTCGGTGATGTGCTGCTGGCCTGGGAGAACGAAGCCTTCCTGTCGGTCGAGGAACTCGGTCCGGACAAGTTCGACATCATCGTGCCGTCGCTGTCGATCCTGGCCGAGCCGCCGGTGACGGTGGTCGACAAGAACGTCGAGAAGAAGGGCACCCGCGCCGCCGCGCAGGCCTATCTCGAGTTCCTGTACACGCCGCAGGCACAGGAGATCATCGCCAAGAACTTCTACCGCCCGACCAACAAGGACGTCGCCGCCAAATACGCCAAGCAGTTCCCCGACGTCAAGCTGGTGACCATCGACGACACCTTCGGTGGCTGGCGCAAGGCGCAGCAGGAGCACTTCAACGACGGTGGCACCTTCGACCAGATCTACCAGCCCAAGGGCCGGTAAAGCGACGAGGCCGGCGAGATGCGCTCCTCCACCATCAGCTTGCCGGCGGGCCCGCCCGGGCCCGCCCCACGCACCAGCACCCCCGCCAGGCGCCGCTTCGGCGTGCTGCCGGGTTTTGGCCTGTCGATGGGCTACACCTTGCTGTACCTGGGATTGCTGGTGCTGATCCCGCTGGCGGCGCTGCCGATCAAGAGCGCCGAGCTGGGCTGGCTGGGTTTCTGGGAGACCATCACCGCGCCGCGCGTGCTGGCCTCGTTCAAGCTGACCTTCGGCGCCTCGGCGATCGCGGCCGGCGTCAACCTGGTGTTCGGGCTGGTGGTGGCCTGGACGCTGGTGCGTTATGAGTTCCCCGGCAAGAAACTGGTCGATGCGCTGGTCGACCTGCCGTTCGCGCTGCCGACCGCGGTGGCCGGCATCGCGCTGACCTCGCTGTACGCCCGCAACGGCTGGCTCGGCAATCCGCTGGAGAACTGGCTGGGCATCAAGGTGGCGTTCACGCCGCTGGGCATCGTCATCGCGCTGATCTTCATCGGCCTGCCGTTCGTGGTGCGCACGGTCCAGCCGGTGCTCGAGGACATCGAACGCGAGATCGAAGAAGCCTCCAGCAGCCTGGGCGCCGACCGCTGGCAGACCTTTCGCCGGGTGCTGCTGCCAACCATCCTGCCGGCGCTGCTGACCGGTTTCGCACTGGCCTTCGCGCGAGCGGTCGGCGAGTACGGATCGGTGGTGTTCATCGCCGGCAACATGCCGATGATTTCGGAGATCACCCCCTTGCTGATCATCGCCAAGCTCGAACAGTTCGACTACGCCGGCGCGGCCGCGATCGCCACCGCGATGCTGGTGATCTCGCTGTTGCTGCTGCTGGTCATCAACAGCCTGCAATGGTGGCAGACGCATCGCAGCGGCGGGAGGCGAGCATGAGCGCCGCCGCCCCCAGGCCGGCGCACCTGACCGAGCCGCGCTGGGTCCGCATCCTGCTGCTGGCCGTCTCGCTGGGCTTTCTCGGGCTGTTCCTGCTGCTGCCGCTGATCAGCGTGTTCGTGCAGGCGCTGGCGCGCGGCTGGGACGTCTACGTGGCCTCGATCACCGAGCCCGACGCGCTGTCGGCGATCCGGCTGACGCTGTTCGTCGCGCTGATCGCCCTGCCGATCAACCTGGTGCTGGGCATCGCCGCGGCCTGGGCGATCACGCGTTTCGAGTTCCGCGGCAAGCAGTTCCTGATCACGCTGATCGACCTGCCGTTCTCGGTCTCGCCGGTGGTGGCGGGGCTGGTGTTCGTGCTGCTGTTCGGCTCGCAGGGCTGGTTCGGCCCGTGGCTGCAGGCCAACGACATCCGCATCGTCTACGCCGTGCCGGCGGTGGTGCTGGCGACGCTGTTCGTGACCTTCCCGTTCGTCGCGCGCGAGCTGATCCCGCTGATGCAGGCGCAGGGCAGCGACGAGGAACTGGCCGCGCTGACGCTGGGCGCCAACGGCTGGCAGATATTCTTTCGGGTGACGCTGCCCAACATAAAATGGGGGCTGCTGTACGGCACCATCCTTGCCAACGCACGCGCCATGGGAGAATTCGGCGCGGTGTCGGTGGTGTCGGGGCAGGTGCGGGGACTGACCAACACCATGACCCTGCATGTCGAAATCCTCTACAACGAATACATGTTCGCGGCCTCGTTCGCCGTCGCTTCGCTGCTGGCCCTGCTGGCGCTGGTGACGCTGGTGGCCAAGAACCTGGTCGAATGGCTGAGCGCCCGACCCGCGCAAGCCGGCGTTTCGATGGAACGCCCGCTGGCGCAGGCACAGCCGGCCCTGGCCTGAGACGGAGCCAACGATGAGTATCGAAGTCCAAAACCTGTCCAAGCGCTTCGGCAGCTTCCGTGCGCTGGACGATGTATCCCTGCATATCGAGACCGGTGAGCTGGTGGCGCTGCTGGGGCCGTCCGGCTGCGGCAAGACGACACTGCTGCGCATCATCGCCGGCCTCGAGCAGCCCGACCAGGGCCGCGTGTGGTTCGCCGGCGAAGACGCCACCGACGTGCACGTGCGCCACCGCCAGGTCGGCTTCGTGTTCCAGCACTACGCGCTGTTCAAGCACATGACGGTGTTCGAGAACGTCGCCTTCGGCTTGCGCGTCAAGCACCGATCGCAGCGGCCGTCCGAAGACAAGATCCGTGGCAAGGTGCACGAGCTGCTCGGCCTGGTGCAACTCGACTGGCTGGCCGACCGTTATCCCTCGCAGCTGTCGGGCGGCCAGCGCCAGCGTATCGCGCTGGCCCGCGCGCTGGCCGTCGAGCCGCGCGTGCTGCTGCTGGACGAACCGTTCGGCGCGCTCGACGCCAAGGTGCGCAAGGAATTGCGCCGCTGGCTGCGCCGGCTGCACGACGACCTGAACGTGGCCAGCGTGTTCGTGACCCACGACCAGGAAGAGGCGCTCGAGGTGGCCGACCGCGTGGTGCTGATGAACGCCGGCCGCATCGAGCAGGTCGGCACGCCGCGCGAGGTCTGGGAAGATCCGGCCACGCCGTTCGTGTACGGCTTCCTGGGCGACGTCAACCAGTTCAAGGGCAATGCGCGCGCCGGCATCTGGCGCGATCACGGCTTCACGCTGCCGGCACCGGGCTTCGGCGACGCCGACGAGGCGCCGGCGGTGGCCTACGTGCGGCCGCACGAGCTCGAGATCCTGCGCGCCGGCGCGGGCGCCGGTACGGGGCAGGACGGCATCGCCGTGCGCCTGAACCACGCCTACCTGGCCGGGCCCAGCGCCTTCCTCGAGCTGACCCGCGAGGACAACGGCCAACTGCTCGAAGCCCAGGTGCCCGAAGACGTCTTTCGTGCGTTGCAGGTGACCGAGGGCGAGGCGCTGATCGCGCGGCCGCGCAATGCGCGGGTGTTCGCCGCGCCGGCGGGCTGAACCATGGCAGCGACGTCGCCCCGGGCGCCCTGGCCGCCGTCGCTGCAGCAGTCCTGGTCGGCGCTGGTCGATCGCCTGCGGGCGATCGCCGGCCTGCATCCGGATGCCGCGCTGGCCTCGTCGCTGGCGGCCGAGGACATGCTGCTGACCCACGCGATCTGCAGCGCCGGGCTGCCGATCGAGATCTTCACGCTCGATACCGGCCGGCTGCACGCCGAGACGCTGGGCATGATCGACGTGGTGGCGCAGCGCTACGGCCGCGCGCTGCGGGTCATGCGTCCCGACCCGCAGGCGGTGGCCGACCACGTCGCCGCGCACGGCGCCCATGCCTTCTACGAGAGCATCGAACTGCGCAAGGCCTGTTGCGGCCTGCGCAAGGTCGAGCCGCTCAGGCGCGCGCTGGCCGGGCGCAGCGCCTGGATCACCGGCCAACGCCGCGAACAGGCCGCCACGCGGGGCCGGCTCGACGAGGCCGAGGACGATCCGGTGTTCGGGCTGCGCAAGTTCAATCCACTGGCGGGCTGGACCGAAGCGCAGGTCTGGCAGTCCATCCGCGCCTTGGACATTCCGTACAACCCCTTGCACGACCAGGGCTATCCGTCGATCGGCTGCGAGCCCTGTACCCGCGCGGTCCGGCCGGGCGAGGACCCGCGCGCCGGCCGCTGGTGGTGGGAATCGGCCGACTCCAAGGAGTGCGGCCTGCACGAAGGCAACCGCCGGCACGTGATCCAGACATCCTTTTCCAGGGACACCTAGCATGACCATCGTCCAAACCCGCAGCCATCTCGACTGGCTGGAGTCCGAGGCCATCCATATCCTGCGCGAGGTCGCCGCCGAATGCGCGCGGCCGGTGCTGCTGTTCTCGGGCGGCAAGGACTCCTGCGTGCTGCTGCGGCTGGCCGAGAAGGCCTTCCGGCCCGGGCGGTTTCCGTTTCCGCTGATGCACATCGACACCGGCCACAACTTCGACGAGGTCATCGCCTTCCGGGACCGCCGCGCCGCCGAGCTGGGCGAGACGCTGATCGTGCGCAGCGTCGAGGATTCGATCGCGCGCGGCTCGGTGGTGTTGCGGCGCGAGTCGGATTCGCGCAATGCGGCGCAGGCGGTCACGCTGCTGGAAGCCATCGAGGAGTTCGGCTTCGACGCCTGCATCGGCGGCGCGCGCCGCGACGAGGAAAAGGCCCGCGCCAAGGAACGCATCTTTTCGTTCCGCGACGAGTTCGGTCAGTGGGACCCGAAGTCGCAGCGCCCCGAGCTCTGGAATCTCTACAACACCCGCGTGCACCCGGGCGAGAACATGCGGGTGTTTCCGATCTCGAACTGGACCGAACTGGACGTCTGGCAATACATCCAGCGCGAGCAGCTGGCGCTGCCGTCGATCTACTACACCCATCAGCGCCAGGTGGTGCGCCGGCGCGGCCTGCTGGTGCCGGTCACGCGGCTGACGCCGCCGGCCGACGGCGAGCAGGTCGAGACGCTGCCGGTGCGTTTTCGCACCGTCGGCGACATCTCGTGCACCTGCCCGGTGTCGTCCGATGCGCAGGACCCGGCCGCGATCATCGCCGAGACCGCCGTCACCGACATCACCGAACGCGGCGCCACGCGCATGGACGACCAGACATCCGAGGCCTCGATGGAGCGCCGCAAGAAAGAGGGGTATTTCTGATGAACGCCGTCAACGAGGGCTTTCTGCAGCAGGCCGAGCGCGGCGTGCTGCGCCTGATCACCGCCGGCTCGGTCGACGACGGCAAGTCGACGCTGATCGGCCGGCTGCTGTTCGACAGCAAGGGCGTGTTCGCCGACCAGCTCGATGCGATCTCGCGCGCCAAGCACAAGCGCACGCAGGGCGACACGGTCGACCTGTCGCTGCTGACCGACGGGCTGGAGGCCGAGCGCGAGCAGGGCATCACGATCGACGTGGCGTACCGCTATTTCGCCACGCCGGCGCGCAAGTTCATCATCGCCGACGCGCCCGGCCACGAGCAGTACACCCGCAACATGGTCACCGGTGCCTCGACCGCCGACGTGGCGATCATCCTGATCGACGCCTCGCGCGCCGCCGACGGCCAGTTGCTGACGCAGACCAGGCGCCACAGCGCGATCGCGCAACTGCTGGGCATCGGCCATGTGATCGTCGCGATCAACAAGATGGACCTGGTCGGCTGGGACCACGCGGTGTTCGAACGCATCGCCGCGTCCTACGCAGTGCTGGCGCAGAAGCTGGGCATCGTGTCGTATGACGTGCTGCCGCTGTCGGCGCTGGCCGGCGACAACGTGGTGACCCGGTCGGCCGCGTCGCCGTGGTACCAGGGCAAGCCCTTGCTGCAGCTGCTCGAGGACCTGCCGCCGGTGCAGTCGCGCGACGACGGGCCGCTGCGGTTGCCGGTGCAGTGGGTGATCCGCCACGGTGGCGATCGGGTCGATGACTTCCGTGGCTACGCCGGCCAGCTGGCCAGCGGCGTGCTGCGGGTCGGCGATCCGGTGCGGGTGCAGCCGGCCGGCACCTCGGCGCAGGTGCGCGCCCTGCGCGGACCGGACGGCCCGCTCGAGACGGCACGCGCCGGTGACACCGTGACGGTCGAGCTGGACCGCGACGTCGACGTCGCGCGTGGCGACCTGCTGGTGCACGCCAGCGCGCCGGCCACCGTGCTGCGCGAGTTCGAGGCCGAGTTGTGCTGGCTCGACAGCCGCGCGCTCAATCCGGCGCGCCGCTACCTGCTCAAGCATGGCACGCGCCTGACCAGCGCCAAGATCCGCGCGGTCCATGGGCGTCGTGACATCCACGAGCTGCAGCAGGTGGTGGACGCCGGTGTGTTGGAGATGAACGACATCGGCCGCGTCACGCTGGCGGTGCGCGAGGCGCTGGCGGCCGACGATTACGACAGCGTGCGCAGCGGCGGTGCGTTCATCCTGATCGACGAGGCCACGCACCAGACCGCCGCGGCGGGCCTGCTGCGTTTGCCCCAGGACGGCCCGAAATAGCCGTTTGCGCGGCGGCGGGAAAGGAGTAAAAAAGAAACCGGCCCCGATGCTTGTGGAAAGCACTGTTTTTTTGTACAGTACTTTCCATGGTCGCTATCGAGTCCTCCTCTTTTGCCGGTTCTGGGTCCCCGGCTGCCGCCCCCGCCGCCTCGCGCGGTCGGGGTGCGGTATCTAACGTCGGGCATCGCTTCCAGCGCGATGCACGCGGCGTCGACACCGATACGCTCGATCACGACCTGCACGACGGCACGCCAGTGCCCAATCCGGCCACGCAGGTCCAGTCCGAGCAGGCCAAGCGCCTGATCTCGCGCAACGATTCCCCCGACATCCCGTTCACGCAGGCCGTCAATCCCTATCGGGGCTGCGAGCACGGCTGCATTTATTGTTATGCCCGGCCCACGCATGCCTATCTGGGCTATTCGCCCGGGCTCGATTTCGAAACCCGGCTGGTCGCCAAGACCAACGCCGTGGCGGCGCTGCGGGCCGAACTGGCCCGGCCGGGCTACGTGCCCAGCGTCATCACGCTGGGGTCGGCCACCGACGCCTACCAGCCCATCGAGCGCCAGCACCGGCTGGCGCGCGGCATCCTCGAGCTGATGCTCGAAACCCGCCACCCGGTGTCGGTGATCACCAAGAACGCGTTGGTCGAACGCGATCTCGACCTGCTGACCGAACTGGCCCGTCACGGCCTGGTCAGCGTCGTCGTCAGCCTGACCACGCTCGACGCCGGCGTCGCCCGCACGCTCGAACCGCGCGCGTCGGCGCCGTGGCGGCGGCTGCAGACGCTCGGGCGGCTGGCCCAGGCTGGCATCCCCACCGGGGTCTCGGTCGCGCCGGTCATCCCGTTCATCAACGACGACCAGATCGAACGCATCGTCTCGGCCGCCGCCGAGCAGGGCGTCTCGCGGGCCTTCTACACGGTGATCCGGCTGCCCTACGAGGTCCGCGAGGTCTTCGAACAATGGCTGCACGCGCATTTCCCCGATCGGGCCGCGCGCGTGCTGCACCGTATCGAAGACATGCGCGGCGGGCGCCGCAACGACCCGCGCTTCGGCAGCCGCATGCGTGGCACCGGCATCTGGGCCGACCTGATCGCGCAGCGCTTTCGGCTGGCGGTCACACGAGCCGGCATGGATACCACCCGCTGGGTCGAGTTCGATGCCGAACTCGGGCTCGACCAGTTCATCGCGCCCGCGCGCGCCCGGCCCGCCGGCGCCGAGGCACCGCTGCGTTTTACGCCGCGCCCGCGGGCCGGCGCGGCGTCGGCCGGCGCGCAACTGGGGCTGTTCGATGCATGACACCCCCATGCCGGCGCTGGCCGGCCAGAATTCCTGCTCCCCGCGCGCCCTTGCGCGCTTCACGGTACGTGCCTGGCCTGTGTCCCGGCGCCATCGACAACATCGCGAGATCGACATGTTCACGACCCAGTACAGCAGCGCCTTGGGCACCTTGGGTAACTTCACCGCCACCGCGCCGGTCGCGCTGGGGCCGCGCCGCAAGTGGCCGTTCCAGTCCAGCCAGCCGGCGCGCCGGCCTGCCCACCCGTGCGCCGATGTGGCAATGCCGCAACATGATGCCGACGCCCAGGCCGATGGCGGTGCCGTGCCCGCGGCGGCCTCGGGCAGCCAGGCCAAGCCGAGTCTGCGCGTGATGGTCGTCGATACGGCCATGGTGCTGGTGTGGGCGGCGCTGATCCCCGGGCTGATGTGGCTGGGGCAGGCGGGCGGCTTCTAGCCCGCCCGGCCCCGCCACGGGCCGCCAGGGCTAACTGCTTGGCGCGCTTGCGAAATTCGCGCTAGAATGGTGGGCTTTTCAACGCATCCTCTGCCGGGACGGAAAGCATGGGCTTTCCAACAAGATGTCGGCCGCGCGTTCAGGTATCTACCCAACCGGTATCTACCTCATCACTCGCGAGCCAGTCGCTGCGGTTTGGCGACAAGATTCCCGAGCAAGATCACCTGGAGTTTTTCATGAATCTGATTCAAATCATCGAGCAAGAAGAAATTGCTCGTTTGACCGAAGGCAAGGCCATCACGCAATTCGCCCCGGGCGATACCGTGGTCGTCAGCGTCAACGTCGTCGAAGGCACCCGCAAGCGCGTGCAGGCCTACGAAGGCGTGGTCATCGCCAAGCGCAACCGCGGCCTGAACTCCGCATTCATCGTGCGCAAGATCTCGTCCGGCGAAGCTGTCGAGCGGACCTTCCAGCTCTACTCGCCGCAGATCGCCTCGATCGAAGTCAAGCGCCGCGGTGACGTGCGCCGTGCCAAGCTGTACTACCTGCGCAATCGCTCGGGCAAGTCGGCTCGCATCAAGGAAAAGCTGGTTCGCAAGGCTGCTCCGGCTGCTGCGCAGCAGGCTTGAGCTTGATGTTCCCGTAGTTCGGGTAAAAAAGGCACCTGCGAGGGTGCCTTTTTTGTTTTCTGCCCCGCAAACCGGGTCTATAGATAGCATCACATGAGTAGCGACACCTCGTCCCGCGCGCCCCGGCCGCGTGCCCCCGTCAAGCCCGGCTTCGATCCCGCCGCCCAGCCCTGGCAGGTTGCGGACGACGGCCTGACGCCGGTCGACGCGAGCCTGCTGACGTCGCAAGCCTTGCGCCGCATCCTCAGCGCGCCGCCCAGCTGGTCGCCCGATCCCTCGCTCGAAGAGCGTTATCGCAGTCCCGGGCGCGAGGGCCCGACCGTGCAGGCGGCGGTGCTGATCCCGCTGGTGGTGCACGAGGCCGGCATCCGCGTGATGCTGACCGAACGGGCCGCCCATTTACGCGACCATGCCGGCCAGATCAGCTTTCCGGGTGGCCGCATCGAAAGCTGGGACGCCAGCCCGGTCGCCGCAGCGCTGCGCGAGACGCAGGAAGAAACCGGCCTGACCGACGACTACATCGAAGTGCTGGGCAGCCTGCCCGACTACGTCACCACCACCGGCTACTCGGTGACCCCGGTCGCCGCGCTGGTACGGCCGGGCTTCGTGCTCAAGCCCGACGCCTTCGAGGTCGCCGACATCTTCGAGGTGCCGCTGGCTTTCCTGACCGACCCGGCCAACCACCGGCTGCACCAGGCCACGCTGCCGGACGGCCAGCAGCGCCAGTTCTACTCCATGCCGTGGCAGGGGCGCTTCATCTGGGGCGCGACGGCTGCGATGTTGCGGAATTTTTATCATTTGCTGCGACAGGGGCGGTAGGGGCGGCTTTCTTTTGTGGTCGTTTTTGGTTTTCTGGTCGTTTTAGCTGATTCCGCTGACAACACGGCTGTCGCGATGCGCAGGCCGTGGTCGCTCATGCTGTCGGGTGCGGCGCGG
>JAEZBO010000090.1 GCA_023427085.1 Pseudomonadota bacterium
GCGCGGGCCTGCTGTGCGCGGCGCTCGGCCTCGGCACGGCGCTGCGCCTCGGCGGCCTTGCGGGCGGCCTCGGCAGCCACGCGCGCGGCCTCGATCTGTTTTTCGAGATCGCCGATCACCCGCGTCAGGCGCTGGTCGTCGCGCCCCAGCTGGGTCGCTTCGGCGCGCTGGGCCTGGATCTGCCCGTCCAGCCGCGCCAGCACGGTGGCGCGGGATTTCTGCTGCGCGAGCAGCTCGGCCTTCTGCTTGCCGGTCTCGTCGGCCACCTGCTCGATCTCGGCGCGCCGCTCGTCGGCCTGGCGCTGCAGCGACGACAGCCGCTCGATCTCGCGCTGCAGCGCGCTGAGCGCGTTGGCGCGGGCGCGCGACACGTAATCGAGGTAGCCCAGGCTGCGGCCGATCTGCTGCGGATCGTCGCCCGACAGCAGCGCCGTCCACGGCGACAGGCCACTCTGGTACTGGGTGCGCAACTGCGCGGCCAGCTCTTGCTGGCGGATGTCGCGCTCGCCCTGTTGATCGACGATGGCCTGCTCGAGCGTGTCGAGCTCGCCGCGCGCCACCTGGCCCTGGCGGGCCAGTTCGTCGAGCCGGCGGTTGATGCGCGAGATCGCGGTCTCGGACTCGCGCAGCGCGTCGGCGGCCTCTTTGCGGGCCGACTCGCGCTGGTCGATGGCCTTCTGCAGGTCGTCGATGCGCCCGCGCAGCTCGAGCTGCTGCTGCGTGGCCTCGCTCTGGCGGGCCTGGATCGCGGCGGGCGGGCCGCCCTGCGCGAACGCCGGACACGCCGATGCCGCCGCCAGGGCCAGCAGCCCCGCCCTGATGCGCCCGCCGGTCAAGCTCATCCCTGCTTGGCCTTGCCCTGTGCAGCCACCGCGGCCATGGCCGCGGCGATTTCGTCGGGATCGCCCAGGTAGTAGTGGCGCAGCGGCTTGAGCGACTCGTCGAGTTCGTAGACCAGCGGCTGGCCGGTCGGGATGTTCAGGCCGACGATGTCATCTTCCGAGACGTCGTCCAGATGTTTGATCAGCGCGCGCAGGCTGTTGCCGTGGGCGGCGATCAGCACGCGGCGGCCGGCCTTGATGGCCGGCGCGATCGACTCGTTCCAGATCGGCAGCACGCGCGTGACGGTGTCCTGCAGGCACTCGGTCGCGGGCAGCTCGGCGGCCGGCACGCGGGCGTAGCGCGGATCGAAGCGCGGGTGGCGCGGGTCGTCGAGCTCGAGCGGATTGGGCGCGATCGCGTAGGCGCGGCGCCAGACCAGCACCTGCTCGTCGCCGTACTTGGCGGCGGTCTCGGCCTTGTTCAGGCCCTGCAGCGCCCCGTAATGGCGCTCGTTCAGGCGCCAGCTGTTGTGCACCGGCGTGTGCATGGCATCCATGGCGTCCAGCGCGATCCACAGCGTGCGGATGGCGCGCTTGAGCACCGAGGTGTAGGCCAGGTCGAACCCGTAGCCTTCGCGCTTGAGCAGTTCGCCGGCCTGGCGGGCCTGTTCACGGCCGGTATCGGTGAGATCGACGTCGGTCCAGCCGGTGAATCGGTTTTCGAGATTCCACTGGCTTTCGCCGTGGCGCATGAGCACGAGTTTGTACATGGCGGTTGCAGGTTAAAGTTGAAGACTGCGCTCATTTTATAATTGAGCGGATTTCTGCCGTCTGGTCCGGTTCATCGGGCGCAGGCGCCTGGGGCTTTCCCGCAACACCGACGCACGACGAACACTAGCCTTACGGGCAATACCGAGACCCTACCGTGGATTTCCTCCTCCAGCAAAACAATCTGTTCATCCTCGCCGTGGCCCTGATTTCGGGCGCCATGCTGGCCTGGCCCCTCATCAGCAAGGGCCGTACCGGCTCGGCGCTGAGTCCCGAAGACACCGTGCGCATGCTCAACCAGAAGCAGGCCGTGCTGGTCGACGTCCGTCCGGCCGAGGCCTACCAGACCGGCCATATCGCCCAGGCGCGCAGCCTGCCGCTGGCCGAGCTCGAGCAAAAAGCCGCCGCACTGCCCAAGAACAAGCCGCTGGTGGTGGTCTGCGAGAATGGCCGCGGCGATTCGTCCAAGGCCGTTGCCAAGCTCAAGACCCTGGGCCACACCGAAGTCTTCGCGCTGGACGGCGGCCAGCTGGCCTGGATCAAGGCCGGCCTGCCGACCACCGGCCGCAAGGCGGCCTGAGGCCGACCTGCCCCACCCCCCGGCGCGCGGGCATCATGCCCGGGCGCCCGCAACCCCGGAGCCGACATGAACAAGGTTTTGATGTACAGCACCGCCGTGTGCCCCTACTGCGTGCGCGCCGAAGCGTTGCTCAAGCAGCGGGGCGTCGCCGAGATCGAAAAGATCCGCATCGACGCCGACCCGGCCCAGCGCCAGGTCATGATGGAGCGCACCGGCCGCCGCACCGTGCCGCAGATCTACATCGGCGACACCCACGTCGGCGGTTACGACGACCTGGCCGCGCTCGACCGCTCCGGCGGCCTGATGCCGCTGCTGCAAGGCTGATCCCGGTCTCGCGACCCAGTCCCAGGCTGGCCTCGGGCCAGTCTCACCTTCCCACCCATTGCCAGGAACCCACATGGCCGAGCAAGACCAAAACGCCCAAGCGAGCAAAGACCCCGCTTTCAACCTGCAACGCGTCTACCTCAAGGACTTGTCGCTCGAGCTGCCCAACGCGCCGCACATCTTCCTCGAGCAGGAAGGCCCCAAGGTCGAGGTCAGCATCAACGTCGGCGGCCAGCGCCTGGCCGAGACCATCTTCGAATCGACGGTCACCGTGACGGTCACCACCCGCATCGAAGACAAGGTGCTGTACCTGGTCGAGGCCACGCAGGCCGGCATCTTCGAACTGGCCAACATCCCGGCCGAACAGCTCGACCCGCTGGTCGGCATCGTCTGCCCGACCATGCTCTACCCCTACCTGCGCGCCAACGTGGCCGACGTCATCACGCGTTCGTCGCTGCCGGCCCTGCACCTGGCCGAAGTCAACTTCCAGAGCCTGTACGAACAGCGCATCGCCGAGCTGCAGGCGCAGCAACAGCAGGCGCCGGCCGGCCAGGCCAACGGCAATGACTCGGGCATCATCCTGCCCCCCGGCGCAACCCGCCAATAAGCCAGATGGCCGGACTGCGCGTCGCGGTATTGGGAGCGGGCGCCTGGGGCACTGCCCTGGCGGCCGCGGCCGCGCCGCTCAATCCCACGCTGCTGTGGTCGCGCTCGCCCGAACAGGCGCGAGCGCTGGCCGAGCAGCACCAGAACACCCGCTACCTGCCTGGCATCGCCTTGCCCGCCGCGCTGCAAAGCACCGGCGACATGATGGCGGTCTACCAGCACCTGGCGGACGGCGATCGTGCGCTGATCATCCTCGGCGTGCCGGTCGCCGGCCTGCAGCAGGCCTGCCGCCAGCTGGCGGACCAGCTGCCGCGGCATGGCCTGCGGCACGCCAGCGTGGTGTGGACCTGCAAGGGTTTCGACGCCGAGCAGGCCCGCCTGCCGCACGAGGTCGCGCAGGCCGAACTCGCCAAGGTGGCGACACTGGGCACCGGCGTGGTCTCGGGCCCGTCGTTCGCCAAGGAAGTCGCGCAGGGCCTGCCGGCCGCGCTGACGGTGGCCAGCGCCAGCGCCACCGTGCGCGATGACGCGATCGCCGCGCTGCATGGCGGCGCGCTGCGGGTCTACGCCAGCACCGACGTGGTCGGCGTCGAGGTCGGCGGCGCGGTCAAGAACGTCATCGCGATCGCCTGCGGCATCGCCGATGGCCTGGACATGGGCGCCAACGCGCGCGCCGCGCTGGTCACCCGCGGGCTGGCCGAGATGGCCAGGCTGGGCCTGGCCATGGGCGCGCAGGCCGAGACCTTCGCCGGCCTGACCGGCCTGGGCGACCTGGTGCTGACCGCCACCGGCGACCTGTCGCGCAACCGCCGCGTCGGCCTCGAGATCGGCCGCGGGCGCAGCCTGGCCGACATCCTGGCCGAGGGCATGACCGCCGAGGGCGTGCGCTGCGCGCGGGCGACCCTGCAACGCGCCCAGGCGCTCGCGGTCGACCTGCCGATCACGCAGGCCGTCTGTCATGTATTGTTCGACGGTCTGGCGCCTGCCCGGGCGGTCGAACTGCTGCTGGGCCGCGAGGCCCGTTTCGAGACGGGCGCACCGGCAGAAGGCTGACGGCACCCCGATCGCCGCCGCGGCCGTGCGCGCCGCGATCGATCCGGCCCGCGCGTCAGCCGCCCGCAACGCCCCCAACACCCCGTTTCCGCAACACGACAACACACCCAAGAGACCGTCCGGAGACCGACACCATGAAGGGATTTGCCCGCAACGCGGCCAGGCTGCGCCGCCTGGCCCTGGGACTGCTGGCGTGCGCCTGCGCCGCCACCGCCGCCGCGCAGGACTGGCCCAGCCGGCCGATCCACATCATCGTGCCGTTCCCGGCCGGTTCGTCCCCGGACATCCTGGCGCGCACCATCGCCGGGCCGCTGTCCGACGCGCTGGCCCAGGCGGTCGTGATCGACAACAAGCCCGGCGCCGGCGGCAACATCGGCACCCGCGTGGCGGCCAACTCGCGGCCCGACGGCCACACGCTGCTGTACACCATCAACGGTCCGCTGGTGACCGCGCCGACGCTGTATCCGCGCACGCTGGGCTACGACCCCGAGCAGGATCTGGCGCCGGTCTCGCTGGTCGGCACCAGCCCCAATGTGCTGGTGGTCAGCAAGAACCTGCCGGCCGACGACGTGGCGCAGTTCGTCACGCTGGCGCGCCAGCGCGGCGGCAACCTGAACTACGGCTCGGTCGGACCAGGCAGCTCGTCGCACCTGGCGATGGAGATGTTCAAGCACGAGGCCCGCATCGACCTGCTGCAGGTGCCGTACTCGGGCTTTCCGCAGGTGATCACCGCGATCATGGCCGGCGACGTGCAGGCCGGCTTCATGGTGCCGGCGATCGCCATCCCGCAGGTGCGCGATGGCAAGGCCCGCGCGCTGGCGGTCACCAGCCTGAAGGCCGACCCGGCCCTGCCCGGCCTGCCGTCGATGGCCGAGGCCGGTTACCCGGATTTCGAATCGATCTCGTGGAACGCCGTGCTGGCGCCGGCCGGCACGCCGGCGCCGGTGATCGAACGGCTCAACAGCGAGCTGGCCCGCATCCTGCAAAGCGACAAGGTGCGCGCGCAGTTCGCCACGCAGTACTTCACCGCCCGGCCGTCCACGCCCGAGGGCCTGCGCGACATGATCCGCGACGAGAAGGCGCGCTGGGACGCGGTCATCGAGCGGCTCGAGCTGTCGCTCGATTGAGGCCCCGACGCTTCAGTTAAAGTGGCGGGCCGTCTTTACCCGGCCGCCGGCGCTGCCTCGCGCACCGGCGGCGCGAACCAGGAGTCCTTCGTGCTGCGTGTCACCTCGATCAATCTGAACGGCATCCGCTCGGCCTTCCGCAAGGGCCTGCAGCCCTGGATGGCCACGCACCAGGCCGACGTCTACTGCCTGCAGGAGATCAAGGCGCAGGACGCCGACCTCACCGACGAGCTGCGCAATCCGCCCGGCTATACCGGCCACTTCTGTGCCGCCGAAAAGAAGGGCTACAGCGGTGTCGGCATCTACCTGCGCAATCCGGTCGAGCGGGTCACCAACGGCATGGCCTGCGAAGAGTTCGACCCCGAGGGCCGCATCATCCGCGCCGACTTCGACAAGCTCAGCGTCATCAGCGCCTATCTGCCGTCGGGCTCGAGCGGCGACGAACGCCAGCAGGCCAAGTACCGCTTCCTGGCCCACTTCGCGCCGTGGCTGGACGCGCTGATGGCCGAGCACCGTGCCGATGGCCGCGAATTCATCATCTGCGGCGACTGGAATATCGCGCACAAGGAAATCGACCTGAAGAACTGGAAGGGCAACCTGAAGAACTCGGGTTTCCTGCCGGAAGAACGCGCCTGGCTGACCGAGGTGTTCGACCGGCGCGGCTTCGTCGACGTCTACCGCGCGCTGCATCCTGACACCACCGGCGAGGCCTACACCTGGTGGAGCAACCGCGGCCAGGCCTGGGCCAAGAACGTCGGCTGGCGGATCGACTACCAGATCGCCACCCCCGGCATCGCCGCCACCGCGCGGGCTGCCGCGATCTACAAGGACGAACGTTTCAGCGACCATGCGCCGCTGACGATCGACTACGACACCCAGCTCTAGGGGGCGGGGCAAGGGGCGGCGCGGCGCCGCCGCGCCCGCTCGGGCAGCCTGGTCTGTGCCCGCGGGCGATGCGCCGCTCGCCCTGCCTTCCACTAGATCACGCGCCCCGGGGCCTTATCCCGGTGTTGTGGCAATTCCGCCTTGACGGCAGGGGATTGCACGCCGACGCAAGTATCCCGATGCTAATATCGCCTCTCCTTTTGGGGAGTAGCCTGCTCGTGCCTGCATGGTGCGAGCGCCCGGATCAACATGCTCGGCATTCGTTTGCCGTGGTGCGGGCGACCTGACGGTTGGCGAGACCATGGGCAGATCAGCGACACCGCCGGGTTCGCTCGTCTGCCATGGTTGACGCACCCGGCATGGAGCTCCCTGCTCATGAATCCCCTCTCGCTGACCCTGCTGGCCTTCGCCATGTCGACGGACGCGTTCGCGGCCGCCATCGGCAAAGGCGCCAGCCTGCACAAGCCGCGCTGGTCCGAGGCGCTGCGCACCGGCGCCATCTTCGGTGTCATCGAGGCGCTGACCCCGGTGCTGGGCTGGGCGCTGGGCCTGGCCGCCGCGCAATACGTGCAGGCCTGGGACCACTGGATCGCCTTCACGCTGCTGGGCCTGCTCGGTCTGCGGATGATCCATGCCGGCCTCAAGACCGACCCCACCGAGATCCCCGCCGACAAGCCGGCCCGCCATGGCTTCTGGCTGCTGGCCGCCACCGCCTTCGCCACCAGCATCGACGCGATGGCGGTCGGCGTGGGGCTGGCCTTCATCGACGTCAACATCGTCTCGGCCGCCGCCGCCATCGGACTGGCCACCATGTTGATGGTCACGCTGGGCATCATGCTGGGACGCATGGTCGGCACGCTGGTCGGCAAGCGTGCCGAGGCGCTCGGCGGCGTGATCCTGATCGTCATCGGCTGTGTGATCCTGTACGAGCATTTGAGCGCTTGACCGGTTGGGCGGTGAACGGTCGAACGGCTCGGCAATCGATCAGGTTAATCCGTCCCTTATTTTCGGATTCCACAGCCTTCCGGTCGCTGTCTGTCCCCATCAAACAGCGCTTTACCGCGTGGAAAATTAGTCCGTAGAATCCGGGTCTGCGCACCGTTCTGGTGCTCTTTTTTTGGCTGCCCGTCGCTTGCCGGTGCACGTCGCCCCATCGTGGCGCACGACCCGGTACCGGCAGCAAAGACGATGATTGCGCCCGCCGCGGCGCTGGAACTGGAGACGCTTTTGAAGCTGCAAACCCTTGACGCATTCCTGAACCAGGTCGCGGCCCGCGACCCCCATCAACTCGAGTTCATGCAGGCCGTCAAGGAAGTCGCCGGCAGCCTCTGGCCCTTCCTGCAAAAGCATCCCCATTACGCCGACCAGGCGCTGCTCGAGCGCCTGGTCGAACCCGAGCGTGTGATCCAGTTCCGCGTGAGCTGGGTCGACGACGCCGGCCGCACCCACGTCAACCGCGCCTTCCGCATCCAGCACAGCTCGGCGATCGGTCCGTTCAAGGGCGGCATGCGTTTTCACCCTTCGGTGAACCTGTCGATCCTGAAGTTCCTGGCCTTCGAGCAGACCTTCAAGAACGCGTTGACCTCGCTGCCGATGGGCGGCGCCAAGGGCGGCTCGGACTTCGATCCCAAGCACCGCTCGGACGCCGAAGTCATGCGTTTCTGCCAGGCGCTGATGATCGAACTGCACCGCCACCTGGGCCCCAACACCGACGTGCCGGCCGGCGACATCGGCGTGGGCGGCCGCGAAGTCGGCTTCATGGCCGGCATGATGAAAAAACTGTCGAACTCGAACGCCTGCGTCTTCACCGGCAAGGGCCTGTCGTTCGGCGGCAGCCTGATCCGCCCCGAGGCGACCGGCTACGGCACGGTGTATTTTGCGCAGGAAATGCTGGCGCGCCAGAACCGCAGCCTCGACGGCCTGCGCGTGGCGGTGTCCGGCTCGGGCAACGTCGCGCAGTACGCCATCGAGAAAGCCATGGCGCTGGGCGCCAAGGTCGTGACGGTGTCGGACTCGACCGGCACGGTGGTCGACGCCCACGGCTTCACGCACGAGAAGCTGGCCGCGCTGATGAAGCTCAAGAACGAAACGCGCGGCTCGCTGGACGTGTACGCCAAGCAGTTCAAGCTCAAGTTCGAGGCCGGCAAGCGGCCGTGGCACGTGCCGGTCGACGTCGCGATGCCGTGCGCCACGCAGAACGAGATCGAGATCAAGGATGCGCAGACGCTGATCAACAACGGCGTGGTCTGCGTCGCCGAGGGCGCCAACATGCCGGCCACGCTGGAGGCCGGTCACGCCTTCATCCAGAACAAGGTGCTGTTCGCCCCGGGCAAGGCCAGCAACGCCGGCGGCGTCGCGGTGTCGGGCCTGGAAATGAGCCAGAACGCGATCCGCCTGTCGTGGACCCGCGAGGAAGTCGACGCGCGCCTGCACGCGATCATGCGCGACATCCACAGCAATTGCGTGCACTACGGCCAGAAGCGCGGCAAGTTCGTCAATTACGTCGACGGCGCCAACATCGCCGGCTTCGTGCGCGTGGCCGATGCGATGCGCGGCCAGGGCGTCTGCTGACGCAGAACGGGCGCGGGAGGCGGGCGGCCGGTCGGTCGCCTGCTTGTCCGCTTGCCGCCGGGCCGTGCCCGCCCCATCGGCGCCGATAAAAAAAACCGCCCTGCAGCGGTTTTTTTTTGGCCCTGCCAGAAGACGCGCTCAGCCCTGCGCGTCGATGCGTTCGATGTCGCGCCGGCGCAGATACAGCAACAGCAGGCCCGGCAAGGCGATCACCACGGTGATCATGAAGAACGACGGCCAGCCCAGCCACGCGACCAGCGGCGGCGTCAGCGGCCCGGCCAGGTAGGTGCGCCCGACCGCCGACAGCGCCGACAGCAGCGCGAACTGCGTGGCCGAGAAACGTTTGTCGCACAGCCCCATC
This sequence comes from Pseudomonadota bacterium, assembly GCA_023427085.1. Taxonomy (GTDB): domain Bacteria; phylum Pseudomonadota; class Gammaproteobacteria; order Burkholderiales; family Burkholderiaceae_B; genus Orrella. Next base: position 9,097 of record JAEZBO010000090.1, read on the forward strand.
AGCAGCGCCACGAAGGCCGCCGTGCCCAGGCCGCCGCACAGGTTTTCGACGCCCACCGCCGCGCCCATCAGCCAGATGTTCTGCGGGCTGACGGCGATCAGCCAGTAGCCCAGGTTGGAGACCGCCTGCAACAGGCCGAACAGCATCAACGCGCGGTACAGCCCCAGCCGCGCCATCAGCGCGCCGCCGGCCAGCGCGCCGACGATGGTGGCGGCCAGCCCTAGCACCTTGTTGACGGTGCCGACCTCGGTGGCCGAAAAACCCGCGCCACGAATCAGGAAGGTGGTCGACAGCGCGCCGGCGAACGCGTCGCCCAGCTTGTACAGCACGATCAGCAGCAACAGCAGCCAGGCCTCGGGCCGGCTGAAGAACTCGCGAAACGGCTCGATCACCGCCGCGCCCAGCGTGCGCGGCGCGGCGACCACGCGCTCGGGCTCGGGCGCGGCCAGCGTCACCAGCGCCATCAGGCCCATCAGCACGCCCATCAGCACATAGGTGTTGCCCCAGCCCAGCCAGCTGTCGGCCAGGATCAGCGCCAGCCCGCCCGACACCAGCATGGCCACGCGATAGCCCAGCACCGACATCGCCGCGCCCGCGCCGCGCTCTTCGGGCCGCAGCACGTCGGTGCGGTAGGCATCGAAGGCGATGTCCTGCGTGGCTGAAAAGAACGCCACCGCGACGGCCAGCAGCGCCAGCGGCATCAAGGATTGCGACGGCGTCAGCAGGCCCATCGCCACGATCGCCACCGCCAGCAGCAGCTGCGTCAGGCACATCCAGCTGCGGCGCCGCCCCAACACCGGCGGCGCATAGCGGTCGACCAGCGGCGCCCACAGAAACTTGAGCGTATAGGCGGTGCCGACCAGCGTCAGGAAACCGATCTGCTGCAGTGACACGCCGTCGACGGTGGCCCAGGCCTGCAGGGTGCCGGTGGTCAGCGCCAGCGGCAGGCCGCTGGCGAACCCCAGCAACAACAGGGGCGCGACACGGCGGTTGGCGTACAGATGCGAGGCGGCGATGGCGGGCTCTCCGGGTATGCCGGGCACAGCGCCGGCGTGGCAAGCCGCCAGTGTAAACGGGCGTCGGCGCCGCGCGCGCCCGACCCGCCGCATTCTTCGCAGCCGCGCCGGAGCGGCCGGCGG
>JAEZBO010000108.1 GCA_023427085.1 Pseudomonadota bacterium
CGACAGCGGCGTGCTGTCGCTGCGTGTGATGCTGGCCGACGGCACGCGGGCCGAGTTGGGTCCCTTCGGCGCGAACGACCGCCAGCCGCTGCGCGGCGCGACGCTGCATGCGCTGGTGCCGCGACTGTTCGAACTGGCCCACGGCGAGGATGCCGAGCATTGCCTGGCCTTGCCGCGCTGGCCGGTGCCCGGCCGGCTCGATGCGCTGCGTCCGCCATCGCCTGCCGGCGTCAACCTGGCGCATCTGCTGCTGGGACAGGCCGGCACGCTGGCCTGGATCGAGGAAGCGGTGCTGGAGCCGGCCGCCGATATTGCATTGCAGCATCCGGCCGATGTGGCCGACGCGGCCGCGAGCCGCATCCACGCTCGCTGCAAGGCCTTGTTCGATCCGCACGGCCTTTTCCCGCCGCTGCCTCGCCGAAGCAGCTAGAATCGACCTTTCTCACGTATCGTCACACCAGCCAGAAGACCCTATGGACGCCAATCTGCGCAAGGCAGCGCTCGAATACCACGAAGCCGGCCGCCCCGGAAAACTCTCGATTGCACCGACCAAGCAATTGACCAACCAGCGCGACCTCGCGCTGGCCTACTCGCCGGGCGTCGCAGCCGCCTGTGAAGAAATCGTGGCCGATCCCGCCAATGCCTTCCGCTACACCGGCCGCGGCAACCTGGTCGGCGTGATCAGCAACGGCACCGCGGTGCTGGGCCTGGGCAACATCGGTCCGCTGGCTTCCAAGCCGGTCATGGAAGGCAAGGCCGTGCTGTTCAAGAAGTTCGCCGGCATCGACGTGTTCGACATCGAGATCAACGAAACCGATCCCGACAAGCTGGTCGACATCATCGCCGGCCTCGAGCCGACCTTCGGTGGCATCAACCTCGAGGACATCAAGTCGCCCGAGTGCTTCACGGTCGAGCGCAAGCTGCGCGAGCGCATGAAGATCCCGGTCTTCCACGACGACCAGCACGGTACCGCGATCACCGTCTCGGCCGCCTTCATCAACGGCCTGAAGGTCGTCGGCAAGGACATCGAGCAGGTCAAGGTGGTGGTGTCGGGCGCCGGCGCCGCCGCGCTGGCCTGCCTCGAGCTGATGATCGACCTGGGCCTGCCGCAAAAGAACGTCTGGGTCACCGACATCGAAGGCGTGGTCTACGAAGGCCGCGTCGAACTGATGGACCCGGACAAGGCGCGTTTTGCGCAGAAGACCGACGCACGCAAGCTCGACGACGTGATCGCCGATGCCGACGTGTTCCTGGGCCTGTCGGCCGGTGGCGTGCTCAAGGCCGAGATGGTCGCCAAGATGGCCGCCCGTCCGCTGATCCTGGCGCTGGCCAACCCCACGCCCGAGATCCTGCCCGAGATCGCCCAGGCCGCGCGCGACGACGTCGTCATCGCGACCGGCCGCTCGGATTACCCGAACCAGGTCAACAACGTCCTGTGCTTCCCGTACATCTTCCGCGGCGCGCTGGATGTCGGCGCGACGACGATCACGCGCGAGATGGAAAAGGCCGCGGTCTACGCGATCGCCGGCCTGGCCCAGGAAGAACAGAACGACGTGGTGGCGGCCGCCTACGGCACCTACGACCTGTCGTTCGGGCCGCAATACTTCGTGCCCAAGCCCTTCGACACCCGCCTGATCGTGCGCATCGCGCCGGCGGTGGCCAAGGCCGCGATGGCCGAGGGCGTGGCCACCCGGCCGATCGCCGACCTCGACTCCTACGCCGAGCAACTGCAGCAGTTCGTCTACCACTCGGGCGCGTTCATGAAGCCGCTGTTCGCGGCCGCCAAGAACCTGGTGCGCGAAGGCGGCAAGGCCCGCATCGTGTTCACCGAAGGGGAAGACGAGCGCGTGCTGCGCGCGGTCCAGGTCATCCTCGACGAAAAGCTGGCGCGTCCGATCCTGGTCGGCCGTCCCGCCGTGCTGGCGGCCCGTATCGAAAAATACGGCCTGCGCTTCAAGCTGGGTACCGACGTCGAGGTCACCAACCCCGAGTTCGACGAGCGTTTCCACAGCTACTGGACCACCTACTGGGACATGATGTCGCGCCGCGGCATCACCAAGGAGATGGCACGGGTCGAGATGCGTCGCCGCCTGACGCTGATCGGCGCGATGATGCTGCACGTGGGCGATGCCGACGGCATGATCTGCGGCACGGTCGGCGCCTATGGCGACCACCTGCGCTTCATCGACGAAGTGCTGGGCAAGCGCCCGGGCGCCAAGACCTACGCGGCGATGAACATCCTGCTGTTGCCCGAGCGCACCGTCGCGCTGGTCGACACGCACGTCAACGACGACCCGACCGCCGAGCAGATCGCCGAGTTCACGCTGGCCGCCGCGCAGAAGATGCGCGACATGAAGCTCGAACCCAAGGTCGCGCTGCTGTCGCGCTCGAACTTCGGCTCGGGCAGTTCGGCCTCCGGCGCCAAGATGCGTGAAGCGCTGGCGCTGGTGCGTGGCCAAGACCCCGAGCTCGAGGTCGACGGCGAAATGCACGGCGACTGCGCGCTCGACGAAGCGCAGCGCCTGCGCATCCTGCCCTCGTCGACGCTCAAGGGCCAGGCCAATCTGCTGGTCTGCCCCAACGTCGATTCGGGCAACATCGCCTACAACCTGCTCAAGACCGCGGCCGGTGGCAACGTCGCCGTCGGCCCGTTCCTGCTGGGCGCCAATGCACCGGTGCACATCCTGACCGGCAGCTCGACGGTGCGCCGCATCGTCAACATGACCGCATTGACCGTGGTCGATGCGAACACCGCACGCTGACGACCCGGCGGCGGTGCCGGTTCCGCACCCGCCCCAGACGGGGCTGGTGCTGACCGGAGGCGGTGCGCGCGCCGCCTACCAGGTCGGCGCGCTGCAGGCCATCCTCGACCTGCTCGATCCGGACCGGCGCCCGGATTTCCGCAATCCCTTTCCTGTCATCTGCGGCACCTCGGCCGGCTCGATCAACGCGGCCGCGCTGGCCTGCCGCGCCGACGATCCGCACAAGGCGCTGCGGCGCACCCGCCGGCTGTGGGAAAACCTGCACACCGGCCAGATCTACCGCTCGGACGCGGCCGGCATCACCCGCTCGGTGCTGCGCTGGGTCAGCCTGCTGGCGCTGGGCTGGCTGCTGCCGGGCCAGAAGCGCAGCCAGCCGCGCTCGCTGCTCGACAATACGCCGCTGGCCGGCCTGCTCGACGCGGTGCTCGATTTCGACCGGCTGCAGGGCAACATCGACCGCGGCGCGCTGCATGCGCTGGCAATCACCGCCTCGGGTTACACCAGCGGCCAGCACCTGACCTTCTACCAGTCGCGCGGCGGCATCGAGCCGTGGCGCCGCTCGCTGCGCCGCGCGGTGCCCGACCGCTTGCAGGTTGACCACCTGCTGGCTTCCAGCGCGATCCCGTTCATCTTTCCGGCCCATGCGCTGCACGTCGATGGCGGGCTCGAGTGGTGCGGCGACGGATCGATGCGCCAGCTGGCGCCGATCAGCCCGGCGGTGCACCTGGGCGCCGACCGGGTGCTGGTGATCGGCACCGGCCACCGCGACGACACTCATCCCGAGCAGCGCGACACCGATCCGCCGTATCCGTCGCTGGCGCAGATCGGCGGGCACGCGCTATCGAATATCTTCCTGGACAGTGTGTCCACCGATGTCGAGCGGCTCGAGCGCGTCAACGATTTTCTCGATGCCGCGCCGGACGCCGCCTCGGCCACCGGACTGCGGCCGGTGCGGGCGCTGTCGCTGGGCCCCAGCCGTTCGCTCGACGACCTGGCGATGGAGCATCTGCACACCATGCCGCTGCCGGTGCGCGCGATGTTCCGGGTGCTGGGCATCAGCAGCCGCCGCGGCAGGGCCGGCGGCGGCGCGCTGTTGTCCTACCTGCTGTTCGAATCTGCTTACACCCGGGAATTGATCGAACTCGGTTATGCCGATACGATGCGGCGTACCGATGAGGTCAGTGCGTTTTTCAAGGAGTCCCAGGCATGACGCGAGCCAGCCAGTCTTCCCTGCAGCGTCAACTGCAGCGCGGCGGTGCGATCGATCCGGCCAGCATCGCGGCCGCCGATCTGGCCCAGGCCGCGCGCGCCCAGGGGCTGGCTTATTTCCATGCCGATTGCGACCGCGCCCGCAGCCTGTCGGCGGCGATGCGGGCGATCGCCAAGGCGGTCGACTTTCCCGAATTCTTCGGTAGCGACTTCGACGGACTCTACGATTGCCTGAGCGACACCGTGCTCGACCAGAAGGCCGGCGTGGCGCTGTGGCTGCACAAGCTGCATTCGGGCGATCCGGCGCTGCGTGACGAAGCCGCGCACATCGAGGCGGTCTGCGCCGACGTGGCCGAGTTCGCCCGCGAGAACGGCCGGGTGTTCCTGTATGCGGTCGAGCACGCCGGCAAGCACCCCGAGCCCGAACCCGGCCAGGCCAAGAGCTGGAGCGAATCGGGCGAGCCGTAGCCGCCGCGCCGCGCGGCCGTCAGTGCCAGCCCAGCAGCGCGGTGGCCGCCGCGACCAGCGCGATGCCGGCGGTCTCGGTGCGCAACACGCGCGGCCCGAAACGCACCGCCTGCACGCCGGCACGCTGCGCCGCGCGCAGTTCCTCGTCATCCCAGCCGCCCTCGGGGCCGACCAGCAGCGCAAAGCCGGTGCTGGCGGGCGGCGGCAGCGCCGCGGCGAAATCGATCTGCGCATCGGGATGGCACAGCAGCGCCGGCGGCTGCGCCTGCTGCAGCCAGCGCGCCAGCGGCAGCGGCGCGTCGATCTGCGGGATGCGGTTGCGGCCGCTCTGTTCGCAGGCCGCCACGGCCTGGCTGCGCCAGCGCGCCAGCCGCTTGTCGAGCCGCGCGCCCTCGAGCGCCAGCACGCTGCGGCGCGCCGCGATCGGCACGATCCGTGCCACGCCCATCTCGACGGCTTTTTCGATCACCCAGTCCATCTTGTCGCCGGCAGGCAGGCCCTGCACCAGCGTGATCGCGCCCGGCAGCTCGGCCTCGCGCGGGTCGAACGCGCCCAGCCGCGCATAACCCTGCTTGCCATCGATCCGCAGCGTGGCCGGATACTGGCCGCCCTGGCCGTCGAACAGCACGATCGGCTGGCCATCGCGCAGCCGCAGCACACGCAGCGCGTGATGGGCCAGTTCGTCGGGCAGGGCGATCTCGGTATCGGGCCGCAGGGCGGCGGGACAATGGAAGCGGGGCAGGGCCATGGTGCGCAGGGGGCGAGGCCGGGTGGCCGCTCGTCGGGTGCTAAAATCTTGGGCTTCGCTACTCTAACACCGGTCCCGGTCTTGACAGGCTTGCGGGGCCCGCATCCGAGCTTCCCATGACACAGCCCTCCGCTTCCCAACCCAAACTGGCGGACGCCATCCGTGCCTTGTCGATGGACGCCGTTCAGCAGGCGAACTCCGGGCACCCCGGCGCGCCGATGGGCATGGCGGAAATCGCCCAGGCGCTCTGGACCCGCCACCTGCGCCACAATCCGGCCGATCCGGCCTGGGCCGGCCGTGACCGCTTCGTGCTGTCGAACGGCCACGGCTCGATGCTGATCTATTCGCTGCTGCACCTGTCGGGCTACGACCTGCCGATCGACGAGCTGCGCAACTTCCGCCAGCTGCATTCGCGCACCCCGGGCCACCCCGAGGTCGGCATCACCGCCGGCATCGAGACCACCACCGGTCCGCTCGGCCAGGGCCTGGGCAACGCGGTCGGCATGGCGCTGGCCGAAGCCCTGCTGGCGCGTGAGTTCAACCGTCCCGGCCACGACATCGTCGACCACCACACCTATGTGTTCATGGGCGACGGCTGCCTGATGGAAGGCATCTCGCACGAGGTCTGCTCGCTGGCCGGCACGCTGCGCCTGTCCAAGCTGATCGCGCTGTACGACGACAACGGCATTTCGATCGACGGCAAGGTCGAGCACTGGTTCGGCGACGACACCGCGCAGCGTTTCGAAGCCTACGGCTGGAACGTCATCCGTGGCGTCGACGGCCATGACGTCAACGCCGTCGATGCGGCGCTGGCGCTGGCGCGCAAGCTGTCGACGCAGAACAAGGGCCCGACGCTGATCGCCTGCCGCACCGTGATCGGCAAGGGCGCGCCGACCATGGCCGGCACCGACAAGGTGCATGGCGCGCCGCTGGGCAAGGACGAGATCGCCGCCACCCGCGCCGCGCTCGGCTGGGCCAGCGAGCCCTTCGAGGTGCCGCAGGCCGTGTACGACGGCTGGAGCGCCAAGAAATCGGGCGCCAGCGCCCAGGCGGCCTGGCAGACCCGTTTCGACGCCTACCGCGCGGCCTTCCCGGCCGAGGCGGCCGAGTTCGAGCGCCGCATGAAGGGCGACCTGCCGGCCGATTTCGGCGCCACCGTGCAGGCGCTGCTGGCGGCCACCGACGCCAAGGGCGAGACCGTCGCCACGCGCAAGGCCTCGCAGCACGCCATCACCGCGCTGGTCGAAAAGCTGCCCGAGCTGCTGGGCGGCTCGGCCGACCTGACCGGCTCGAACTACACCGACTGGAAGGGCGCGGTCGCGGTGCGCGCCGGCGCCGAGCACCTGCAGGGCGGCCGCCACATCAACTACGGCGTGCGCGAGTTCGGCATGGCCGCCATCATGAACGGCATCGCGCTGCATGGCGGCTACCTGCCGTTCGGCGGCACCTTCCTGACCTTCTCCGATTATTCGCGCAACGCCATCCGCATGGCCGCGCTGATGAAGCAGCGGCTGGTCCATGTGTTCACGCACGATTCGATCGGCCTGGGCGAAGACGGCCCGACCCATCAGTCGATCGAGCACGCCAACAGCCTGCGCCTGATTCCCAACCTGTCGGTCTGGCGTCCGTGCGACACGGTCGAGACGCTGGCGGCCTGGACCCACGCGGTGCAGCGCCCGGCCTCGATCGGCATGGTGGTGCGCGACGGCGGCCCGACCGCGCTGCTGCTGTCGCGCCAGAACTTGCCCTTCGTCGAGCGCGATGCGCAGACGCTGGCCGCGGTCGCGCGTGGCGGCTACGTGCTGCGCGATGCCCAGGACGCCCGCGCGATCATCATCGCCACCGGTTCCGAAGTCGCGCTGGCGCTCGCCGCGCAGGCGCAGCTGGCCGAAGCCGGCGTGCCGGTGCGGGTGGTGTCGATGCCCAGCACCGATGTGTTCGACAAGCAGGATCGCGCCTGGCGCGACAGCGTGCTGCCCGCCGGGCTGCCGCGGGTCGCCGTCGAGGCGGGCACCACCGCGCTGTGGCACAAGTATGTCGGGCTGGACGGCGCGGTCGTCGGCATCGACAGCTACGGCGAGTCGGCGCCCGCGGGCGTGCTGTTCAAACATTTCGGGCTCACCGCCGAGAAGGTGGCGCAGGCCGTCCAGCAGGTTTTGTAGACACTTCCAGGAGATCCACATCATGACCATCCGCGTCGCCATCAACGGCTACGGCCGCATCGGCCGCAACGTCCTGCGCGCTCACTACGAGTCGAACAAGAGCCACGATATCGAAATCGTCGCGATCAACGACCTGGGCGATCCCAAGACCAACGCTCACCTGACGCGCTACGACACGGCGCACGGCAAGTTCCCGGGCACCGTCGAAGTCGAAGGCGACTACATGGTCGTCAATGGCGACAAGATCCGCGTGCTGGCCAACCGCAATCCGGCCGAACTGCCGTGGGGCGAGCTCAAGGTCGACGTGGTGCTCGAGTGCACCGGCTTCTTCACGTCCAAGGAAAAGGCCGGCGCGCACCTGAAGGGCGGCGCCAAGAAGGTCATCATCTCGGCCCCCGGCGGCAAGGACGTGGACGCGACCGTCGTCTACGGCGTCAACCACGGCGTGCTGAAGGCCAGCGACACCGTGATCTCGAACGCTTCGTGCACCACCAACTGCCTGGCGCCGCTGGTCAAGCCGCTGCAAGAGAAGATCGGCCTGGTCACCGGCCTGATGACCACCGTGCACGCGTACACCAACGATCAGGTGCTGACCGACGTCTATCACGAAGACCTGCGCCGCGCCCGTTCGGCCACGCAAAGCATGATCCCGACCAAGACCGGCGCCGCCGCCGCGGTCGGCCTGGTGCTGCCCGAGCTCAACGGCAAGCTGGACGGCTTCGCGATCCGCGTGCCGACCATCAACGTCTCGCTAGTCGACCTGTCGTTCATCGCCCAGCGCGAAACCAGCGCCGACGAAGTCAACGCGATCCTGAAGGAAGCCTCGGAAGGCGCGCTCAAGGGCATCCTGACCTACAACACCGAGCCGCTGGTGTCGGTCGACTTCAACCACAACCCGGCCTCGAGCAACTTCGACGCAACGCTGACCAAGGTCTCGGGTACGCTGGTCAAGGTCTCGTCGTGGTACGACAACGAGTGGGGCTTCTCGAACCGCATGCTGGACACCACCGTGGCCCTGATGTCGGCCAAGTAAGCTGCCTCTGCAAGTCATGAACGAGGGCGGGGCAACCCGCCCTCGTTCATGTCGGCGGCCCTCGCGGCCAGCCCACCGGTTCCGCCCATTTCCGCACAAGGAGGCCTCACGATGGCCAACGTCAACACCCTCACCGCCCTGGCCAAGTCGGGCCAGCTCAAAGGCAAGCGCGTGTTCATCCGCGCTGACCTGAACGTGCCCTTCGACGATGCCGGCAACATCAGCGAAGACACCCGCATCCGTGCATCGGTGCCCGGCATCCGGCTGGCGCTGGACGCCGGCGCGGCCGTGCTGGTGACCTCGCACCTGGGTCGCCCGACCGAAGGCGCGCTGACCGACGAGGATTCGCTGGCGCCGGTCGGCGACCGCCTGAGCCAGCTGCTGGGCACGCCGGTGACGCTGCTCAAGGACTGGGTCGACCATCCGGTGCGGGTCGAGCCGGGCCGCGTGGTGCTGCTGGAAAACTGCCGCGGCAACGTCGGCGAAAAGAAGAACGACGAGGCGCTGGCGCGCAAGCTGGCCGCGCAGTGCGACGTCTACGTCAATGACGCCTTCGGCACCGCGCACCGCGCCGAGGCCACCACGCACGGCATCGCGCGCTTCGCGCCGGTCGCCTGCGCCGGCCCGCTGCTGGCCGCCGAGCTCGACGCGCTGGGCCGCGCGCTCGAGGCGCCCAAGCGTCCGCTGGTGGCCATCGTCGGCGGCTCGAAGGTCTCGACCAAGCTGTCGATCCTGCAGTCGCTGGCCGACAAGGTCGATCAGCTGATCGTCGGCGGCGGCATCGCCAACACCTTCCTGCTGGCGGCCGGCCAGCCGATCGGCAAGTCGCTGGCCGAGCCCGAGCAGGTCGAGCAGGCCCGTGCCGTGATGAAGATCATGAAGCAGCGTGGCGCCGCCGTGCCGATCCCGGTCGACGTGGTCTGCGCCAAGACCTTCGGCGCCGATGCGCAGGCCACCGTCAAGGCGGTCGGCGAGGTCGCCGATGACGACATGATCCTCGACATCGGTCCGCAAAGCGCGGCGCAACTGGCCGAGCAACTGAAGAAGGCCGGCACCATCGTCTGGAACGGCCCGGTCGGCGTGTTCGAGTTCGAGCAGTTCGCGCACGGCACCGAGACGCTGTCGCGCGCCATCGCCGACTCGCCGGCCTTCTCGATCGCCGGGGGCGGCGATACGCTGGCGGCGATCGCCAAGTACGGCATCGGCGAGCAGGTCGGCTACATCTCGACCGGCGGCGGCGCGTTCCTCGAGTTCCTCGAGGGCAAGGCGCTGCCCGCGGTGCAGGTGCTGCAAGAGCGCGCCAGCCACAAGTAGGCCGGTGCGATGGCGGCAGGCCGGGCGCCGTGCCCGGTCATGCCGGCGGTCCGCGCTTGCCGCCTGCGCTCGTCTTAGCTGTTTCTTCCGACCTGCCGGCGCCTCGTCCCGGGGGTCTTCGCGATCTGCCATGCCGGCGCCGGCGTGGCCCAGTCTGGTTGTTCTCCATGATTGAATCCCTGCGTTGTCCGCCTTTCCCTTTTGCTGATCGTCCCGCCGGTGCTCGGCTGGCGGCCGTCTTGCTGGCTGCGCTGGCCGCCGCGGCGCCGCTGCCGGCCGCCTCGGGCGCCGCCGCGACTGGCACCACTGGCGCCGCCGCCACCACTGGCACGACTGGCACCACCGCCACCGACGCCACCGACGCGCAGGACGAGCCCTTCGTGCCGCAACTCGGCCGCCACGGCAAGGACGTCATGTGGCTGCCGACGCCCGACGCGCTGGTGACGCGGCTGCTGAGCATGGCCGGCGTCGGGCCGCAGGACCGGGTGGTCGACCTGGGTTCGGGCGACGGCAAGATCGTGATCGCCGCGGCGCGCGAGTTCGAGGCGCCGGCGCGCGGCGTCGAGTTCGATCCCAGCATGGTCGAGGTCTCGCGCCGCAATGCCGAACAGGCCGGCGTGGCGCAGCTGGCGCGCTTCGAGCAGGGCGACATCTTCGCCACCGACTTTTCCGACGCGACGGTGGTCGCGATGTACCTGCTGCCCGAGCTGAACCTGCGGCTGCGGCCCACGCTGATGGCGATGCCGCCCGGCACCCGGATCGTCACGCATCAGTTCCACATGGGCCGCTGGGAGCCCGACGAGACCACGCTGATGGCGCACCGGCCCGGCTACCTGTGGATCGTGCCGGCCAACGCGGGCGGCGAGTGGTCGATCAGCTATCCGCAGGACGGCGGCCAGGGCAAGGCCACGCTGACGATCAGCCAGACCTTCCAGAAGATCAAGGGCACCGCGCAGATGGGCGCCTTGCAGACCACGCTGCGCCAGCCGCGCCTGAGCGGCCAGCGCATCGCCTTCGCGTTCACCGACGAGCAGGGCCACCTGCGCGAATTCAGCGGCACCATCCAGGGCGATCGGCTGCGCGGCAACGTCAGCGGGCCGCAGGATTCGGCCTCGTTCAGCGGCAAGCGCATTGGCGCCGCGCCGCCGATCGCCGGCGCCGGCCAGCCGACCCGGCAGGAGATCGACGCGGCGGTGGCCGAGCTGGGCGCCGAGTAGCCTGCCGGCCTTGGGCTATCATCGGTCGATGGCCGCGCCGCCCGGCGCGGCGCCGACCGGAGTCCCGCCATGAACAGCGCCGTTCTCGAATCGCCCGCCAGCCTCTTTGACTCGCCCGCGGTCGCGCGCCTGCGCGAAGACCTGGCGCTGGCCTTGCGAGCCGCGGCCCATCACGGTTTCGGCGAAGGCGTCTGCAATCATTTCAGCGTCGCCGTCGACAGCCGTTTCGAGACCTTCCTGCTCAATCCGCAAGGTCTGCTGTGGAGCGAGGTCGGCGCAGCGGACATCGTGCTGGTCGATGCGCAGGGCAACGCGCTGCACGGCCGCCATCCGGTCGAGGCGACCGCCATGCACATCCACGCGGCGGTGCATCGCATCTGCCGCAAGGTGGCGGTGCTGCACACCCACATGCCGTATGCGACCGCGCTGACGCTGACCGGCCAGCGCGCCCTGGATACCCGGTTGTCGCAGAACGCGATGCGTTTCGACGGCCGCATCGGCATCGATCCCGACTACAACGGCCTGGCGCTGGCGGCCGACGAGGGCGAACGCATCGCCCGCGCGATGCAGGGCGCCGACGTGGCCTTTCTCGGCAATCATGGCGTGGTGGTGTGCGGCGAGCGCATCGATTACGCCTACGACGATCTGTACTATCTCGAGCGCGCCTGTGAGGCCGAGGTGCTGGCCCGCAGCAGCGGCCTGCCGCTGTGTCCGGTGGCGCGCGCGGTGGTCGAGCGGGTCGCCGCGCAGGTGCAACAAGAGCGCCTGCAGTCGACGCTGTTCTTCGAGGCGCTGCGGCGCACGCTGCCGCGCCGTTGAGCCGGCCGCGGCAGTTGGGTCGGCGTTTATCGCAAACGCCCTTATGACCTCAATGAAATTCTTAATATCAGATATTTATTAGAATTTTCTTCTAATAAACTCTACTCTGACGCCAGTGAAAGAGTTTGTGTTTTCCTGGCTGGCGCGTACTATCTCCTTATCGGCATGGCATCAGTCAAGGATATGACTGAGGTGTCGAGGTAACGTGAAAACGACAAGGGGAAGTGCCATGACAAGGGCCGCATTGCGCCTTGATCATGCCGGCCTGGCGCTCAAGGATCTCGAGCGCGGCCGTGCAGCCTATGCCAAGCTGGGTTTTACGCTGTCCTCGCGCAGCGTCCATGCCGGTGCGCTCAGCCCTGGCGGCCCCGTGGTGCCATGGGGGTCGGGCAATCATTGTGCCATGTTCGAGCAGGGCTACTTCGAGCTCATCGGACTGATCGACGAACAACTGCCCAGCAGCGTCAAGCGCCTGGTGGCCCAATACGAGGGCCTGCACATCGTCGCCATGGATACCGAGTCGGCCGACGCGGCCTATGCCGCGCTGACGCAGGCCGGCGTCGTCGCCGCCGCGCCGGCCGCGCTCGAGCGTGACGCGGCGTTCGGCCCGCACGACGAATCCGTGCGGCGCGCCCGGTTCCGCAATATCTACCTCGATGGCGAGGCCTATCCCGAGGCCCGCTTCATCGTCATCGAACACGGCACCCGCGACGTGCTGTGGCAAGACCATCTGCTCACGCACGCCAACGGCGTCACCGGCCTGGCCGCGCTGTATTTCTGCGCGCCCGATCCGGCCGCCTCGGCCGCCCGCTTCACGCGCCTGCTGGGCGCACCGGTGCACGACGCCGAGCGTGGCTACCGCTACGACCTGCAGCGCGGCACCTTCTGGCTGATGTCCGAGGCGCAGCTGCGCCAGGCCGTGCCGGTGCTGGCCGGGCAGCCGGCGCAGCGCGTCGCCGCGGCGTGCTTCACGGTGCGTTCGCTCGACCACCTGCGCGCCTATCTCGACGGCCAGGGCGTGCCGCATACGCCGGGCGTCGACGCCGATGGCCGTCCCGCGGTCTGGGTCGGCCCCGAGTTCGCCTGCCATGCCGCGCTGCAGTTCGTGCAGGCGCCGGCCAACTGAATTCCGATAAACCCTCCACCCAAGGACACCAATGAAAGCCGCAGTCATCTACGAACACGGCGGGCCCGGCAGCATCCGCTACGAGACCCAGTTTCCCGATCCGGTCGCCGCGGCCGACGAGGTCGTGATCAAGGTCGGCGCGGCCACGCTCAACTACCACGACGTGTTCACGCGCAACGGCATGCCCGGCATCACCGTGCCGATGCCCATCATCATGGGCCTGGACTTCGCCGGCGAGATCGTCGAGGTCGGCAAGGACGTGACCGACTGGAAGGTCGGTGACCGCGTGATGGTCGACCCGTCCGATCGCAAGACCTTCGGTGGCGTGATCGGCGAAGCGCGCCATGGCGGCCTGGCCGAATACTGCGCGGTGCCCGACCACCATCTGGTGCGGCTGCCCGACGGCGTCAGCTTCGAGGACGCGGCGGCGCTGCCGGTGGCCTACGGCACGGCCTGGCGCATGATGGTGACGATCGGCAAGATCCAGGCCGGCGAAAAAGTGCTGATCCTGGGCGCCTCGGGCGGCGTCGGCACCTGCTGCGTGCAACTGGCCAAGCTGGCCGGCGCCGAGGTCGTCGCGGCGGCCTCGTCGCCCGAGAAGCTCGAGCGCCTGAAGGCGCTGGGCGCCGATCACGTGATCGACTACAAGCAGGAAGACTTCATGAAATGGGTCTTCGCCAACTTCGGCAAGCCGCATCGCCGGCTCTACGAGAAGGGCGTCGACGTGGTCGTCAACTTCACCGGCGGCGATACCTGGGTCAAGTCGCTGCGCACGCTGCATCGCGGCGGCCGCGTGCTGACCTGCGGCGCCACGGCTGGCTACGATCCTAAGGAAGACTTGCGTTTCATCTGGAGCTACGAGCTGCAGGTCCTCGGTTCGAACGGCTGGGCCCGCCAGGACCTGACCAGCCTGCTGGACCTGATGCAGCAGGGCAAGCTGACGCCGGTGCTGGACAAGACCTATGGACTGGCCGACGTCAACGAAGCCTTCCGCCAGCTCGAAGACCGGCTGGTGTTCGGCAAGGTGGTGGTCAAGCCATGAGCCAGGCGCCCGTCACTCCCAAGAAACTCGAGCAGGCCGATATCGAGGCGATCTTCGCGCGCTCGTCGTTCATCCGTTTCATGAACCTCGAGGTGCGCGAGGTCGACCACGAGGCCTCGCGCTTTTCGGCGCGCCTGCCGCTGCGGCCCGAGTACGAGCGCGGCGCGGCCGGCTCTTCGCAATTTCATGGCGGCGCGATCGCGGCCTTCATCGACGTGGTCGGCGACTTCGCCATCGGCATGATGGTCGGCGGCGGCGTGCCGACCATGAACCTGCGGGTCGACTACCTGCGCCCCGCGGTCGGCGCCTATCTCGACGGCACCGCCATCGTGCGCAAGAGCGGCCGCTCGGCGGCCGTGGTCGACATCGACATCCACGGACCCGACGGCAAGCTGGTGGCCGTCGGACGCGGCACCTACGTTCCCATTACCGGTTGATCCTGGAGTCGTCATGGCAAAGTTTCATTCTTCATTCAAGCTGGCGCTGGGCGCCACCGCGCTGGCCGTGCTGTCGCTGCCGGCGCAGGCGCAGTCGCTGACCAAGATCACCTACGGCAACGTCACCGACATGACGCTGTCGCAGGCGCCGATGGTGGCCGCCAAGCAGTTGGGCTACTTCAAGCAAGAGGGCCTGGACGTCACGCTGATGGGTTTCAAGGGCACCGGCACGCTGATCCCGCAGATGCTGGCCAAGCGCGTCGATATCGGCTACCCGAACCCCGACGCGCTGATCCTGTCGCGTGCGCCCGGCCAGGAGCACCTGCCGCTGAAATTCTTCTACAACGCGACGCGCAAGTCGGGCTGGGAATTCATCGTGCCGGCCGATTCGCCGATCCAGTCGCTCAAGGACCTGGACGGCAAGAAGCTGGGCGTGGGCGCCATGACCTTCGGCAACGTGCCGATCACGCGCGCGGCGTTCAAGGAACTGGGCATCGACGTGACCATGGTGCCGGTGGGCATCGGCAGCGCGGCCTTCCTGGCCTTCAACAACAAGCAGGTCGATGCGCTGAACCTGTTCGACTCGCAGCACGCCACGCTCGAGACGCAGGGCACCGCGATCCGCCGGCTGCCGCAGGACGAGCGCTACGAAGCCCTGTTCAGCAACGGCTTCATCGCCCACGAAGACACCATCCGCGAGCGGCCCGAAGTGCTGGTCGGTTTCGGCCGCGCGGTGGCCAAGGCCACGGTGTTCTGCGAAGCCAATCGCGAGGCTTGCGTGCGGTTGTTCTGGAAGGAATATCCCAACACCAAGCCGGCTGGCGACGAGGCCAAGGTGCTGGCCGACCAGGTCAAGGTGTTCTCGGCGCGTTTCGACAAGATGTTGTCGTTCCCGGCTGGCCAGCCGCGCCGCTGGGGCGAGTTCCCGGCGCAGGCCTGGACCGATTTCGCGACCGCCTTGCACCAGGGCGGCCAGCTGCCCACCGCGGACGTCGACGTCACCAGCGTCTACACCAATGCCTTCGTCGACAAGATGTCCGACTTCGACGCTGACAAGGTCGCGGCCCAGGCCAAGGCCTACAAAGAGTAGCCCCCGATGATGCTGGCAGACGCCCCCAAGGTGAGCGCCCCGGCGGTGTTCCGCACGGTCGACCTGGACGTGACCTACCAATCCTCGCGCGGACCGACGCCGGCGATCAGCGGGTTCTCGACCTCGCTGGCGGAAGGCGAGTTCCTGTCGATCCTGGGACCGTCGGGCTGCGGCAAGTCGACGCTGCTGAAGGTGGCCGCGGGCCTGCTCACGCCCAGCGGCGGGATCGCCGAGCTGGGCGGCACGCCGATCACCGGCCCGCGCCGCGACGTCGGCATCGTGTTCCAGCAGGCCACGCTGCTGCCGTGGCAGAGCGTGCTCGAGAACGTCATGTTGCCGATCCGCACGCTGGGCATGGACGCGGCGCAGGGGCTCGAGCGGGCCCGCGCGCTGCTCAAGCTGATGGGGCTCGAGAAGTTCGAGCGCCATCATCCCTACGAGCTCTCGGGCGGCATGCAGCAGCGCGTCGGCATCGCCCGCGGGCTGGTGCACGATCCCAGCCTGTTGCTGATGGACGAGCCGTTCGCGGCGCTCGACGCGATGACGCGCGAGCACATGATGGTCGAGCTGCAGCGGATCTGGATGCAGGCGCGCAAGTCGGTGATGTTCATCACCCACTCGATCCCCGAGGCGGTGTTCCTGTCGACCCGGGTGCTGGTGCTGTCGCCGCGGCCGGCGCGCATCCTGCGCGAGATCGAGATCGACCTGCCGCTGCCGCGCACCCAGGAGACGCTGGGCAGCCCGCGTTTCGGCGAGCTGTGCACCGAGCTGCGCAGCCTGTTTTCCGCCGTGCCGCACTAGGAGAGCGCCGTGAGCGACCGTTTGAAGTCCATCGTCCATCCCCTGTTGCTGCTGGCCGCGCTGCTCGGCCTGTGGCTGTGCGCGACGCGTTTCTGGAGCGTGCCCAACTACGTGCTGCCGCCGCTCGAGGGCGTGCTGGCCGCGTTGCACCGCGGTTATGTGCAGGGCGCCTTCTGGGGCGACTTCGGCGCCACGCTCAGCGCGATGCTGATGGGGTATGTGTCCGGCTGCGCGCTGGCCTTCGTCATCGGCGTGCTGTTCGCCGAGTTCCGCTGGCTCGAGCGCCTGCTGTTTCCGTTCGTGCTGGGCCTGCAATCGATGCCCAAGGTGGCGCTGGCGCCGCTGATCCTGGTGTGGTTCGGTTTCGGGCTGGGGTCCAAGGCGGTGATGGTCGGGCTGGTGTGTTTCTTTCCGATGTTCATCAACACCGCGGTCGGCCTGAAGGCCACCGATCCGGCCTTGCTCGACCTGATGCGGGCGTTCTCGGCCAGCCGCTGGCACATCCTGACGCGCATCAAGATTCCGTCGGCGGCCGGCCATATCTTCGCCGGCCTGCAGATCTCCATCGTGCTGGGCCTGATCGGCGCGGTGGTGGCCGAGTTCGTCTCGGCCTCGCAGGGCCTGGGGTACCTGATCAACGCGTCCGCCACGACGCTCGATACCAGCACCATGTTCGCCGCGCTGATCAGCCTGGCCGTGATGGGCATCGCCGGCAGCCAGCTGATCCGGCTGCTGCATCGCAAGCTGGTGTTCTGGGATCGCAGCGCCAGTTCGCAAACCTTGTCCGAATGAACGGAGTCCAACGTGTCCTCTCCTGACGCGGCCGCCGCGACGGCCGATCTCAGCGATTTTTCCGAAACCTACGCCGACGCGCGCGCGAAATTTCTGGCGGCGGCGCGCTCGGCCGGTGCGATCGTGACCTCGTACCGCCACGAGGCGCAGCAGGGCCCGGCCGGCGAGCCGCTGTATCTGGACGCCGCCTGGCTGGGGCCGCGTGACGCCGGCCACGTGCTGGTGGTGGGCTGCGGCACGCATGGCATCGAAGGCTATTCCGGCTCGGCCGCGCAGACGCACTGGCTGCGCCAGCGCGGCGCGGCGGCCCTGCCGCCCGACACCGCCCTGCTGTGCCTGCATGCGCACAACCCCTGGGGCTTCGCGCACGCCTTGCGTTTCACCGAAGAGAACGTCGACCTGAACCGCAACTTCGTCGACTTCGCGCAGGCGCCGCCGGCCAATCCCGGCTACGCCCGCGTGCATGCGCTGATCGATCGCCCGCACTGGGACGAAGACGAGGTGGCGGCGGTGTTCGAGCAGTTGTCGGTGCTGCGTGAAGAGATCGGCGAGCAGGCCTATTCGGATGCCTTCAACGGCGGCCAGTACAGCCACGCGCACGGCATCTTCTATGGCGGCCAGCGTGAGCAGTGGTCCAACGGCGCGTTCCGGCGCGCCCTCGGCGAAAATCTGGCGCGCGCCCGGTCGGCCGCGATCATCGACCTGCACACCGGCATCGGTCCCGAGCGCGGCCACGTCTTCCTGTGCTTTCATGCGCCGGGCAGCGCCGCCTACGAACGCGCCCGCGCATGGTGGGGCGAGCGCGCGGTCAACCGCGAAGGCGTCACGCACAAGGCCGTCGCCAAGTACCAGGGCCTGCTGGTCGATGCCTTCGTCGCGCTGTTGCCGGGCCGCGAGACCACCGCGGTGGTGGTCGAGTTCGGTACCTTGCCGCGGCCGCGCATGCAGCGCGCGTCGATGGCGGCGCGCTGGCTGTACGCGCAGGGCATGCCCGACACCGAGCAGGGCCGCGCGCTGATGCACGACGTGCGCGAGGCCTTCTATCCGAGCGCGCCGGACTGGCGCGCCGGGGTGCTGACGCAGTCGCTCGAGATCATCGATCGCGGGCTGGCAGGCGTGGCCGCCACGGCGACCGATGGCGCGGCGGCGGGCCAGGAGCGCTCCGCATGAAGTGGTTCAACCTGGGCAAGCTGACCGACCCCGCGCAGGACTCCGACGCGATCGCGCTGATCGATTGCCAGCCGTCGGCCGAGCGCCACTACACGCACGGCGAGATCGACCGCCTGGCCGATGCCTGCGCGCGCGGCCTGCTGCGGCGCGGCCTGCGGGCCGGCGACACGGTGGCGCTGATGAGCGCCAACTGCGCGCAGTTCGTGGTGGCCTATCTGGGCATCATGCGTGCCGGCCTGATCGCGGTGCCGGTCAACCACAAGCTGGCCAGCGACACGGTGGCGTTCGTGCTGGACGATTGCCAGGCCCGGCTGGTGTTCGCCGATGCCGCGCGTGCCGCGCAGGTGGCCGCCGGGGTGCCGGTGCAGCGGCTCGACGACCCGAGCTGGCAGGACTTCCTCGATCCCGGTCCGTTCGACACCGTGGTGCCGGCGCCGCAAGACTGCGCGATGATCCTCTATACCTCGGGGTCGACCGGCCGGCCCAAGGGCGTGCAGCTGTCGCATCAGGGGCAGATCTGGGCGCTCGAGGCGCGCTTTCGGGTGCGCGGCGATTTTCGTGACGAACGCCTGATCGTGGCGGCGCCGCTGTTCCACATGAACGCGCTGGTGTCGTGCAAGTTCGCGCTGTGCGCGCATGCCAGCCTGGTGCTGATGCCGCAGTTCGACGCGCGCGAGTTCATCGCGGCGATCGGCCGCCACGCGGTCACGTGGATCACCTCGGTGCCGACCATGATGGCGATGGTGGTGCGCGAAGCGCGTGCGCTGGCGGCCATCGACACCCGCGGCGTGCGCTACGTGCGCATGGGCTCGGCGCCGGCGACCGGCCAGCTCTACGATGCCGTGCTGGCGGCCTTTCCGAACGCCACCATTGCCGGCGGCTACGGCACCACCGAAGCCGGCCCGATCGTGTTCGGACCGACGCAGGGGCGCAACCTGCCCCCCGGCGGCGGGCTGGGCTGGGCGCTGCCGGATGTCGAGGTGCGGCTGGTCGACGGCGACGGCCGGATCGCCGAACGCGAGGGCGAGCTGTGGATGCGCACGCCGGCCAACATGCTGGGCTATCTGAACCTGCCGCAGAAGACCGCGCAGGTGCTGACGCCGGACAACTGGTACAAGTCGGGCGACATCTTCCGCACCGACGAGGCCGGCTGTTATTTTTTCGTCGGCCGGGCCGACGACATGTTCAATTGCGGTGGCGAGAACATCTATCCGGGCGAGGTCGAGCAGGTCATCGAACGCATGCCGCAGGTCATGCAGGCCTGCGTGGTGCCGGTGGCCGACGAGATCAAGGGCCAGAAGCCGGTCGCCTTCGTGGTGCTGCGCGAGGGCCAGCAGGCCGACGAGGCGGCAGTCAAGGAGTTCGTGCTGGCGCACGCGCCGGCCTACCAGCATCCGCGCCGGGTCTACTTCGTCGACGCCTTGCCGCTGGCCTCGACCAACAAGATCGATCGCCGTGCGTTGATGCAGCGGCTGGCGACGCAGGCGGCTTAGCGCGTGCGTGCCGCCCAGGCGGCCGGCGACACTGATATCGTCGCCGTGCCCTGGACCGTACATCCGCCATGGGTGGAGCGCGTGCCTGGCACGGCGCCAGCGCCGGCTTCGGTCATCGTGGTTGGCGACAGGCCCGCCATGGAATGGGATTCGTATGAATCCCATCAAATTAGAATTTTATTCTAAGATTTTGCGATTTGGCGTGGTGAAATGGGCGCGATTTGCTCCCTGCGCAGGCGTAGCATCGTCGTGATCCCAACCAAGGTCTCGCCATGCACGTCCTACCGGCCGCCGCGCCCGCCACCGCTCCCCATGGATTTCTCGCGCTGATCGACACGCTGCGGCAGGCCGATGCCCAGGCGTCGGCGGGCGGTTTGCCCCAGGCCATGGGGGCCGCCTTGCAGCGCCATGTGGCCGCCGGGGCCTCGCAGTTGCTGACGCCGGCACAATGCCGCGGCAGCGCCGAGCGCTACACCCGCCACCTGCTGTACGCCCATCCGCTGGGGCATTTTGCGATGGTCGCGCTGGTCTGGCATCCGGGCCAGCGCACGCCGGTGCATGGCCATTACACCTGGTGCGCCTACGCCGTGCTGCAGGGCGAGCTGCGCGAAGAGCGCTACGACTGGGACGAGCAGGCCGGCACGGCCTGCCTGGCCACGCAGGCCGCGCGGCCCGCCGGCGCGGTCATCAGTGCCCACGCGGGGCTGCAGGACATCCATCGGCTGTGCAACGCCAGCGACCACCTGGCGATCTCGCTGCATGTCTATGGGGTCGATGGCGAGCGGGTCTCGACCCACGTCAACCGGCTGGCGCCGATCGCCGACGAAGTGCCGGCCTGATCAGACCAGGCGGTCGCGCGGGCCGGAAAGCCGGGCGGCCGTGACGCGGCGCGCACCGCGTGCCGCGGCTCAGGCGTAGTCGACCGGCAGCGCCGTGGTGTACTTGATCTGTTCCATCGCGAACGACGAGCTGACGTCGTGCAGGTCGGCGATGCGGATCAGCTTCTTGTAGACCGCGTCGTAGCTGGCGATGTTGGGCACCACTACGCGGATCAGATAATCGACGTCGCCGCTCATGCGATAGAACTCGACCACTTCGGGGATGTCGGCCACATGGCGGGCGAACTTGTCGAGCCACGCCTGCGAATGCTGGTTGGTGCGGATCGAGATGAACACCGTGACACCGACGTTGAGCCGCGCCGGATCGCATAGCGCGACGTGCCGGCGGATCACGCCGCTGTCGCGCAGCTTCTGGATGCGCCGCCAACACGGCGTCGAGGACAGGTTGACCTGATCGGCGATGGCCTGGATCGGCGTGTCTGCGTTGTCTTGCAGGATGGCGATGATCTTGCGGTCGATGGCATCCATGGGCAGCCTGTAGTGTGCACGGACAAAACTCCCTGCATTCTAAGGCAGAGCACCAGGTCAAAGACAGGTTTTCTGGCGGTCATGAAGCCGCATGACGAGCCGGTGCAAGGGTCTGCCTGGCGTGTGCGGCAACCGCGGCGCGGCGACGGATCGCGGCGGCTGTCCCGTGCCAAGCGGGAC
>JAEZBO010000113.1 GCA_023427085.1 Pseudomonadota bacterium
GCGATCGCCTGCGTGGTGCGCCGGACTCAGCCGCGCGCGCGGCGTGCCTGCACGGCCTGCGCCAGGGCCTCGAGCACCGGTTCGGTCTGGGCCCAGCCCAGGCAGGCATCGGTGATCGAGACGCCGCGTTGCAGCGCCACGCCGGGCTGCTGATCCTGCCGGCCTTCGTTCAGGTGGCTCTCGATCATCACGCCGCTGATGCGGCGTTCGCCGCTTGCCAGCTGCGCGGCGACGTCCTCGGCCACCTGCACCTGGCGCGCATGCGACTTGTTCGAGTTGGCGTGCGAGCAATCGACCATCACCTGTTCGCGCAGGCCGGCCTTGGCCAGCGCGGCGCAGCACGCGGCGACGCTGGAGGCGTCGTAGTTGGGGCCGCTCTTGCCGCCGCGCAGGATCACGTGGCAGTCGTCGTTGCCACGCGTTTCGAAGATCGCCGCCATGCCCATCTTGGTCATGCCCATGAACGCGTGCGCCGAGCGCGCCGAGACGATCGCGTCGGCGGCCACCTGCACGCCGCCGTCGGTGCCGTTCTTGAAACCGAGCGGGCAGCTCAGCCCGGACGACAACTGCCGATGGCTCTGGCTTTCGGTGGTGCGGGCGCCGATGGCGCCCCAGGCGATCAGGTCGGCGATGAACTGTGGGCTGAGCAGGTCGAGGAACTCGGTGCCGGTCGGCAGGCCCAGTTCGCCGATCTCGAGCAGCAGCTCGCGGGCGCGCCGCAGGCCTTCGTTGATGCGGAAGCTGCCGTCCAGGCGCGGGTCGTTGATATAGCCTTTCCAGCCCACCGTGGTGCGCGGCTTCTCGAAATACACCCGCATGACGATCAGCAGGTCGCCGGCCAGCCGGTCGGCCGCGCCCTTGAGCAGGCGGGCGTACTCCATCGCCTGGCCGTGGTCGTGGATGGAACAGGGTCCGACCACCACGATCAGCCGGTCGTCGCGGCCGTGCAGCACGTCGGCGATGCGCGCGCGGCTGTCCTCGACCAGCGCCTGCACCGGCGCGGTGACCGGCAGTTCGTCCAGCAGCAGCGCCGGCGAGATCAGCGGGCGTACCGCGCTGATGCGGGTGTCGTCGATGCGGGTGGTGTCCTGCGTGGAATCGGCCAGCCCGACCTCGCGGTCGTGGCGGGGGTCGTCGATTCGGCTCAAAATCGTCTCCGGGATGCAGCGGGAAAAGCGCGATTATCGCATCGCCCCGCGCCGGCCGCGAGCCAGGCAGCGTGCGGCGCGCCACGTCGGCGCCGCCGCGCGTCGTTCAGGGCAGTGCGATGTCGGCCGTGCCCGGCCGCATCCAGCGCACGCCCTCGCGGGTGGCGTCGATGCAGCCGCCCTCGGCATAGACGCCTTGCGGATCGCGGATGCGCAGCATGCGCGCGAGGATGGCCTGTACCGCCTGCGGATCCTCGCGCGTCAATGCCACGCGGCGATCGACCTCGTCGTCGTCCACGCGCAGTTGGCCGCGCGCGTTGCGGTAGGTCGCATCGCGCCAATGGAAGATTTCCAGGCACTTGTCGGTCAGCGTGAATGGCTGGTCGCGTTTCCAGAAATTGGTGAACAGGCCCTGGCCGATGTAGACCACCCACGAGCCCTCGTAGCCTTCGGCATCGGCCGAGGCCTCGTCGGGATTACGAAACCACAGCCGGTCGCCCGGCACGTAGTAGCGCGAGGGCAGCGGCGCCTGCAAGGTGCCGTATTCGCGCAGGAATACGTCGTGGAAGGGGCCGGACATGATGGCGCGCTCGCGCCATTGCGCCTGCAGCCGCGCGTACAGCGGCGGGTTGACGGCCTGCAGTTCGCGCGCGATGCCCAGCAGCGTGACGTATTCGGTGGCCCGGTAGCACGAGAACGAATACAGCTTGCCGCTGGTGTCGGGCTGGGTAGTCCTGACCAGCGACTCGATCAGCTCGGCGCCAGGCCGCAGCACGAAGCCGGTCGATTCGTCGTAGGTCCAGCAGTCGGGCCGTTCGGCGGCTTCGGTGTCGAAGGCCAGCGCGGTCTTGCGCGCGGCCTGGACGGTATGGCGCCGCACCCGGATGGCCGATTCGAGTTCGTCGACGCCGGGGTAATCGAAGGCGACCGGCGACGCCAGCAGGCACAGCAATATCTCGCGGTCGAGGTCGGCGTCGCCAAGTTGCGGCGCCAGGCCGGCGGCGTGCGCCAGGCCGGTGGTGTCGGCGGCCGGCGCCCAGGTGCTGGCATGCTGGTCGGACAAGGCCAGCGCCAGCGTGGCTTGCGCGTCGTCGCTGCGCCATTGCACCGCGTCGGCCAGGCCGAGCGCATCGACCAGCGCCTCGGCCTGCTGGCGCAGCGCCGCGAGCTGGCCGGCGCTGCCGGCCAGCCGCCGCACGCCGCCATGGCCCGCGTGAAAAGCCGCCAATCCTGGATGATCCATGTCGTTTCCTGCCTTCGGACGCCGCGCCTGCAGGTGCGTGCGAGTTAGCCGGCCCGGTGCCGTCTGCCCGCAGGATATTCGGCGATCGGCCGCGGCCGCGCAAGCCCTCGCAGACCCCATGTTGCGCGGCGCTGACGGGCGCGCGCCGGCGCGCGGGCAGGCGCCGCGCGCACCGGCCTTCAGCGGGCGAAGTCCTTGGGCAGCACCAGCGCCAGCCGCTGCGCATCGACCAGTTGGATGCCGGTGTCGCGGGCGTACTTGCCGGCCTGTTCGCTGACCTCGCCGAGCGCGACGTAGATGCATTCATGGGCGCCGCGGGCCTGGCCGGCCGCGGCCAGTTCGCGCAAGGGTTCGACGCCCACGCGCGATGCCTTCCAGCGCTTGGCCGAGACCACCGCCAGCTTGTCCTGGCGGCGCAGTTCGAAATCGACCGGCCCTTGCGGCAGGCGTTTGACCTCACAGCCGTCCTGCACGAAGCCGGCCTGCAGCACCTGGGCGAAGTCGTTCCATGACTGGGCCGCCACCGCCGCGCGCACCTGCTCGACACGCGTGTCGGACGGCGCCTTGAGCTTGCGGTACAGCGAGATGCCCGAGATCACGATGAACGGCAGCGCACCGAACGCGCCGGCGGCGAAATACTGCGGCGGCAGCGCGGCCTTGGCGACCACGATGAACGCCAGCGCGATCAGCGCGCTGATCCACCACCTCGAACGCAGCAGGATCGCGAAGATCGAGTTTTTGGCCATCTTGAGTTTCATGCTTGCGGTCCGTAGCGGTGGCGGGCAAAGGCAGCAGTATAGGAGAACGGGGCGGCCGGCCTGGGTATCATGGCGGCCTTGACCTTGGAAGGCTGCCACGCTTGCGTTCGACCCCGTCGCGATTGCCGCTGCTGTATTCGTTCCGCCGCTGCCCCTATGCGATGCGGGCGCGGCTGGCGCTGGCCGCCAGCGGCATCCGCTGCGAACTGCGCGAGGTCGATATGAAGGCCAAGCCCGCCGAGCTGCTGGCGGTTTCGCCCAAGGCCACCGTGCCGGTGCTGGTCACGGCCGGCGGCGAGGTCTTGCACGAAAGCCTCGAGATCGTCGTGTGGGCCTTGCGCCAGCACGACCCCGAAGGCTGGCTGCTGGCCGATCAGGCGCACGGCCAGGCGCGCGCGCTGGCGCTGATCGCGCGCAACGATGGCCCGTTCAAGCAGGCGCTGGATCGCTACAAGTACGCCAGCCGTTACGAAGCCGCCGACCCGCTGGCCGAACGCGGGCGCGCCGCGCTGTTCTTGCAAGAGCTGGATGATCTGCTGACGCCACGAGGCTGCCTGCTCGGCGAGCGGCCGGGGCTGGCCGATCTGGCGATCGCGCCGTTCGTGCGGCAGTTTGCGTTGACCGATCGTGACTGGTTCGGGGCGCAGCCCTGGCCGGCGTTGTCGGCCTGGCTGCAGGCCTTCGAGCAGGGCGCGCGGTTTCAGGCCGTGATGCGCAAGTATCCGGTGTGGCCTGGCGGCGCGGCGCCCGGCGCGGCGTTTCCGCCTGACGCCGCGTCGTCTTAATCAGGCCGCTTCGGTGCCGGCGCTGCCGCGGCAGTGCCAGTGGCCGGGGGCTGCGGCGCTGCGGGCGCCGCCACCGACCCGGTGG
>JAEZBO010000150.1 GCA_023427085.1 Pseudomonadota bacterium
CCTGCGCGGCGTGCTGGCGCTCGAGGACTTCGAGGCGGCCGCGCGCCGGCATCTGCCGCGGCCGGTGTTCGGGTATCTCAGCGCGTATGCCGAGACCGGCGCCTCGTATCACGGCAACCGGTCGGCCTTCCAGGACTACGGCTTCGTGCCGCGCGTGATGGTCGACATCTCGCGCCGCAGCACCGCCACCACCGTGTTCGGCCAGCAATACGCGGCGCCGTTCGGCTTCTGTCCGCTGGGCCTGTCGGCGCTGTCGGCCTATCGCGGCGACATCGTGCTGGCGCAGGCGGCCGGCCAGGCGCAGTTGCCGATGATCATGAGCGGCTCGTCGTTGATCCGTCTCGAGGAGGTCGCGGCGGCCAACCCGCAGGCCTGGTTCCAGGCCTATCTGCCGGGCGACCGCGCCGGCATCGAGGCGCTGATCGAACGGGTGTCGCGCTCGGCCTTCAAGACGCTGGTGATCACGGTCGACACGCCGGTGCCGCCCAACAGCGAGAACACGCGGCGCATGGGTTTCTCGGCGCCGCTCAAGCCCAGTGCGTCGCTGGCCTGGCAGGGCCTGACGCATCCGCGCTGGCTGCTGGGGACTTTCCTGCGCACGCTGCTGCGGCACGGCATGCCGCACTTCGAGAACAACTACGCGACCCGCGGCGCGCCGATCCTGTCGCCGTCAGTGCTGCGCGACTTTTCCGAGCGCGGCAACCTGGGCTGGCACGACTTGCATGCCATCCGGGCGATGTGGCCGGGCCGCCTGATCGTCAAGGGCATCCTGAGCGCCGACGACGCCCGCCGCGCGCGCGACTGCGGCGCCGAAGGGCTGATCGTCTCGAACCACGGCGGCCGCCAGCTTGATGGCGCGATCGCGCCGCTGCACGCGCTGCCCGCGGTGGTGGCGGCCTGCCCCGACATTCCGGTGATGCTCGACAGCGGCGTGCGGCGCGGCACCGACGTGCTCAAGGCGCTGGCGCTGGGCGCGCGCCTGGTGTTCGTCGGCCGGCCGTTCGGCTACGCCGCCGCGGCCGGCGGACTGGCCGGCGTGCTGCACGGCGTCGACCTGCTCAGCCGCGAGATCTCGCGCGACATGGCGATGCTGGGCGTGACCGGCATCGACCAGCTCGACGCCGCGCTGCATCTGGTGCGCCAGCAGGCGCGCTGAGCCTCAGACGGCCACCTCGTCCCATTCGCGCGCGACGAAGGCCGCCCGTTCACCGGTATGCGCGACCGGATCGCGCCGCAGGCCGATCACGATGCCCGGTTGCGCCAGCGTGATCGCCTCGGTGTCCTCGCCGAACAGGTTGATCGCCCGTCCCAGGCAGGCGCCGGCCGGCAGCGTGGCGCCGGCCGCCACCTCGGGCACGAACAGCCCGCCGTGCGCGAAGGTCAGCCAGCCGCGCCGCGTGACACGCCGCACCGAGCCCGGGCCGGCGGTGCCGCCGGGCGGCAGGATGCCCATCTGCCGCGCCAGCCGCGCGAATCCCTGCTCGGCCGCCTCGACGTTGACCGCCTCGTAGCGGCTGCCGCCGCCAAGCTCGAGCATGAACGCGGGCACCCCCATCGCCAGGCACTGGTAGTCGAGCGCGCCGGCGATGTTGCCGGGCAGCTCTCCGGCGCCGCCGACATCCATGCGGCAGGCCACGTTCGGCTCGAACAGCGCGATCGCGCGCAGCAGGTCGTGTTCGGCCACGCCGCTATCCGGATGCACCTTGTAGACCGCGTACAGCTTCGAGTCGAACAAGGGATTCATGGTGTGCAGATTGATCAGCAGATCGGCGCAGCCGCGGATCTCCTCGATCAGCACGTGCGCCAGCCGCTCCGAGATCAGCCCCGCCGCATTGCCCGGGTAGCATTGATCGAGGTCGAGCTCGTCGTAGGGGTTGCGCTTGCGGCGGCTGTCCAGCGCATGCGGATTGCCGGTCGGCGTCACCACCAGGTTGCCGCTCAGTTGCGCCGGATCGAGGCCGCGCGCGAAGCGCAGCGCCGCGACCATGCCGTTGATCTCGTCGCCGTGCACCTGGCCGTGCAGCCACAGCGTCTTGCCGGGGCGCGCGCCGCGCAGCGCCACGTAAGGCAGCTCGATGCGCATGCCCGAGGCCATGCTGCCGACCGCGAGCGTGCCGTGAGTGCGCGCCGCGCCGCCGGACGCCGCCAGAAATTCCTTGATCTTGCCCATGTCAGTCCAGCCTCAGGTCCATGGCACGGATCAGCCCGGCCCACTTGTCGATGTCCTGTTCGATGAAGGCCGTGAAGGCCGCGCTGTCCATGGCGGGCGGCGCCTCGAGCATCTGGGCGTTGAGCTTTTGCACGAAGGCGGGGTCGGCCACCGCCGCGGCGATCTGTGCCGACCACCATTGCCGGGCCTGTTCGTCCATGCCGCCGGGACCGAACACACCGTACCAGTTCAAGGCCTCGTAGCCGGGCACGCCGGATTCGGCGATGGTCGGCGTGTCCGGCAGCAGCGCCGAACGCTTCGCGTTGGTGACGGCCAGCAGCTTCGCGCGGCCGGACTTGACGGTGCCCATCGCCGACGTATCGACGAACACATAATCGACCCGCCCGCCCATCACGTCGGTCAGCGCCGGCGCCGAGCCCTTGTACGGCACGTGCACGGCCTGGATGCCGGCCAGTTGATTGAGCATGCCGCCGGCCAGGTGCTGCGAGGTGCCGGTGCCGCCCGACGCGTAGCTGAGCTTGTCGGGGTGGGCCTTGCCATAGGCCACCAGCTCGGCGACCGACGAATACGGCGCATCGGGCCGGCCGACCAGCAGCAGCGGCATCTGCACCGCCATCGCGATCGGCGTGAGGTCCTTGCGCGGGTCGTAGCTCAGGCCGCGATAGGCGGTCGGTGCAATGCTGATGTTGCCCGGGCTGCCCAGCGTGACCACATAGCCATCGGGCTTGGCGCGCGCGGCGCCGGCCACGCCGATGGTGCCGCCGGCGCCGCCGCGGTTCTCGACGACCACGGTGGCGCCGGTCTTGGCGGTGATCGACTGAGCCAGCAGCCGGCCGACGGTATCGACGCCGCCGCCGGCCGGAAACGGCACGATCAGCGTGAGCGGATGCTCTGGAAAGGCGGCGTGCGCCACCGGTGAGGACAGCAGCGCGCAGGCGGCGGCCACGCCCGCGCCGAGCGCGGCGAAGCGAGATGACAACGTCATGTTTTCCCCTTGGACGTTATGGTTGGATGGCACGCCATGCCGGCCCCGTCTTGCGCGCGGGGGGCTGCCAGCGGCCGGCGTTCCTGCAGAATCGCTAATGTGTCAACGCGCACACCTAAGGGTCTGCCAGGACCACGGCCGCCAAGCCAACCCCCGCGCCCTGCGGGACCTGGAATGGGCAGGACCAATCTACGCCGCCATGGCGCGGGGCACAATTGAATAAAAAAGGCCTAAGCATTAGCAGATCTAATGCTTAGGCCGGGTGCCCCGATCCGATCCGGCATCGCTGCCGGCGCTTTTCAGTCCTTGCGGCGCCAGCGCCACGGCAGCCGCGCGGCCCAGTCGCGCTGCGGATCGAGCACGCGCGGCGCGAGCCAGCCGGCGGCGACGATGCCGACGATGGCGGCGGTCACGACGTCGCTGAGGTAATGGTCCAGATTGACCAGCCGGCTGATGCCCACCGCGGCGGCGAACAGGAACAGCGGCCAGCGCAACCGCGGCAGCAGGTGCGCCAACGCGGCGGCCAGCGCGAACGCCGTCAGCGTGTGGCTGGACGGGAATGAGTTGAAGGGATCGCCGGAGAACGGCAGGCCCAGGCCATAGAAGCCGTTCTCGAAGAAGACCTCGGGCCGCGCCCGCGCCACCAGTTGCTTGAGCAGCAGCGTGACGATGCCGCCGATCGCCATCGTCGCGATCACCAGCAGGCTGCCGCGCACCCAGCGGTCGTAGCCGATGCCCAGGAAACGGCCGGCCTTGTCGCCGCGCAGGCGCCACAGCGAGCCGCCATAGACCAGCAGCGCGCCGACCACGAACAGGTCGGTATTGGCCAGGTCGCCGATGTCCTCGAACAGGTCGTCGATGTGCGGCGGCGTCTCGCGATGCAGCAGCTGGGCCAGCGGCAGGTCGACCCAGTAGGCCAGCGCCCCCAGCACCACCAGCGCGGGCAAGGTCCAGCGCGGCCAGGTACGCGGGCGCGGGGAGGCAAGCGCGGCCGCGTTCGGCGGCGGAGAAGGGAACTGGGGCGTAGTCATTCGTCGGACGAAAAAAACGGTTAGCACCGGAGAACCGTATGCTAACCGCGTCCACGTGATTTTTTCGTGAAGCCCGTCCCTTGATTGAGCGAGCCCCTCAGCGAACCAGGTGCAGGTAGTGGCGATGGCGCTCGTACTGGTCGAGGATGTCGCCGATCACGTCCTCGCGGGTCCAGCCCATGATGTCGTAGTCCTGGCCGCCTTCGCGCAGGTGGACCTCGGCGCGGAAGTACTTGCGCTCTTCGGACTCGCCTTCGGTATCGCGCAAGGTCAGCGACGGCCGCACATAGGCATGGGCACGCACCGAATACTCGAAGTCCAGATGTTCGCCATGCGCGACCGCGAGGCAGACCTCGCCTTCCTTGGCCTTGAGTTCGACGCCGAAACCCTGCTTGCGCATTTCTTCGGCGACGGCCTCGCAGGCCGGCTGCACGGTCTCGGTGATGAAGCGCTGCACGTGCGCGCGGCGCGGCAGCATCACCATGTTGCGCAGGCGGCCCTGCCAGGCGTTGTCGCCACGCGGCGCCGGGCGCGACAGCGCCAGCGCCTGGTAGCGGATGTCGCGCTTGGCGGCGTCGAGCCGCAGCGCCTTGAACAGGCCCCAGATGGCGATCAGCAGCACGATCGAGAACGGCAAGGCGCTGGCGATGGTGGCCGTCTGCAGCGCCGTCAGCCCGTCGGCCAGCAGCAGCGCGATCGCCACCGCGCCCATCAGCACCGACCAGAACACCCGCTGCCAGACCGGCGACTGGTCCTCGCCGCCCGAGGCCAGCAGGTCGACCACCAGCGCGCCCGAGTCGGCCGACGTGACAAAGAACACCACCACCATCATCACCGCGAGCAGCGAGGTGATCGATGACCACGGCAGGTATTCGAGGAAGGCGAACAGCGCCAGCGCGGTGTCGGCCTGCACGGTCTCGGCCAGCTCGCGCATGCCCTGGAACAGCACCAGATGGATCGCCGTGTCGCCGAATACCGTCATCCATAGCAGCGTGAAACCGGCCGGCATCAGCAGCACGCCCATGACGAATTCGCGGATAGTGCGGCCGCGCGAGATGCGCGCGATGAACATGCCGACGAACGGCGACCACGCCAGCCACCAGCCCCAATAGAACAGCGTCCAGCCGCCGATCCAGTCGGTCGGCTCGTAGGCATACAGATTGAAGGTCTTGCTGACGATGTCCGCCAGATAGGCGCCGGTGTTCTGCACGTAAGCCTGCAGCAGGAACACCGTCGGCCCGACGATCAGCACGAACAGCAACAGCAGCACGGCCAGCGCCAGGTTGACCTCGGACAGGATGCGGATGCCGCGGTCCAGGCCGCTGGCCACCGACAGCGTGGCCAGGAAGCAGGTGCCGATGATCAGCAGGATCTGCGTGTTGACGCTGTTCTCGATGCCGAACAGATGGTTCAGGCCGCTGTTGATCTGCGACACGCCCAGGCCCAGCGAGGTAGCCACGCCCAGCACGGTGCCGATGATGGCGAAGATGTCGACGGCATGCCCGATCGGGCCGTAGATGCGTTCGCCGATCAGCGGATACAGCGCCGAGCGCAGGGTCAGCGGCAGGTTGTGGCGATAGGCGAAGAACGCCAGGATCAGCGCCACGATGGCATACAGCGCCCACGCGTGCAGTCCCCAATGGAAGAACGTGACCTTCATCGACT
Organism: Pseudomonadota bacterium; assembly: GCA_023427085.1. Taxonomy (GTDB): domain Bacteria; phylum Pseudomonadota; class Gammaproteobacteria; order Burkholderiales; family Burkholderiaceae_B; genus Orrella. The sequence goes on from JAEZBO010000150.1 coordinate 5,852, forward strand.
CCTTGGCCGCGAACACGGTCTCGGGGTCGCCGACCGGTGGCTCCATGAAGTGCATCAGCGGCTCGGCCACGCCGAAGAACATGATGCCGATGCCCATGCCGGCCGAGAACAGCATCGCGAACCAGGTCAGGTTGCGATAGTCGGGCACGCTGTGGTCGGGCCCGAGCTTGATGTCGCCGAAGCGCGAGACCGCCAGGATCACCACCGCGATCAGGATGATCGCCACGGTCAGGATGTAGAACCAGCTGGCATTGGCCAGGATCCAGCCCTGCGTGGCGTTGATGACACCCTGGGTCGCGCCCGGCGCGGCAATGGCGAACACCACGATCAAGAGCACCAGCGAGGCCGAGGTGGCGAATACGGGGACGTTGATGGTGGTGCGAATTCTGGCCATGCGTAAGGCGCTCCGGGTCGGCGGTGAGGGAAATAAAAGCGTGACGCACCGGCCATGACCGGGCGACCCGTAACCTTACACCGCCTTGAAAGCCGACAATGTTGCTCAGTCGTTTCCGAAAGCAAATCTCCTGTCTGGGTGAGCCGGCCACGGCTACCATGTCGGCCATGTCAACGTCCTCCACCCCGCTGCGCCTGACCCAGGGCGTGTTCGATTCACCGCTGGGCACCCTCCTGACCCTGCACGACCAGGACGGCGTGCTGCGCGCGCTCGACTTTCTCGAATTCGAGTCGCGCATGCACAAGCTGCTCGACCGGCAGGTGCGCAGCTGGGAGATCGTCGGCGACAAGCAAGGCACGCCGCTGGCGGCCGAGTTGCGGTCTTATTTCGACGGCGACATGGCGGCCTTCGACCAGGTGCCGGTGGCCACCGGCGGCACGCCGTTCCAACGCGAGGTCTGGGCCGCGCTGCGGCGCATCCCGGCCGGCCGCACGCGCGCCTATGGCGACCTGGCCCACGACCTGCAGCGCAAGAACGGCAGCCGCGCGGTCGGACTGGCCAATGGCTCGAACCCGATCGCGCTGGTAGTGCCCTGCCACCGGGTCATCGGCGCCGACGGCACGCTGACCGGCTTTGCCGGCGGCCTGCAGCGCAAGCAATGGCTGCTGCATCACGAGGCCAGCTCGCTGGGCCGCGGCAACCTCGAACTGACGCTCAATTAGCCGCCACGTGGCCGGATCGGCCCGGCCAGCCGGCGGGCCGACGCGATCGGCCGGCCCGCTCGACGCCGTTACGATTGCCCGGCTTCGGGCTTGGATGCGTCCGAGTCGGCGCAGCCCGCCACCGGCGCGGCCGCGTGGCCGCGCTTGCGGTCCATCAGCAGGCTGTGCAGCATCTCGGTCGACAGGCCGTGCAACACGAGCCGGTGGCCGGCGCGCAGCGTCGACAGCGGGATCAGCGGATGATTGTTGTTGACCAGGATCAGGTGCTCGGGCGCGCCCAGCAGCTGCGCGGCGTAGATGCCGATGGTCTCGTCCAGCTGCAGCGAATTGGACGCGCGCCAGAAATCGTTGTCGGTCAGCAGCAGCTGGTACATCGGCGTGAACAGCTCGATCGCACTCTGGATATCGATGAAATTGCTGCGCCGGCGCGGCATGTCATCGAGCCGCAGCGGCGGCTCTTCGATCATCGAATAATCGACCTGCTCGGGCGGCGCCATCTGCAAGCCCCGGGCCTGCAGCGCCTGGTTCAGCCGGATCACGAAGTTGAACAGGTTGAGGTCGTGCTTGACGAACAGATCGTCCTTCAGGTCGGCGATGCACATCGGCTTGAGCGGCACCGTCTCGATCGGCGCCGGCGAATTGCGGCCGATGAAGGCGAGAATCTGCGCGCCCAGATGAAAGTGCCGCAGGATCAGCCAGTTGGCCTCGGGCGACACGAAGCGATCCAGCCCCCACGCCAGAATCCGGTGCAGCACCCGCGAATGCGACCACTTGCGCGGCAGGAAGGTCTTGATCACCTGGATCAGGATGATCGTCAGCCGCGCCAGCGGCCGCAGGAACGGCAGCAGGTACTGGCGCGAGCCGCTGCTCGAATCCTTCAGCCAGGCTGCCTTGACGTGGTCGGGCAGCGGCGTGCTGCGGTCCAGATACAGCGCCAGCCACGGGCTGGGATCGTTCGGGTCGTGTTCGCGGGTCAGGAAATCCGGCTTCTCGAAGGGCTGTGACATCAGTCGTCTGGCTCCATGACGTGCTGGAACTGCATCAGGTACAGCGCCGCGGTGCGGCGGGCGGTCTCGACGATCTGGCGGCTGGCGCGTTGTCCATCGCCGAGCGCCAGCACCATCTGCACCGCCACCAGCCAGCGCTCGAGATGGTCTTCGTCGTTCATGCCGTGGTAATGCAGGAAACGATAGGCCTCGGGCGGCAGCGGCAGGCTGGCCTTGAGTAGCGGCAGCAGCTGCGGCACGATGCGCTGACCGGTGCCTTCGATGATGTAGATGGCGCCCAGCAGGCCGATCGGATCACGCGTCGCGGCCAGCCCGTGCAGATAGGCGTTGAGGGCCTCGCCGCCCGGGTTGCGGCGCAACTGGTCGATGTCCTGCACGGTGCCGCCGGCACGATGATAGTCGTCGAACAGGATGTTGAAGTCGTTCTGTTCTTCGCCGGCATGCAGGTCGATCAGGCCGGCCAGCTCGGCGTAGGGGCCGGTCAGCGAGGCCGCGCCTTCGCGCATCCACTTGCTGCCCTCGCGCACCTGCGGCACCCAGTTCTCCATCCAGTGGCGGTAGTCCTCGACCGTGAAGCGGCGCTCGCGCAGCTTGCGGATCAGCGGCGTGCGCCAGACCCGCGACCGGTAGTCGTGCCAGATCGCGGCCAGTTCGGTCAGCATGTCGCGCAGCGGCTCGGGCGCGCTGGCCGGGTCGTGCGGCGGCGCGATCGTGAAGTCGGGCTCGTCCATCGCGGCGCTGCGTGGCGCGGCGGCGGCCGGCGGCGTTGCGTTCGACGCAGCGG
>JAEZBO010000163.1 GCA_023427085.1 Pseudomonadota bacterium
GCCGTCGGCCGCGTGCAGCGGCTTGCCCTGCGCGTCGCGCAGCGAGATCGATGCGACGCTGGGCAGGCTGGCCGCGACGCGCGCGAACCACGGTTCGATGCCGCGCACCCGGTCCAGGCTCAGGCCCATGCGCGAGACACGGTCGAGGTCGGCCTGCAGGCTCTCGCCCATCATCGCGACGTTGGCGCGCGTGCTGGCCAGCCAGGCCGAGCGGAACGCGGTGACGGTGTCGACCGCGTAGACGCCCTGGGCCAGGATCAGCGCCGCCAGCGGCACCGCCAGCCGCGCCCGGCCGCCCGGCTGGGTCAGCGCGCGCCGCGGCATCAGCCAGCCCAGCACGGCCAGCAGCAGCAGCGCGGCGGCCAGCGTGGTCAGGCCCAGCACGCGCAGGCTGCGTTCGAGGAATTCGCGTTCGCGCAGCGTCTGCAGGCTGTCGTCGACCGAAATGGACAGCAGCCCCGCGATCTCGCGGCGGCCGTCACGCAGCGGCACGGCCAGCGTCAGCACGTTGGCGTCGTGCGACAGCGTGGCGCCACTGGGCAGGCGGTCGGCGCCGCGCGGCGCGGCGGTCTCGGTGGCCGGCGCGATCAGGCCGCGGCGCAGCTCGTCGGGCAGCACGCGCGGCTGGCCCAGCTGGCTGACGGTGTAGCCATCCGGCAACATGACCGTGGCGCCGCTCAGGTCGGGCACGCGTTCGAGGCTTTGCTGCAACAGCCTGTCCATGCCCGAGAACTGCCCGATCGGCTTGCCCAGCCGCAGGCCGGTCTCGATGCGCGCGGCGGTGTCCTGGGCGATCAGGTCCAGCCGTTCGGCGGTGTTGGCGGCGGCCAGGCGGCTGAAAGCGGCCAGCCCCAGCACGCCGGTCAGCGCCTGCGCCAGCACCAGGATCACCAGAAAGGCGCCGACGATTTCGGCGACGATGATCCGCCTGCTGACATCATGGCCAGCTGGCTTGTCTGCATGCATGGAAGTGGTTCCTGTCGATGGCGTGTGCGAGGGCCGCATGACTATAATCCAGCCGGGCTTCCCTTTGTTCATGGCCGTGACGGCCAACCGCCGAGACACGCATGAACTGCTGCTTTTTCCCTACGTTTGCCGCGCGCCTGGCAGGGTTGACCCTGGCAAGCGCCCTGGCCGGGCCCGTCTTCGCGGCCGATGCCGCCACCGTGGCCACCCCCGCCGCCCAGGCTGGCGCGCCGCAGGTCTTTCCCGTCACCCCGATCAAAAAAGCCGACGGCTCGCGCTGGCGGCTCGGCTATCTGCAGGGCGGCGACTACACCGATTACCCGGTCATCCTGGCCGCCATCGCGCGCGGCCTGCACACGCTGGGCTGGATCCCCGACCCGGCGCTGCCCGATCCCAAGACGCACACCTCGCGCCAGCTGTGGGAACACCTGGTGCGCAACGTCAAGAGCGACTACGTCGAGTTCGTCGGCGACGGCTACTACAGCGCCGGCAACTTCGACACCGCCTTGCGCGGCCCGACCCGCGAGGCGCTGTCGACCCGACTGTCGCGCCAGCGCGACATCGACCTGGTGATCGCGATGGGCACCTGGGCCGGCCAGGACATGGCCGCGCCGGCGATGACGCCGGTGCCGACCATCGTCGCGTCGACCAGCGACCCGGTCGCGTCCAAGATCGTCGCCAGCGCGGCCGACAGCGGCCGCGACCACATCCACGCCAAGGTCGAGCCCGAACGCTACCAGGCGCAGGTGCGGCTGTTCCACAGCATCGTGCCGTTCAAGCGGCTCGGCGTGGTCTACGAAGACAGCGCCGAGGGCCGCACCTTCGGCGGCGTTGCCGCGGTCGAGCAGATGGCGCAGGCGCTGGGCTTCGCGGTCGAGGCCTGCCACGCGCCGTTCAACAATGTGACGCCCGAGGCGGCGCGTGCCGGCGCGCAGGACTGCTACGCGCAGATCGCGCCCAAGGTCGATGCCGTCTACCTGACCGTGCACCGCGGCGTCAGCGCCGAGTCGATGCCGGCGATCCAACGCAGCCTGATACAGGCCAAGGTGCCGAGCTTCTCGATGCTGGGGTCCGACGAAGTGCGCCAGGGCGTGCTGATGAGCATGGCGCAGGCCGACTACGTGCCGGTCGGGCTGTTCCACGCCGAGACGGTGGCGCGCATCTTCCATGGCGCCAGCCCGCGCGCACTGAGCCAGATCTGGCTGTCGCCGTCCGAGATCGCGCTGAACCTCAAGACCGCCGAGCTGATCGGCTTCGACCCGCCCATCGACATCCTGTTGTCGTCCGACGAAGTCTACGACGGCCAGGGCCGCGACCTGGCCGACTGAGAGCGGCCGGGGCGCCGGTCGGCGCCAGGCGCCGGCGTGATGGCGTCGCCGCGGTCGACGCGGCGAGCCGCGAGCCGGCCGTTACCGCGCCCTCGCCTTCACGAGTCAGCCGAGCGCGACGGCCTCGGCGCGGGCCGTCAGCAGGCGCGGATGCAGCACGGTGCGCTGCGCGGCCAGCGCCGCCAGGCGCTGTTCGGGCGTGCCGCTGGCGGCCAGCCATTGCTCGAGCGTGCGGTCGGCGCCGGTGCGGCGATGGGCCCACACCCACGATACGTAATCGAGCCGGCCACGATCGGCCGCGGCCAGGCCCTCGCGCGCGACCGCCAGCACCTCGCCGGCCAGCGCATGGACATCGGCATCGTGCAGCGCGTGGGCGATCGCGCCCGGGCGCAGATCGCGCAGCCGCTGCCAGCCCCAATCCCGCACCAGCGCCTCGGCCTGCGCGAGATTGGCCAGCAGGCCAGCCTGGATCGCCGCTGGCGCCAGCGTCACGCCGGCCGCCAGCTCGCGGCCGGTCTCGGCCATCAGGCTGGCATCGGCAAAATTGGCGCCCGGCATGCGGCATTCGATATAGCCCTCGGCGTCGTGGCGGGCCAGCAGGTCTTCGAGTTCGCCCGGGCGCGCCAGCGCGGCCAGCAGCTCGGCGCGCTCGGGGTGGCTGCCGAAACGGAACCGGAAGCGCGCGTCCAGGAAGGGGCTGAACTGCATGTGTTCGAAATGCAGCGCGCTGGACGCCAGCATGATCGGCTCGCCGCTGCCGCAGGCGGTGGCCGGCCACTGCGGCTGGGCCAGGAATTCGAGCAGCGACGGATCGCCGTGCACGCGCGCGGTATGGCTGCTGCCCTTGTAGTCCAGGCCCTGGCCGCAAGGCACCGTGTGCATGGTGGTGCCGGAGCCGTAGGCGCGCTGAAAATAGTCGCCCAGGCCGGCGTAGGGCTGCTCGGGCGTGCGCGACAGCCGTTCGTCGCAGCCGAAGCGGCTGGTCGAGAACATCCGCGGCCAGATCGACAGGCGGTTTTCCTTCAGGCCGGTGACGCGGCCGGCCTCGAGCGGGCTGTTGGCGAACAGCGCGATCGACGCCGGCGCCAGGGCCAGCACCACGTTGAGCGCCCGCGCCGCATCGTGCAGCGCCACCGAGGTGGTCGGGCCATTCTGCGCCTTGGCGTCGATGCCCATGCGATGCGACCAGCCGCGATGGCCGACCCAATAATCGTAGATCGGCTTGGGTGCGCGCACGCGCCGGTAGAAGTCTTCGTCGACCGGGCAGTCGGGGTGCTCGGAGACGTTCAGCAGCACCGCGCCTTCTTCGTGCAGCGCGTCGATCACGTCGCCGAGCTCGGCGCGCATCAGCGCATCGAGCCGCGCCAGCCCGCCGTCGCCGCCGGCCACCGGGCCGAGTGCGCTTTCGAGATGGTTGAAGGCGTTGTCCAGCCCGCTTTCGCCGTGTTCGCCCAGCAGCGCGACGATCTGCGCGCCGGCGCGCTTGACGCGGGTCGGCTGGCCGCGTTCGGTCTTGAGCCGCGCCAGCGCCGTGAAGTACGGGCCGATGCAGTGGCTGCGGCCGGTGGTCGCGTCGGCCACGACCATTTCCATTTCCAGGCCAAGCTTTTTCATAGGGGGGAGCTACGCCAACAAGAGAGAGAGGTGAGGCGCGACGTCGCTGAGGACGAGGGGCTGGTCATGCGCCAGCTTTTGCGCGACAGATTAACGGCGGACCCGCGGGAATGCCATAGGGCCGGACCCGCTTAGGGTTAGCGAGACGCGATTATGCGCGTCCCATGTTGCGGCGATACGTCGGTCAGCGGCGGCTTGCCAGGATCAGCGTGATGTCGTCGGACTGCTCGACCGCGCCGGCGAAGGCGCGCACGTCGTCCAGCAGGGCCTGCGCGCGCGCCTGGGCACTACCGCCGGTGCGCTCGAGCAGCGCGTGCATCCGCGCGTCGCCGTAGTAGCTGCCGTCGGCGCCGAACGCCTCGGTCACGCCGTCGGTGAAGCCGACGATCATTTCACCCGGATCGATCCGCGTGTGCAGTGGCCGGTAGCTCAGGCCTTCGGCCACGCCACAGGCCGTGCCGCTGCGGCCCTCGAGCACCCGCACGCGGCCGTCCAGCCCGATCACCAGCGGCGCCGGGTGGCCGGCGTTGACCCACGTGAAGTCGCCGGTGCGCAGGTCCAGCGCGCCCAGCATCAGCGTGGTGAACATCATGTTGGGATTGTTCTCGGCCAGCCGGGTGTTGACGCGCTCGACGATGCGGGCCGGATCGTAGACTTCCTCGGCGGCCGAGCGGATCAGCGTGCGTGTCACCGCCATGAACAGCGCGGCCGGCACGCCCTTGTCGGAGACGTCGCCGATCACCAGGCAGTAGCGGTCCTCGTCCAGCGGGAAATAGTCGTACAGGTCGCCGCCGACCTCCTTGGCCGCGACCATGGTGGCGTGCAGGTCGAGCCGCTGGCCGATCGCGCGCGGCAGCGGCAAGGGCAGCAGGCCGAGCTGGATGTCGCGGGCGATGTTCAGTTCGCTCTCGATGCGCTGGCGGGCGCTGACTTCGGTCATCAGGCTGGCGACGTTGCCGCGCAGCTTCTCGCGCATGAACAGGAACGAGCGCGCCAGCCGGCCGACCTCGTCCTGGCGCGATTCGGACCAGCGCTGGATCTGCGCCGGCGCCGGCGTCGGCGCGGTCAGGTCCTCGTCGGGCAACTGGCGCGCATAGCGGGTCAGCAGGTCGAGCGGGCGGGCCATGCGGGCCGCGACCCACCAGGCCAGCGCCAGGCCCAGCGCCAGCATCACGCCGAAGATCGCCGCTTGCCGGTTCAGCAGCCGGGCCGCCGGCGCGGTCAGGTCCTGCTCGGGCACGGCGGTGGCGACGGTCCAGCCCAGCGGCTTGAAATACGAGGCGTCGATGCGCCAGCGGCCCTGACCCGAGTCGAACAGGAAGTGGCCGCGCGGCGACTGGGTGCGCAGCCGCGCCAGCAGCTCGCCGATCGGCTGGCCGGTGGCGCTGTCGCGTGCCTGCCACAGGGCACCGGCCGCGGCGGGCGGCGGCACGATCATGCGCTGGTCGCCTTCGACCACGAACACGAAGCCGGAGGTCGCCAGCGTCAGCGCCGACAGCGTTTCGGCCAGGCCCTGCTCCATCTGGCGGCGTTGCGCGCCGATCTGGTCGACCAGCGGGTCGGCGCTGTCGGAGATCGCCACCACCCAGTTCCACGGCTGGAAGTAGCCGAAGTAGGCGTAGCGCAAGGGGCTGCCGCTGGCGGTGGTCGCGAAGGTGTCGCGGTAGATCGCGTAGGCCGAGCCCTGCGTGCGGCTCTCGTCGTACATCGTCGTGCCCAGCGGGCGGCTCTTGAAATCGCGGATCTGCGAGATGTCGCGATCGACCAGATCGGGCCGGCCGCTGGCCAGCACCGCGCCGTGCTCGTCGAACAGCAGCGCATAGCGGCTGCCGCCCAGCTCGAGCTGATTGATCCACCGGCGCGCCAGGCCTTGCGCGGCGCCGGGCGTGACGACGCCGCGCTGCGCCAGGTCGGCGTAGCTGGCCAGCACGGTCTGCACCACCTGGCCGCTTTCGCGCAGCTGGCGCCGGCCGCCGCGCACCGCCGAGATCTTGTCGTTCAGCGAGGCCGCCCAGCGGGCCTGCAGGTCGCGTTCGAGCAGGTCCAGCACGTTGTCGGCAGCCTGTTGCTCGCTGGCGACCACGGTCTCGGTGACGGTATAGCGCGTGACCAGCATCGTGAAGCCGGCGACCGCGAGCAGGATCGCGACCACCAGCAGGAAGATCTTGCCGCGTAACGAATCAGTCGGCATCGGGCAAGCTCTCCAGCGAGATCAGCGTCAGGCGGTTCTCGCCGGCCTGGTATTGGTAGGACATCGAAGACAGGTAGTGGCGCATCAGCCGCAGGCCGTGGCCGCCGGGCAGCGCGTCGTCCAGCGTGGCGGCCAGCGGCGCCAGCGTCGCCGCGGTGGGATCGAAAGGCGGGCCGTTGTCGGCGATCTCGAGCGCGACCGCGCGGCCCTGGCGCCGGCAGGCCAGCCGCACGCGCGCCGCGTCGCCCGGGCCGGCACCGCCGTGCCCATGCGCCTGCACATTGGCCAGCGCCTCTTCGAGACACAAGGTCAGCTGGAAGCGCAGCGCGGCCGGCCAGCTGTCGCGTTCGGCAATCCGCTCGAGCCAGGCCAGGCCTTCCTGCACCAGGGGCTGGCCGGCATGCAGCGTCAGGGCATCGTCGTCGTGGGACATGGGCGCTCGGCAGGAAGGCTCAATGGTCGAAGGTCAGTCGCAGGTAGGCCTGCTCGCCGCGCGTGCCGGTCTCGACACGGTCGGCCAGCCGCCGCAGCAAGGTGCGCGAAGTGCGCGCCAGCGCCTGCTCGATGTGGTGCTCGAAGTCATCGTCGTCGGCCTCCAGCAGCTGCGCCAGCGTGTCGGCGTCGTCCGCGTGCAGCGCCATCGGCGCGCCATTGTGCACCAGTTCGATGACGAGACGGAATTCGTCGAAGCTGGCGCGCAGCGCCTGCGGCGCGCGGCCGCTGGCGGCCACCAGTTCGGCGGCCTCGAGCGCGGCCGACGCGGCGCGCTTGAGCACCTCGCGGCGCACCAGCCACAGCCCGCCCCAGCGTTCGATGGTCTCGACCACCTGGTCGCCGACCGGCCGGCCGGGCGCATCGAGCGCGACGTCCTTGCGTTGCGAGACGCCGACGCGGAACAGCAGGTTCAGCGCGATGGCGGTCAGGCCGCCGGTGATGATGCCGTTGCTGGCCAGGAACTGCAGCGACGCGGGTAGCTGCTGGCCCAGTTTGGGCTGCACCATCACGGCGATGCCGGTGACGAAGGACAGGCCGACCATGAAGATCGCGCGGGCATCCATGGCGCGCGAGGCGACCAGCTCGATGCCCGAGACGATCAGGTAGGCCGCCGCGTAGACCTCGATCGCGCCGATGATCGGCGTCGGGATCAGCGTCAGCGCCAGCGTGATCTGCGGCAGGAAGGCGATGAGGGCCAACAGCGCCGCGACCGCCAGGCCGACCCGCCGCGAGGTGCAGCGGCTGATGTGGCTGAGCGCGATCGACGCCGACGAGGTGCAGGTCGGAAACGCGCCCAGCACGCTGCCGGCGATGTTGCCCAGCGAGCCGGCACGGATCGCGCCGCTGACCTGGCGCATGTTGGTGCGGCGCCAGTCGGCGTTGTTCATCTTGTCCATCAGCGCGACCGTGCCCAGCGTATCGAGCTGCAGCAGCACGCTCAGCAGCGCGACCGCCAGCAGCAGGCCGGGATCGACGTCCAGCACCGGCACGACCGGCATCGGCAGCGCGAACACCGGCGTCTGCGCCAGCAGTTCGCCGCCGCGCATCTGGCCGGTCAGCATGGCCGCGACCAGGCCGACCGCGAGACCGCCCAGCAGCGCGTACAGGCGGGTGCGTTGCGAGCCCCAGACCGACAGCGCGACCACCGTGGCCAGCGTCACGCAGCCGACCAGCAGTGCCGGCGCCGACGGCGCGTTGACGCTGGTGGCGCCGGACAGGTGCGCGATGCCGGGCGCCGCCAGCATGAAGCCGCCCATCATCGCGACGATGCCCGAGATCGTGGGCGGCAGCAGCGCGCGCAGGCGCGGGATGCATTGCGCCACCAGCAGGCCGACGCCACCGTGCACCAGCGCGCCGATCACCAGTGCGCCGGCGCCGAACTGGCTGGCCAGCGCCGCCATGACGGTCAGTTGGGTGGGGTCGGGGATGTGGACGATGAGCTGGCCGGCGCCGGTGCGCCCGCCCCAGGCCTGCAGGCCGGTGGCCAGCGCCATGCCGAGCACCGACGCGGCCACCAGGTGGCGGGTCTGTTCGATGGTGAGGCCGGCCAGTTGCGCCATCGCCAGCACGTAGGCGATCAGCGCCAGCGCGGTGGTGCCGTGCTGCACCGCCAGGCCCAGCAGCCCGGTCCAGGGCGGCCGGTCGTCGGCGCCATAGCTCAGGTCGGCCGGCCGCCGGTAGGGGGGCGATGCAGGCAGGCGCAGGATCGACGGCAGCAGACGGGACATGGCTTATCGGAGGCAGGCCCGGTGCTGGGCGCACGTATTATCCCGATAAGCGTCACGCCTGCCTACTGATGTGTCCCCTCGGTTGTCGGCTTTCGCCGACGCGGCCCGGACGGCCTCAGGCGGCGCCGGCCAGCGCCGGCACGATCCGCTCGGCCAGCAGGCCGTGCAGGCTTTGCGCGTAGCCGTTGCGGCCCGAGGGCTGGCCGGGATCGGAGATCATCACGACGCTGGCGCCCAGCGTCGGCAGCACGTACAGCAACTGCCCGCCGTAGCCCCAGGCATAACGGATCGGATGGCCGTGCGCCTCGGTGATGAACCAGCCATAGCCGTAGGCGTGGCCGGTGAACGGCGACTGGGTGCGCGGCTGCCACGAGGCCTGGCTGTAGTCGCGCGGCACCACCTGTGTGCCACCGGCCCGGCCGTCCTGGCGCATCATCTCGCCAAAGCGCAGCAAGGCGCGCGGCGACACCGACATGTTGTTGCCGCCCAGGTAGACGCCTTGTGGATCGCGGTCCCAGCCACCGATGCGCAGATCGAGCGGATCGCCGAACCAGTCCTGCGCCAGCCGCAAGGTGCTGCGGCCCGAGGCGTCGGTCAGGATCGCCGACAGCAGGTGCGAGCTGCCGGTCGAATAGAGCATGACGGAGCCGGGTTCGGCCACGAAGGGGCGCGAGACTGCATAGGCGACCCAGTCGCGGCTGGCGACCCAGCGCCCGTAGAAGGGCCCCGAGGTGCGTTCGAGCCCGGCGCGCATCGTCAGCAGGTCTTCGACGCTGACCTCGCCCAGCCGCGGATTGGCATCGGCCGGCAGGCGCTTGCGCAGCAGCGCGTCGATCGGCGCGTGCACGCCGTCGATCAGGCCATCGGCGATGGCGCGCCCGACCATCGCCGAAATCAGGCTCTTGGACGCCGACTTGATGTTCACCGGCGTGTCCAGGCCGGGGCCGCGGTAGCGGCTGGCCAGCAGATCCTGGTCGTGCTGGCGGATCAGCAGCGCATGCAGCGCCGGCAGCGCGCCGGCCTGCTGGTCGATGGCGTCGATCGAGGCGGCCCGGGCGGTCGGCCGCGCCGCGCCGGACGGAGAGGCGGCGCCGGCCTCGGCGCTGTCG
>JAEZBO010000172.1 GCA_023427085.1 Pseudomonadota bacterium
GCGCGGGCCCGCAGGCCCGACACGATCAGCCCGACCGCGCCCAGCAGCAGTCCATACCCGACCAGCGTCGGAAAGGTCCCCGGCCCGTGGCCCAGATTGGGCATCTCGGGCAGGGTGCGGGCATACATCAGCAGCAATACGCTGAAGATGCCCAACAGGATGCCGATCACGGCGTCGTTGAGTCGCATGGCTGTCTCCGTCCGCGCTGGTACCGCGCCTGCCCGCTTAGCGCACCAGCTCGAGCTGCTTGATCAGCTCGCCGCTGCTGGCGTCCGACTCGGCCATGAAGGCCTCGAAGTCGGCGGGGTTGCTCCACTTCACGCCGAAACCGGCCTTGCCCATCAGTTCCTTGAACTGCTCGGTCTCGGTGACCTTGCGGGTCGCCTCGGCCAGGCGCGTGACGGCTTCCTCGGGCATGCCCTTGGGGCCGATCAGGCCGCGCCAGGTGCCGGCCGACAGCGGCCGGCCGGTGACTTCGCCGAGGGTCGGGATGTCGGGATAGGCCTCCAGGCGCTCGTCGGCGATCACCGCCAGCGTCTTGATGATGCCGGCATCGCGCATCGACTTGCCTTCGGGCACCGCCGAGGTCACCATCTGCACGCCGCCGGCGGCCAGTTCCTGGAAGCCAGGCGCCGCGCCCTGGCTCGGCACCACCACGACGTTGCGCGGGTTGATGCCGGCATCGTTCAGCGCGCGCGCCAGCGCCAGGTGATAGGCCGCGCCGGTCGGGATGCCCGACAGCTTGTACTTGCCGGGCTCGGCCTTGATGGCCTCGAAGGCCGCGTTGACGTCCTGCCACGGGCTGTCGGCGTGCACGCTGAAGCCGGCGGCGTCGAAGTTCACCTGCGAGATCGCCTGCATGTCCTTGTACGAGGTCGGCGAGGTCTTCATCCAGTGATAGGTCGCCAGCTCGGCGGTCGCCAGGCCGATGGTGTAGCCGTCGGCACGCGCGCGCGCGATCGCGGTGTGGCCGATCACGCCACCGGCGCCGGGACGGTTGACCACGTTGACCGGCTTGCCCAGCTCCTGCTCCAGGCCGGTGGCCAGGAAGCGCGCCACCGAATCGGTGCCGCCGCCGGCCGCCCACGGCACGATCAGCTGGATCGGACGCTCGGGGTAGGCGGCCTGCGCGGCGCCTGCCGCAAAGGTGGCGGCCAGCGCGAAGGCCGCGGTGCGCAGGGTAAATGTCTTCATATGCTTCGTCTCCATGTGGGGTGAGTCGCGCCGCGATGGCGCGCGTCGTTTCTGTCTGCCGCGCCCCCTGGGCACGGCGTGATGTCGGAAATCAATAGGTGGCGCGCCCGCCCGACAGGTCGAACACCGCGCCGGTATTGAAGGTGCACGAGTCCGAACACAGCCAGGCCACCAGCTCGCCGACTTCTTCGGGCTCGCCCAGCCGCTTCATCGGGCTCTTGTCGATCATGGTCTGCACGTGCGCGGGCGACATCTGCTCGAGCAGGCTGGTGCGCACCGCCGCCGGGGCCACCGCGTTGACGCGCACCTCGGTCGCCGCGAACTCCTTGCCCAGCGACTTGGTCAGCGCCAGCACGCCGGCCTTGGCCGCGCTGTAGGCGGCCGCGTTGGGCGTGCCTTCCTTGCCGGCCAGCGAGGCGATGTTGACGATGCGGCCGGTGCCGGTCGCGCGCATGTGCGCGGCCACCACGCGGCAGACGTTGAACACGCCGGTCAGGTTGACCTCGATGATGCGGTCCCACGCCAGCGGATCGTATTGATCGACCGGCACGGTCGGCCCGGCGTAACCGGCGTTGTTGACCAGCATGTGGATGGCGCCGGCGCGTTCGATCGTCTGCGCGCAGGCACGCGCCACGCTGTCGCGGTCGGTCACGTCGACCTGGCAGGCCAGCGCATCGCCGGCCGGCGGCGCCAGGTCCCACACCGCCACCTGGGCGCCGTGTGCCCGCAGCTGCGTGGCGATCTGCGCGCCGATGCCGTTGCTGCCGCCGGTCACCACGGCGACACGGCCCGAGAAGTCGTAGTGGGCTTTGGCTGCTTGCATGATCAACGGATGAACTGCTTGACGTAGTCTTCGCCCAGGCCGACCGCGGCGAAGTGTTTCTTGCACATCTCGATCTTCGTGAAGACGTCTTCGTAGCCGTTGCCGTTACCCCAGGGGTCGGTGTAGTACATGATCCCGTTGACCTGGAAGTAGGTGATCATCTCCTCGACGTCGGGCGGCACGTACAGCGTGTGCGTCTCGCCGGGCGGCTCGAACACGTAGCCGCCTTCCTCGGCCCACCAGTCGTGCTCGAGGTACTTCCAGCGGCCCTTGAGCACAAAACCGTGCACCGCCTGCGGATGGCGGTGGCGGCTCAGCACGCCGGACTTGCGCACCTTCAGCAGGTTCATCCAGTAGCCCTGGCTGGCGTTCAGACAGAGCGGGCGGAACCAGACGTTCTCGGCTTGCGGCACCCACAGGCGGTCGTCGGTGGGGATGGCGTTGGGGATGACGATTTCCGGCAGTGCTTCCGGGGGATTCGGATACTGGTACGGCATCATCGGATCGACTTCGGGCTTGTCTACCGGCATGAGCAATTGTCCATATTGTGGATTGACTGTTTACTTTATGGACAGATTCTAACGGCTCGCAGGACCCAAAAAAGCCAGGAATTCTCAGGGCTTACCCTAAGCTGCGGCGCAACAATGGGGCTTCGACGCGTCCCCTTTTTGGTGCCCGGCGACGTGGGCCGCCGGCCAGCCGTCGCCCAGGCAAAACAAAAGGCCTGGCATCCGCCAGGCCTTGCTTTACTTCAACCGCCGGGGGACGGCGCGCGCCAGGCGCGCCGCGGCCTCAGTAGGTGCCCGGGTAGGCGCCGCCGTCGGCCAGCACGTTCTGGCCGGTCATGTAGCCGGCGTGCACGCTGCACAGGAAGGCGCAGATCGCACCGAACTCTTCGGCGTTGCCGAAGCGCTGGGCCGGGATGCCGGCCTGGCGCGCGGCGCGCACGTCCTGAGCGTCCTTGCCTGACTTGCTGGCGGCCGCCGCGATCGCCGAATTGAGCCGGTCGGTCGCGAACGCGCCGGGCAGCAGGTTGTTGATCGTGACACCGCGGGCGGCGATGCCGCTGCGCGCCACGCCGGCCACGAAGCCGGTCAGGCCGCTACGGGCGCCGTTGGACAGGCCCAGCACGTCGATCGGCGCCTTGACGGCGCTGGACGTGATGTTGACGATGCGGCCGAAGCCGCGCTGCGCCATGCCGTCGACGGTGGCGCGGATCAGTTCGATCGGCGTCAGCATGTTGGCCTCGACCGCGGCCAGCCATTGCTCGCGCTGCCAGTCACGGAAGTCGCCCGGGGGCGGGCCGCCGGCGTTGGTGACCACGATGTCGTAGTCGCGGTGCGCGGCGAAGGCCGCCTCGCGGCCCTGCGGCGTGGTGATGTCGGTGGCGACCGCCTTGACGAAGGTGTCGGCGTTGGCGCGTTCTTGCAGCAGCCGCTCGCGCGCCTGCGACAGCGCCTCTTCGCCGCGTGCCACGATGACCACGTTGACGCCCTCGCGCACCAGCGCCAGCGCGCAGCCGTAGCCCAGACCCTTGCTTGCGCCGCCTACCAGCGCGGTCTTGCCTGCGATCCCCAGATCCATCCTGTCCTTTTCCTTGGTTGTACGCCTGATCGGCGTGGTCTATTGCACGCCGGCGGCGTGCGCCTGTTCGTCCGCGTGATACGACGAGCGCACCATCGCGCCGACCGCCGCGTGCGTGAAGCCCATCGCGTAGGCCTCGCGCTCGAACATCGCGAAGGTATCGGGATGCACGTAGCGCAGCACCGGCAGGTGATGCTCGGAGGGCTGCAGGTACTGGCCGATGGTCAGCATGTCGACCTTGTGCTCGCGCATGTCGCGCATCACCTGCAGGATCTCTTCGTCGGTCTCGCCCAGGCCCAGCATCAGGCCGGACTTGGTCGGGGTCTCGGGGTGCAGCGCCTTGAACTCGGACAGCAGCCGCAGCGAGTGCTGGTAGTCCGAGCCCGGGCGCGCCTGCTTGTACAGGCGCGGCACGGTCTCGAGATTGTGGTTCATCACGTCGGGCGGGCAGGCATCCAGGATGCCCAGCGCGCGGTCCAGGCGGCCGCGGAAATCGGGCACCAGCACCTCGATGCGGGTGCTCGGCGAATGCTCGCGCACCTGGCGGATGCACTCGACGAAATGGCCGGCGCCGCCGTCGCGCAGATCGTCGCGGTCGACCGAGGTGATCACCACGTACGACAGCTTGAGCGCGCCGATGGTGCGCGCCAGGTTCAGCGGCTCGTTCACGTCGAGCGGATCGGGCCGGCCGTGGCCGACGTCACAGAAGGGGCAGCGGCGCGTGCACTTGTCGCCCATGATCATGAAGGTGGCCGTACCCTTGCCGAAGCACTCACCGATGTTCGGACACGAGGCTTCTTCGCAGACCGTGTGCAGGTTGTGCTCGCGCAGGATGCGCTTGATGTCGTAGAAGCGCGAGCCCGGCGTGGCCGCGCGCACGCGGATCCATTCGGGCTTTTTCAGGCGCTCGACCGGGATCACCTTGATCGGGATGCGCGCGGTCTTGGCCTGGGCCTTCTGTTTTTGCGTGGCGTCGTAGACAGCCGGCGCAGCGGCGGCGGGCGGGGCGGATTCGACACGGTCGGTCGCGACGCGATCGGTCGGATTGACGGGTGCAGTCATGGAACACCTATGTGCGGGCGCGACGGGCCGCGCCGGCCGGGGAAAACCCCCAGTGTAACGCCTCAGCCAGCGGCCGCGCCGGGCCTGCAGGCGCGCTGTACGTGGGGCAGCAGCAGCGCCGCGGCCTGCTCGAGCGACAGCCGCACGCCGTGCGCGGCCAGGTCGGTGGCCTGCAGCCCCTGGTAGCCGCAAGGGTTGATGCCGGCGAACGGCGCCAGGTCCATGTCGACGTTCAGCGCCAGCCCGTGATAGGCGCAGCCCTGGCGGATCTTGATGCCGAGCGCGGCGATCTTGGCCAGCTCGCCGCCGGCCACCGCCACGTACACGCCCGGCGCGCCGGGCTTGCGACAGGCGGCCACGCCCTGCCCGGCCAGCATGTCGATCACGGCCTGCTCGAGCGCCTGCACGTAGCCCTTGACCAGCAGCCCGGCGCGGCGCAGGTCGATCAACGGATAGACCAGCAGCTGGCCCGGCCCGTGATAGGTCACCTGGCCGCCGCGATCGGTGCGCACCACCGCGATGCCGCGCGCGTCGAGCACGTGCTCGGGCAGTCCGGCCTGGCCCAGCGTGTAGACCGACGCATGCTCGGCCAGCCAGATCTGGTCGGGCGCGGCGGCGTCGCGCGACTCGGTGTAGTCGCGCATCGCCTGCCAGGTGCCGGCATAGTCGGCCGGCCGCGCCAGCCAGTGCGCGGGCAGCGGCATCAGAGGACGATCGACACCATGGGGTGGCCGTGCAGCGCGCGATACAGCCCGTCGAGCTGCTCGCGCGAGGTCGCGCGCACCGTGAAGGTCAGGCCGATGTAGTTGCCGCCCTTGCTGGGCCGCATCTCGACCGTGGCCGGATCGAACTGCGGGTCGAACTGCTGCACCAGCTCGGTCAGCACCTGCGCCAGCGTCGGATCCTGGCGCCCCATCACCTTGATGGGGAAGTCGGAGGGGTATTCGATGAGCGACTGTTCGGGCGGGATGTTCATGATGGGCACACCAGGCAAAAGCGCCGCCGCGCACGCGGGCGGGCGGCGGCTGGAAGAACCGCCAATCATACTGCCGGCTGATCGCGCAGCGCGCGCAGGCGCCCGTCGTAGGCGGCGCGCAGGCGGGCATAGACCGGGCCGGGCACGCCCCGGCCGACCGCCACGCCATCCATCTGCACGATCGGCAGGATCTCGCGCGACGCCGACGTGATCAGCAGCTCGTCGGCGCCGGCCACCTCGGCGCGCGTCAGCGGCCGTGCCTCGAACGGCAGGCCCAGCTCGGCCGCCAGTTCGCCGATCAGGCCGTAACGGATGCCCTCGAGGATGTGGCGGCCCACCGGCGGCGCCAGCAGCGTCGCGTCGCGCACCACCCAGATGTTGCTGGCCGAGCCTTCGGTCAGCTGCTCGCCGCGAAACTGCACGACCTCGTCGACGCCGGCGTCGATGGCGCGCTGCTTGGCCAGCACGTTGCCCAGCAGCGAGGTCGCCTTGACGTGGCAATTGAGCCAGCGCTCGTCCTCGATGGCGATCACGCGCAGGCCGTCGCGGCGCACTGCCTCGCCGGGCGGCACGAAAGGCGTGGCCATGCCGAACACGGTCGGCACGACCTCGGGGTCGGTGGGAAAGGCGTGGTCGCGCCTGGCCACGCCGCGCGTGACCTGCAGGTAGACCAGCGTATCGGGAGTCGGGCTGCGGCGGGCCAGCTCATGCACCAGCGCGGGCCAGTCGGCCGCCTCGCGCGGCGCGGCGATGCGCACCGCGGCCAGGCTGCGGGCCAGCCGGGCCAGGTGCTCGTCGAGCCGGAACGGCCGCCGGCCGTAGACCGGCACGACCTCGTAGATGCCGTCGCCGTAGATGAAACCGCGATCGAGCACCGATACCCGCGCCTGCTCGACCGGCAGGAACTCGCCGTTCAGGTAGGCCGGCGTACCGGCAGCGACCCCGGGTATCGGCATGGCGCGGCCTCGTCGCGGCTTATTCGAACCAGCGCTTGACCATGTCGGTCATGCGGCCGAAGAAGCCGGCGCGTTCGACGGTTTCCTGCACCACCAGCGGGTCGACGCGCAGGTTCTTGCCGTCCAGCGTCAGCGCCACGGTACCGATGGCCTGGCCCTGCTCGAGCGGCGCGACCAGCGGATCGGGACGCTGCGCGACCGGCTTGATCTCGCTGGCCTTGCCGCGCGGCACGGTGACCCAGACCGGCTCGGGCGGGCCGAGCTTGACGGTCTGCGCCTTGCCTTCCCACACGCGCGCCTCGACGGCCGGCTGGCTCTTGTCGAACAGCTTGACGGTGTCGAAGTTCTGGAAGCTCCAGTTCAGCAGCTTCAGGCTTTCCTCGGCGCGGGTGGCTTCGCTGTCGGTGCCGACCACCACGGTCAGGATGCGGCGGTCGCCGCGCATCGCGGTGGCGACCAGGCAATAGCCGGCCGAATCGGTGTGGCCGGTCTTCATGCCGTCGACCGAGGGATCGGCCCACAGCAGGCGGTTGCGGTTCGACTGCGTGATGTTGTTGTACGTGAACTCGCGCTGCTTGTAGTAGTGATAGTGCTGCGGGTTGGCGGTGATCAGGTGCGTGGCCAGCGTGGCCAGGTCGCGCACCGAGGTCACGTGCTGCGGATCGGGCAGGCCGGTGGCGTTCATGAAGTGCGTGCGCGTCATGCCCAGGCGCTGCGCCTCCTGGTTCATCAGCGTGGCGAACGCCGACTCGCTGCCGGCCACGGCCTCGGCCAGCGCGACCGAGGCGTCGTTGCCCGACTGCACGATCACGCCCTGCAGCAGTTCGCCGACCGTCACCGGCTTGCGCGGCTCGATGAACATGCGCGAGCCGCCGGTCTTCCAGGCGGTCTCGGAGACATTGACCTGCTGGTCCAGCGTCAGGCGCTTTTCGTCGACCGCGTTGAAGGCCAGGTAGGCCGTCATGATCTTGGTCAGCGAGGCCGGCTCGACCTGCTGCTCGGGATTGGAAGCGGCCAGCACCTGGCCGCTGGTGACGTCGACGACGATCCACGCCCGCGCGGCCACCGCCGGCGCCGGGATGGTCGACACCTCGGACACCGGCACCACCGGCACCTCGGCCGGCCTGCCCGTCTGCGCCACTTGCGGCGCCTGGTTCTGGGCCGGCGCGAGCGCCGGCGCCACGGCCAGCGCCAGTCCGGCCAGGGCCATGCGGGCGGAGAAGGAATAACGGTCGAGAGCGGGGAATTTCGTCATGAGCATCGCAGGGAGTGATTGGATCGTGCCTGGCGCGATCCGGGGGCTGTCAATTATAGGCAGGCAGTCGGACCATCCGCGACGGCGGCGGTTCCGCGGCGGGTGGACCGTCGCGGCGGAATGTGCAACCCGATGCTACCCGATGCCGGAAAACCGCCACCCCGGCGCTGAGCTATGATGAGCGCCCCCTTGCCCTGCGGCAGGCTTAGCCCCACCATCGCACGCGCCGTGCGCCCCTATGAACGGTATCTACGATTTTCGGATCGTCCTGATGTCGCTGCTGATCGCAGCGCTGGCATCGTATACGGCGCTCAGCCTGGTCAGCCGCCTGGCATTGCTGGGGCGCCATCCGCACCGCCAAGGGTGGCTGGTGGGCGGCGCGGTATCGCTGGGCACCGGCATCTGGTGCATGCACTTCGTCGGCATGATCGCGCTGACGCTGCCGATCCAGATCGGCTACGACCTGGCCATGACGGCCGCCTCGCTGCTGATCGCCATCGTCGCGTCCTACCTGGCGCTGCACGTCTCCAGCCAGCCCGAGCTGCGCCGCCGGCGCCTGGCGCTGAGCGGCGTGGTGATGGGCACCGGCATCGCCGCGATGCATTACCTGGGCATGGCGGCGATGCAGATGTTCCCGGCCATCCGCTACGACCCGCCGCTGTTCGCGCTGTCGGTGCTGATCGCGGTGGCCGCGTCGATCGCCGCGCTGTGGATCGCGCACCGGCTGCGCGTGCAGGAACACCTGCTGCGCACCAAGCGGCTGGCCGCCGCGCTGGTGATGGCGGCGGCGATCACCGGCATGCACTACACCGGCATGGCCGCGGCCAACTTCGCCGCCGGCTCGGTCTGCCTGGCCGCCAACGACATCAGCGGCACCGGGCTGGGCCTGAGCGCGGCGCTGATCACCGTGATGCTGCTGGGCATCACGCTGACGCTGGCGCTGATCGAACAGCGCCACGACACCTCGACGCGCGAGCTGACCGGCTCGTTGCATCGCGTCTCGCGCGCGCTGCGCCGGCTCGAGACCGTCGATCCGCTGACCGAGCTGCCGAACCGGTCGACGCTGCTCAAGCACCTGGGCCAGTGCCTGCAGCGCGCCCAGCCGCGCCAGCGGCCATTCGCGGTGCTGTTCATGGACCTGGACGGCTTCAAGACCATCAATGACTCGCTCGGCCACGCGGTCGGCGACGGCATGCTCAAGGCCTTCGCGCAGCGGCTGCGCCAGTGCGTGCGGCCGCAGGACATGGTGGCGCGGCTGGGCGGCGACGAGTTCGTCGTGGTGCTGGAAGACACCCAGGGCGAGGCGCTGCCGGGCCAGGTCGCCGACGGCATCCTGCGCGCCATGCGCGACGACCTGCGGGCCGGCGGCACCGCGCTGCGCGTCACGCCGTCGATCGGCGTCTCGATGTACCCGCGCGACGCGCAGGACGTCGAGACGCTGATCAAGCATGCCGACATCGCGATGTATTCGGCCAAGCACCAGGGCCGCAACAGCTACCGGTATTACGAGACCAGCATGGGCGAGCAGGCCATGCGCGTGCTGCTGCTGCAGCAGGGCATGCAGGACGCGCTGGCGCGCGACAGCCTGCGGCTGCACTACCAGCCCAAGTTTTCCGGCGCCACGCAGGCGCTGACCGGCGCCGAAGCGCTGCTGCGCTGGGACCATCCGACGCTGGGCGTGGTGCCGCCGGGCGAATTCATCCCGATCGCCGAACGCTCGGGCCAGATCATCGAGATCGGTTACTGGGTGGTGCGGCACGTCTGCCAGCAGTTGCGGCGCTGGGACCAAGAGGGCTTTCCGGCGTTGGTCATCGCGGTCAACCTGTCGCCCAAGCAGCTGTCCTATCCCGGCATCGTCGAAGGCATGCACGCGATCACCTGCGAGGCCGGCATCTCGCCGCGCCGGCTGATCTTCGAGATCACCGAAAGCGTGGCGATGGACAACGCCCGCCGCACGTCCGAGGTGATCCACGCGTTCCATCGCTGCGGCTTCGAGGTCGCCATCGACGATTTTGGCACCGGCTATTCGAGCCTGGCCTACCTGCAGCAATTCCGCGTGCAGCAGCTCAAGATCGATCGCTTCTTCACCAACGGCCTGGACACCCACGGCGAGGAAGGCGAGGCGATCGTCTCGGCCATCGTCGCGCTGGCGCATTCGCTGAAGATGGAAGTGGTGGCCGAGGGCGTCGAGACCGCCACGCAGATGGAGAAGCTGCGCAGCCTGGACTGTGATCAGGTGCAGGGTTTCCTGCTGGCCAAGCCGCTGCCGATCAACGAGTTCGAAGCCTTCGTGCGCGCGCAGCCGCCGGGCTGACGCGCCGACGGACCGGCGCGCCGCGGCGTGGCGAACGGTTCAGCCCGGCCCGAGCGCCAGCAGCCGGGTCTGCACCAGTTGCCGCAGCACCAGCAGCTTGCCATGGAAGAAATGGCCGGCGCCCGGCACCACGGCGATCGGCAGGTTCAGCGGCCGCGCCCAGTCGAGCACTTCGGCCAGCGGCACCACGTCGTCTTCTTCGCCATGCACCAGCAGCGCGTCCTCGGGCACCTGGCCCCGGCCATCGGCGAAGCGCTTGACCGCCGTGCCGGCCAGCAGCAACGCCTCGGGCGGGCGCGCCTGCTGCGCGGCCAGGCTGCCGTAGACGGCCGCCGCCACCGCGCTGCCGAACGAAAAGCCGCCCAGCACCCAGCGCCCCTGCGCGAGTTCGGCGTGACGCTGGCCGAACTGTTCGATCAGCGCCAGCATGTCCTCGCTCTCGCCGACCGCCTTGTCGAACTCGCCGGCCGATTTGCCGACGCCGCGAAAGTCCGGCCGCACGGCCACCAGCCCCTGCTGCACGCAGGCGCGGGCGATGGTGGTGACCACCTTGTTGTCGCGCGCGCCGCCCTGCAGCGAATGCGGATGCAGCACCAGCGCCCAGCCGCGCGGCGTCTCGGCCGGCCAGTCCAGCGCACAATCGATCGGACCGACCGGGCCGTCGAAGACTTCGATTTCGGTTCTAGCTGCCATCGCTTCCATCCCTGCGGGTTTGCGTGTTCGTCTGCAGGCTGCACTGTAGCAAAGCGCCGCGGCCGCGCCGGCGCACCGTAAAATCCCGGCCATGAATCCGACCCACCCTGCCGGCGCCCTGCCCGGCGCCGACCTGATGACGCGCACGCTGCGCGCGCGGCTGCCCGGCTTCGGCCACCTCGACTGGCTCGAATCGACCGGCTCGACCAATGCCGATCTGATGGCGCTGGCGCGCGCCGGCGCTGGCGCGCCGCTGCCGTGGCTGCAAGGCGCCTGGCTGCAGCAAAGCGGCCGCGGCCGCGCCGGCCGGCCGTGGCAGGCCAGCCGCGGCGACGCGCTGACCTTCTCGTTCGCCTTCGAGGCGCCGATGGCGCTCGGCCAGTTGCCGGCGCTGTCGCCGGCCTGCGGCGTGGCGATCTGCGAGGCGCTGCGCGAACTGGCCGGCACGGCCGGCGCGCGGCTGGGCATGAAGTGGCCCAACGACATTCAGCTCGGCCAGGCCAAGCTGGTCGGCGTGCTGGTCGAAAGCGTCAAGCACGCGGCCAGCGGCGCGCAGGTGGTCGTCGTCGGCGTCGGCATCAACCTGCGCAACGCCGCGGCGCTCAGCCAGGCGCTCGGGCGCGAGGTGGCCGACTGGTCGCAGTTGCAGACCCATCACGAACCGGCCGAGCTGGTGCAGGCGGTGGTGCTGGCCTGCCAGCAGGCCGTCGCGACCTGCGCCGAGCTCGGCTACGCGCCGTTCGTGGCGCGCCACGCGCTGGTCGACGTGCTGCGCGATGCGCCGGTTCGGGTGATCGACCAGGGCCAGGTGCTGCTCGAAGGCGTGGCGCTCGGCACCGACAGCCAGGGCCGGCTGCTGGTCGACACGCCGGCCGGGCCGCAGCCGATCCTGGTCGGCGAAATTTCGGTGCGGCCGGCATGACGCTGCTGCTGGACGCCGGCAACAGCCGCATCAAGCTGGGCTGGACCCGAGCCGACGGCCGGCTCGAGCCCGAGGTCATCACGCTGGCGCACGCCCAGCTGGACACGCTGCCCGAACGGCTGGCCGCCTGGCCGGCGCACGGCGCCGCGGCACTGGGCGTGAACGTCGCCGGCGCGCCGATGGCAGCCAGGCTGCAGGCCATGCTGGCCGCGGCCGGCCACACGCTGCGCTGGATCACCCCGACGGCCGAACTGCTGGGCCTGCGCAATGGCTACGCCGACCCGGCCCAGCTCGGCGCCGACCGCTGGATGGGCCTGCTCGGCGTCTGGCGCGGGCTGGCCGCGCCGCGGCCGCCGCTGCTGCTGGCGACCTTCGGCACCGCGACGACGCTGGACACCATCGGCCCCGACGACCAGTTTGCCGGCGGCCTGATCCTGCCCGGCCCGGCGCTGATGCGCGAATCGCTGGCGCGCGGCACCGCGCAACTGCCGCAAGCCAACGGCCAGGCCATCGACTTCCCACGCGACACCCACGCGGCGATCGTCAGCGGCGTGGCGGCCGCGCAGGCTGGCGCGTTGCTGCGCCAGTCGCTGATGGCGCAGCAACGCTACGGCGTGACGCCGGCGCTGTTCGTCTCGGGCGGCGGCTGGCCCGAGGTCGAGGCCGAGACCCGCGCGCTGCTGGCCGGCGCCGCGCAGGCGCGCGGGCTGGACACGCCGGCACTGCAATTCGTTTCCCACCCGGTACTGGATGGACTGGCGCACGTGGCCGGGGCATCATCACAGTCTGCCGATCTCTAGCGAGCCGCCATGCGTGCCCTCTTTGTACTCGTCGTGCTGGCCAACGTGGCCCTGTTCGCCATCGGCCGCGGCTGGATGGGCATCCCGCCGGCCGAACAGGGCCGCGATCCGGTCCAATTGCAGCGCCAGATGAACGCCGAGGCGGTCAAGGTGCTGCCGCTCGCGCGTCCTTGACGCTGCGGCCGGACCGCCAGCGCCTGCCAGCGCAGTGCCGCCGGCGCGGCCTTTATGCCAGCGGCAGCCGCGCGACGATCCGTTCGGTCGCGCCGGCATGGCCGGCGATCCAGGCCCGTGCGGCCTCGGCCATGCGCGTGCGCCGCGCCGGATCGGCCAGCAGCGCGAAGGCCAAGCGCAGCGCCTCGTCGGCATCGGCGGCCCGCAGCGCCGCGCCGGCCGCCAGCGCATCCTCGACCGCCTGCTTGAAATTCTCGGTGTGCGGGCCAACGATCACCGGCCGCCCGGCGGCGCAGGCCTCGATCAGGTTGTGGCCGCCGAACGGCGCGAAGCTGCCGGCCACGATCGCCACGTCGCAGGCCGCGTAATAGAACGGCATCTCGCCCAGCGAATCACCGAGCACCGCCTGCACGGTCGCCGGCGGCGGACCGGGCTGCGCCGAGCGCCGCAGCATCGTCAGGCCGGCCTGCTCGAGGGCCTGCGCGGCGGCGTCGAAACGTTGCGGATGGCGCGGCACGACGAAGCACAGCGGCGGGGCGGACGAAGTCACGCTGGCGATCGGCGAGGCGGATTCGGCATGCGCCGGCGCGTCCTGCGCCGCCGCGTGCGCCGAGGCAGCGGTGGACGCGTGGACACCGCCCGTGGCGTGGTGCAGCAAGGCGGCAGCCAGCGCCCGGACCAGCGGCGCTTCCTCGCCCTCGCGGGTGCTGGCGATCACCAGCGCCGGCCGGCCGAGCGCCGCGCGCCAGGCCTGGCCGGCGGCCAGCTGGGCGGCCGGCAGGCTGACATCGAACTTGAGATTGCCGAGCACCTGGACGTCCTGCCGGCCCAAGGTCCGGATCCGCTGCGCATCGGCCTCGGTCTGCGCGAGCACACGCGATAGACGTTGCAGCGCAGGCCTCATCAGCACGTGCCAGCGCTGGCCCTTCTGCAGCGATCGCGCCGACAAGCGGGCGT
>JAEZBO010000175.1 GCA_023427085.1 Pseudomonadota bacterium
TGGTACGACTCGGCGGCCGCCGCGAGGCGGTCGGGCGACGGCAACGCGTCGTCGGCTCGTGCGGCGGCCGGCTGCGCGTGCGCAGCCGGGCCTGCCAGGCAGGCCAGCGCCAGCAGGCTGGCGGCACGGGTCGGCGCATATCGATTCATGGTGAGCCATTGTAGGAACGGCCGCGGCGGCGCCAATACCCGAATTGACCGAAGAACCCGGGCTTGTTTGGGTAATTGTTGAACTTGCGGTGATCCTAATATTCATGGCGTATGAAAAGCCGGGCCACTCAAGCCCGACCGGTAGCGCAGCACTCTGGGCCGACGCCAACGATGACAGACCGAATCAGTCAGGATCTCAATTTCTTCCAGCAGTCCATCAGCCTGCGCGCGCAGCGCCAGGAGGTGCTGTCTTCCAATATCGCCAACGCCGACACGCCTAACTACAAGGCGCGCGACTTCGATTTCGCGCAGGCCTTGCGGGGCGCGATGGATGGCCGCCTGAACCTGCCCGACACCAGCCTGTCGCTGACGTCGGCGCGGCACATCCCGGCCAAGGCGGTCTCGCCCGACCCGCAAGCCCTGATGTACCGCGTGCCGGTGCAGCCCAGCCTGGACGGCAACACGGTCGACATGGACGTCGAGCGGGTCAATTTCGCCGACAACACGCTCAAGTACCAGACCAGCCTGATGGTGATCTCGGGCCGCATCAAGGGCCTGATGGCCGCCATGCAGCAATAAGCCCGCCACACGAGGAAACCACCAATGTCGCTGATCAATATCTTCCAGATCGCCGGTTCGGCCATGACGGCGCAAGCCCAGCGCATGAACGTCTCGGCGAGCAACATGGCCAATGCCGAAAGCGCCGCCGGCCCCGACGGCCAGCCCTATCAGGCCCGCCAGGTGTTCTTCCAGCTGGCGCCGGTGGCCGGCCAGCAGGCCGGCAGCGAGATCGGTGGCGTGGCGGTGGCTGG
The DNA here is from genome assembly GCA_023427085.1 of Pseudomonadota bacterium. Taxonomy (GTDB): domain Bacteria; phylum Pseudomonadota; class Gammaproteobacteria; order Burkholderiales; family Burkholderiaceae_B; genus Orrella. The sequence goes on from JAEZBO010000175.1 coordinate 962, forward strand.
CGTGGTGCGCGACACCTCGCCGGCGCGCATGGTCTACGACCCCAAGCATCCGCTGGCCAACGACAACGGCTATGTCGCCATGCCCAACGTCGACGTGGTGGCCGAGACGGTCAACATGATCTCGGCGTCGCGCTCGTACCAGGCCAACGTCGAGGTCATCAATACCGCCAAGAACCTGATGCAGCGCACGCTGACCATCGGCCAGTAATCCTCCCGCCGGACGCCACTTCATGACCACCGTCACCAATACCAATGCGGGCAACGCCACGTCGGCCGCGTTCTCGACCGCCAACGCGGCGTCGCAGAACCTGATCGGCGATACGCAGGACCGCTTCCTGACGCTGCTGATCGCGCAGATGCAGAACCAGGACCCGCTCAACCCGATGGACAACGCGCAGGTGACCTCGCAGATAGCCCAGCTGTCCACGGTCAACGGCATCACGCAGTTGAACAACACGCTGCTGGCGCTGTCGGGCCAGATGGACGTGTCGCAGTCGATGCAGGCGGCCGCGCTGATCGGCAAGGGCGTGCTGGTGCCGGGCGAGAAGATCTCGCTGGGCAGCAGCGCCGATGGCGACCTGCGCGAGGCCACGCCGTTCGGCCTGGACGTGGTGTCGCCGACCGAATCGGTGACCGTGTCGATCCTGGACGCCAGCGGCAAGGCGATCCGCAAGATCGAGATGGGTGCGCAGCAGGTCGGCATCGTCTCGGTGCAGTGGGACGGCAAGGACGACGCCGGCCTGGCCGTGCCCGACGGCAAGTACACGGTGCAGGTGGCGGCGCGCAACGCCGACGGCGAGCCGGTCACGGTCGATCCGCTGACCTACGGCAAGGTCGGCAGCGTGGCCTACACCGCCGACGGCCTGCGGCTGGACCTGGGTCTGGCCGGGCGCTACAGCCTGATGGACATCCGCAAGATCATGTAAACCTGCCCGCCGCGCATGGGGCGCGGGCAGGGCACTCAACAGCATACGAACGAGGTACGAAATGGGTTTCGGACAAGGACTTAGCGGCTTGAATGCCGCCGCGCAGAACCTGGATGTGATCGGCAACAACATCGCCAACGCCGGCACGGTGGGCTACAAGTCGTCGTCGGCCAGCTTCTCCGACGTCTATGCCAGCTCGCGGGTCGGCCTGGGCGTGCAGGTCGCCGGCATCAACCAGCGCTTCACGGTCGGCAACATCTCGGTGACGGGCGGCCAGTTCGACATCGCCATCGACGGTTCGAAGGGTTTCTTCCGGCTGGTCGACGGCAACGGCCAGGTGATGTATTCGCGCAATGGCGAGTTCCTGGCCGACAAGGATGGCTTCATCACCAATCTGCAGGGCCAGCGCCTGACCGGCTACGAAGCCGGCGTGGTCGGCCTGAACCCGGTGCCGCTGCGCGTGCCGCGCGGCAACATCGCGCCGCAGGCCACCTCGAGCGGCTCCGCGGTGCTGAACGTCAACGCCAACGCGCCGGTGATCAGCCAGAACGGCGTCACGCAGCAGCGCGGCGAGGTCACGTTGCGCCCGCAAGGCGGTGCCGCCGACGGCTCGCAGGACCAGACCTTCTATTTCACCACCACCGCCGCCGGCAGCTATTCGTGGATCGATGCGGCTGGCGCCGCCGCCGCCGGTCCGGCCCAGGGTGTCTACCAGGACCCGGCCAACGCGGCGCGCACGGTCGAGTTCGGTGCCGGCGGCCAGCCGTCCGGCACCTCGCGCTTCACCAACTTCGCCAGCTTCGAAGCCTTCCAGCCGGCCATCGTCGCGACGCCGTTCGACCCGACCAATCCGGCCAGCTACACCCACCAGATCCCGACCTCGGTCTACGACTCGCTGGGCAACGCCCACCAGATGGTGCAGTACCTGGTCAAGCGCGAAGGCGTGGCCGGCACCAGCAGCCAGTGGGACGCCTATTATTACGTCGACGGCCAGCCGGTCGACGTGCCGGCCGACGGCGGTCCGCTGCAGATGACCTTCTCGGCCGAAGGCCGCCTGACCAGCGATCCCAACGTCTCGATCACCTACGGCACGCCGGGCGGCGTGGCGTCGCCGGCCGAGCCGCTGATCATCGGCCTGAACTACACCGGCACGACCCAGTACGGCGGCGACCTGACCCAGGCCATCGACGTCAACGGCTACGCCACCGGCGAATTCGCCAGCATCTCGATCGACGCCAACGGCACGATGCAGGCCAACTACACCAACGGCCAGCAGATGGCCGCCGGCATGATCGTGCTGGCCAACTTCAACAACCTGCAGGGCCTGCAGCCCACCGGCGGGCGCGCCTGGATCGAGACCTCGGCCTCGGGCCAGCCGATCCTGGGCCAGCCCGGCACCAATGGCCTGGCGGTGCTCAAGGGCCAGGCGCTGGAAGAGTCCAACGTCGACATGAGCCAGGAACTGGTCAACATGATCATCGCGCAGCGCACCTACCAGGCCAACGCGCAGACCATCAAGACCCAGGACCAGGTCCTGCAAACCCTGATGCAGATCCGCTGAACGCATGGACCGTCTCGTCTACACCGCCATGAACGGCGCATCGCGGACCCTGGAAAACCAGGCCGTGATCTCCAACAACATGGCCAACGCCAACACACCGGGCTTTCGCGAGCAGCTGGCGCTGTACCGCGCGGTGCCGGTCGTCGGCGACGGCACGATGGACACGCGCATCGGCGTGGCCAGCAGCACGCCGGGCCACAACTTCGCGCTGGGCAACATCCAGAGCACCGGCCGCGAGCTCGACGTGGCCATCACCGGGCCGGGCTGGCTGGCGGTGCAGACGCCGGACGGCGAGGGCTATACCCGCAACGGCGGCCTGCAGGTCGGCGTCAACGGCCAGTTGCAGAACTACCTGGGCCAGCCGGTGCTGTCGGCCGACAACGCGGCCATCGAAGTGCCCGAAGGCGCCTCGCTGACGTTCTCGTCGGACGGCACCATCACCGCGCTGGGCGCGGGCGACCCGCCCAACAACATCGTCGCGCTGGGCCAGCTCAAGCTGGTCAACCCGCCCGAGCAGAGCCTGGTGCACGGCGACGACGGCGTGTTCCGCATGCCGCTCGGCGCCGACGGCCAGCCGGCCGCGCCGCTGCCGGCCGATCCGCTGGTGCGCATCGTCTCGGGCGCGATCGAGGCCAGCAACGTCAGCCCGGTCGCGGCGATGGTCGGCATGATCGACAACGCCCGCCGCTTCGAGATGCAGATGAAGGTCATCCAGCACGCCGATACGAACGCCCAGCAGGCCAACGCGCTGCTGTCGGCGGGTAACTAAGTCTCAACGCCGCGCCTGCGTGCAGGGCGGCACAGGAGTTAAAGCATGATTCGCTCGCTGTGGATCTCCAAGACCGGTCTGGAATCGCAACAGACCAATATGGACGTGATCTCCAACAACCTGGCCAACGTCAGCACCAACGGCTTCAAGCGCACCCGCGCGGTGTTCGAGGACCTGATGTACCAGACGCTGCGCCAGCCGGGCGCACAGGTGGGCGCCGCCAACCAGCTGCCCTCGGGCCTGCAGGTCGGCACCGGCGTGCGCACGGTCGCCACCGAGCGCATCCACACGCAGGGCAACATGAACAACACCGGCAGCAGCATGGACGTGGCGATCCAGGGCAAGGGCTTCTTCCAGGTCGAGCTGCCCGACGGCACGCTGGCCTACACCCGTGACGGCGCCTTGCAGGTCGACCAGAACGGCCAGCTGGTGACGGCCGGCGGCTACACGATCCAGCCGCCGATCAACATCCCCGACAACGCGCTGTCGCTGACGATCGCGCGCGACGGCACGGTGTCGGTGACGCAACCGGGCGCGGCCGGCACCAGCGTGCAGGTCGGCCAGCTGCAGCTGTCGACCTTCATCAACCCGACCGGCCTGCAGAGCATGGGCGAGAACCTGTATCTCGAGACCGACGCGTCGGGCCCCGCCAACGTGCTGCAGCCGGGCCTGGACGGCGCCGGCCTGGTGATGCAGGAGTTCGTCGAGACCTCGAACGTCAACGTCGCCGAGGAACTGGTCAACATGATCACGACGCAGCGCGCCTACGAAATCAACAGCAAGGCGGTGCAGACCTCGGACCAGATGCTGGCCCGCCTGACCCAGCTATGAACATCCTTGCCCTGGTGCGTGGCGGTCTGGCTGCCGGTCTGCTGGCGCTGGCCGGCGGCTGCGCGATGATCCCGCCCGAGCCGATCGTCACCGGCCCGCTGTCGGCGCCGCCGCCGCCACCGGCGATGCCGGCCGGCGTGCCCAATGGCTCGATCTACCAGCCCAGCGTCTACGGCAGCTATCCGCTGTTCGAGGACCGCCGTCCGCGCAATGCCGGCGACATCGTCACCGTGGTGCTGAACGAGCGCACCAATGCCAACCGCGGCGTGGCGACCGCCACCAACCGGACCGGCTCGGCCGCGCTGGCGCTGGCCGCGGTGCCGGCCGCCTTGCCCAGCTGGCTCGGTGCGCAGAACAACGCCGACCTGTCGGGTTCGAACAGCATGAACGGCACCGGCAACACCAGCGCCAACAATGCCTTTTCGGGCACCATCACGACCACCGTGATCGGCGTGCTGCCCAACGGCAACCTGCAGGTGGCCGGCGAAAAGCAGATCGCCATCAACCGCGGCAGCGAATACGTGCGCTTCTCGGGCGTGGTCGATCCGCGCGTGATCACCGGCGCCGGCACCGTCTCGTCGACGCAGGTGGCCGATGCGCGCATCGAATACCGCGCCAAGGGCACGCTGGACGAAGTCCAGACCATGGGCTGGCTACAGCGCTTTTTCCTGAACATCTCGCCGTTCTGACATGAATCCCTTCTTGCGCCCGTTCCGTTTCCGCCCGTCCCGCCTGGCCGCGCCGCGTCGCCGTGGCGGCGCCGGGGCCCGACTGGCCGCTTGCGCGCAGCGGCTGGCGGCGGCAGGGCTGGCCGTGGCGCTGCTGCTGGCGCCGGCGGCGGCGCGAGCCGACCGCCTCAAGGACCTCGCTTCGATCCAGGGCGTGCGCGGCAACCAGCTGATCGGCTACGGCCTGGTGGTGGGCCTGGACGGCAGCGGCGACCAGGTGCGCCAGACGCCGTTCACGCAGCAGAGCCTGACCAATATGCTGTCGCAGCTGGGCATCACGGTGCCGCAGGGCTCGAACATGCAGCTCAAGAACGTCGCGGCCGTGATGGTCACCGCGACGCTGCCGGCCTTCGCGCGGCCGGGCCAGAACATGGACGTGGTGGTCTCGTCGATGGGCAACGCCAAGAGCCTGCGCGGCGGCACCTTGCTGATGACGCCGCTCAAGGGCGCCGACGGCCAGGTCTACGCGATCGCGCAGGGCAATCTGCTGGTCGGCGGCGCCGGCGCCGAGGCGGGCGGCTCGAGCGTGCAGGTCAACACGCTCAATGGCGGGCGCATCAGCAACGGCGCCATCATCGAGCGCGCGGTGCCGACCACCTATTCGCGCGACGGCCTGATCTACCTCGAGATGCACAGCAACGACTTCGGCACCGCGCAGAACGTGGTCGAGGCGCTGAACCGCCGCTTCGGCGCCAACACCGCGATCGCGCTGGATGCCCGGGTGATTCAGATACGCGGCCCCGCCGATCCCAATTACCAGCCGGCCTTCATCTCGCAGGTGCAGGATCTGCAGGTCGCGCGCGCGCCGGTCGCGGCCAAGGTCATCATCAATGCCCGCACCGGCTCGGTGGTCATGAATCGTACCGTGATGATCGAAGAGGCGGCCGTGGCGCACGGCAACCTGTCGGTCATCATCAACCGCCAGAACGACGTGGTGCAGCCCGATACGCCGTTCGGCGGCGGCCAGACCGTGGTGGTGCCCAATACCCAGATCGAAGTGCGGCAGGAGGGCGGTGGCCTGCAGCGCATGCAGACCAGCGCCAACCTGGCCGACGTGGTGCGGGCGCTGAACGCGCTGGGCGCCACGCCGCAGGACCTGCTGTCGATCCTGCAGGCCATGAAGAGCGCCGGCGCCTTGCGCGCCGAGCTCGAGATCATCTGAGCGAGCCCCAGGCACCCCATGGCCATCCAGTCCGACGCCCATTTGCTGGCCTTCGACGTCCGCAATCTCGACACGCTGAAGAACCAGGTCCGCCAGCAGCCCGACCCGGCCTCGGGCCAGCAGCGCGAGGTCGCCAAGCAGTTCGAGGCCCTGTTCCTGCAAATGATGATCAAGCGCATGCGTGAGGCCACGCCGCGCGACGGCCTGTTCGACAGCGACCACACGCGGCTGGCGCAGTCGATGGCCGACGAACAGCTGGCCTTGCAGCTGGCCACGCCCGGCATGGGATTGGCGCAGGCGATCCTGCAGCAGATCCAGGGACAGCAGGGCGGCGCGGCGGCGGCCGGCCCAGGTGCGACCGGCCGGGGCGCCGA
>JAEZBO010000244.1 GCA_023427085.1 Pseudomonadota bacterium
GAGCGTCGGCGGGCGGCGGGTCGAGCCAGGCCGCCGGCCATGCCGCCGGGGACTGGGTGTAGTGCTGCCGCAATGCCGCGGCGCCCGTATCGACTGTCCTGGCTGGCGGGCCGGCGGCGCTCGTCTCGACTGTCCTGGCCGGCGGGCCGGCAGCACCCGCCAGCAGGCTCAGCCCAAGCGCCGCCAGACCGGCGCGCGCGGCGCGGCTGCGCATCAATGGCAGTCCGGCGACATCTGGTCGTAATAGACCTCGAAGGCGACGTCGGCCGCCCATTTGTCGTGCCGGCTGCGCCAGGCGGCCGGCGTGGCGAGGGCGGTCAGCGCGGGCGCGAGCCGATCGGCCAGGTCCTGCCGCTCGCTGGCGAAGCGCCACTGCAGCGGTGCGCTGGCGCGCTCGGGCAAGGTGGCCGAAAACTTCTCCCAGCCGCGGCGCTTGAACAAAGCTTGCAGTTGCGGCTGCTCGAGCAGCGCGGCGTCGCAGGCACCGATGCGCACCTGCACCAGCGCCTGCGCCGGCGCATCGACGATCATGAGTGTGGCCGGCGCCAGCCGGGCTGCGAGGTCGGCCGCCCGGGTGTTGCCACGCGCGACGCACAGCCGGTGTCCGGCCAGGTCCTGCCAACGCCGGATCGCCGTGTCCGAGCGCATCGAGACCGCGACGCCTTCGGCGCCGCCGGCCGCGACGACTATCGTGCCGCCGTCCACGGCGTGATCGCCGGCGTTGGGGCTGGATCGGCCGCTGTCGCTGGCGCTGTCGACGACATCGACGGCCCGTGCCAGCACGACATCGACGTCGCCGCTTGCCAGCGCGGCTGCCTGCCGCGCGGCGGGCACCGCCACCAGTTCCACCGGCACACCGAACCGCTGACCGAGTTCTGTCGCCAGCGCGGCTTCGAGGCCGTCCTCGGTGTAGTCACGGGTGGCACTGCGTAGCGGCATGGCGGCGGCGGTCAGGCCGATGCGCAGGACGTCGAGCCCCAGCGTGTCGGCACCCGCGGTGGCGGCGCTGGCGCCGATGGCCGACGTGGCCGTGGCCGCCGTGGGCCGGGCCGTGGCACCCGGCAGGCAGGCGGCGGCGAGCAGCCCGACAGCCAGCGGACGAGCGATTCGAGTTAAGCGTGTCATCGCGTCATTAGCGCGCAGCCGCGCCGCGTTTGTCATCCGCCGATATCGCATAAACAAATGCGCCTGGCACTTTCGGGCATGAGCAAATCACTCATAAAAAAAGTCTCCATAACCAAATGAAGACTTGATGTTTTGCCGGCGCTGGCGTGCTCCCTAGAATCGATTCCTCGTTCATGTCCTGCGTTTCAACCCATCGCGTACAGCCAGAGCCTGTGCGGATTTCCGAGATCGATCACTATGCAAGCGTCCCGCCATCCCCACGCCGCCGCTGCCTCGTCGCGGCGCCTGCGCGTCGTCGGCCTGCTGCTGGCCGGCCTGCTCGGCAGCGTTGCCGCGCAAGCCGCTGCGCAAGCCGCCACGCCGTCCGCCGCACCCGCCCAGGTGCTGCCCAGCATCAATCTGCAGCTGTCGCCGTGGACCGCGATCGCCGACGAGAAGGGCTTCTTCAAGGAAGAGTTCGACAAGATCGGCACCCGCAAGGTCAACCTGATCGCGGCCGGCTCGGCCGAATTGCTGGGCGCCGAGGCCGCCGCGGTCGGTGGTGGCGCCATCGCGATCGCGCAGCGCATGATCTATCCGGCCACGATCCACCGCGCCAATGGCCTGGACGGCGTGATCATCTGGTCGTCGGGGCCGTCGAACCGCTACCGCGCACCGATCCTGGCCAGCGCCAGCAACGACGCGGTCAACACCGTGGCCGACCTCGACGGCAAGAAGTTCGGCAGCAGCCGCAACAGCTGCTACTGGTCGTCGCCGTTCGAGCAGGCCGCCGCGGCCGGTGTGCCCTTCGACACGCGCGAACGCCAGGGCCGGGTGCGCTACGAGTCGATCGACAACGGCGCGGTGGCGATCTCGGCGGTGCTGTCGGGCGCCACCGAGGCGACCACCGCCCACCTGGGCGCGACGTCGTTCACCGGCGCATGGCTGTCGGGCAAGCTCAAGGTGATCGGCCATTCGCCCGACGACGGGGTGTACATCAACCACGCCGGCCGCGTGACCTACTTCGCGCGGCGCGATTTTGCCGAGAAGTATCCCGAGGTGGTGAAGGCCTTCCTGACGGCGCGCGAGCGCACGCTGCAATGGACGCTCGATCACATCGACGAGGCGTCGTCGATCGTCGCCAAGCGCACCCGCGTGCCGGAAGAGGTCGCCAAGTTCCAGATCACCCACGCCGGCCAGTTCTATTTCATGCAGGGCGAGCCCAACGCCGACCGCGTGCGCAACTCGATCAAGACCTTCCAGAAGTGGTACATCGCCAACGGCGACGACATCCTGTCCGAGCGCCAACTGCCCGATGAACAGGTCGATGCCTTCGTCGACGCGCGTTTCTTCGTCGGCGGCTCGCACACGATCTACAACTGATCCGCGCCACGTCGCGCGCCGCCTGCGTGGCGGCGTCCGTGTCCGGCTCGTCCAGGAGGTTATCGCATGAGCAGTTCCGTCTTGGCGGCCAAGCCGCCGCACATCGCAGCCGGGGTCGCGCCCTCGCAACAGGGGCTGTGGCGCGCGCTCCGTTCGCGCAGCTACATCGGCCTGGTGCTGCCCGCGCTGATCCTGGCGCTGTGGCAGACCAGCGTGTCGCTCGAGTGGGTGGACCGGGTGTTCCTGCCCGAACCGGCCGCCGTGGTCACGGCGTTCTGGACCATGCTGACCCGGCAGGATCTGTTCTTCGATTTCCTGACCAGCATCAGCATCGTCGGCCAATCGTTCATCTATGGCGCCGGCGCGGCGCTGGTGCTGGGCATCGCGGCGGGCCTGTCGCGCCGGGTCGAACAGTTCCTGGGGCCGACCTTCGACACGATCCGCCACATCCCCGGCATCGCGTGGCTGCCGCTGATCGTGCTGTGGCTGGGCATCGGCGCACCGGCCAAGGTGCTGGTGATCGCCAAGTCGGTGTTCTTTCCAGTGTTCCTGAACACGCTGCAGGGCATCCGCAGCGTCGACAAGAGCTACATCGAGCTGTCACGGGTGCTGACGCTGAGCCGTGCGCAGTTGATCCGGCAGATCGTGCTGCCGTCGGCGGCGCCCAGCATCATGGTGTCGCTGCGCTATTCGGCCGGCCTGGCCTGGGCGCTGGTGGTGGTGGCCGAAGGCCTGAGCGGCATGGAAGGACTGGGCTTTCTGATCTTCCGCGCGCAGGGCCTGTTGCTGACCGACCAGTTGCTGGTGTGCATGGTGGTGATCGGCGTGGTGGGTTTCCTGATCGACCGCGGCATGTTCAGGCTGCAGCGCCATGTACTGCGCTGGAAGCAAGGCTACGACGGCTGACCGCAACGGCGGCCTCATCGATATCAACCGGAGTGAACCCATGGCCAAGGCAGGCAGGCTGCAGATCCGCAACGTTTCCAAGACTTATGAGGTAGAGGGGCGCGAGCGCCTGGAGGTGCTCGCGCACGTCGATTTCGAGGTCGAGCCGGGCGCCTTCGTGTCGCTGGTCGGCCCCAGCGGTTGCGGCAAGTCGACCATCCTGCGGCTGATCGTCGGCCTGGACGAGGACTACCAGGGCGAGATCCTGCTGGACGGCGAGCGCCTGTCGGGCACCAGCCTGAACCGCGGCATCGTGTTCCAGGACCACCGGCTGCTGCCGTGGCTGACGCTCGAACGCAATATCGCGCTGGCCTTGCAGAACGCCGGCCGCGGCGCGCAGGACAAGGCCCGCTCGGTGCGCGAGCACATCGAGCTGGTCGGGCTGTCGGGCTTCGAGCAGGCCTACCCGCATCAGCTGTCGGGCGGCATGGCACAACGCGCGGCCATCGCGCGTGGATTGGCCAGCCAGCCCGGCATCCTGCTGCTGGACGAGCCGCTAGGCGCGCTCGATGCGCTCACACGCATCCGGCTGCAGCAGGAGCTGCTGCGCATCTGGCGCGCCGAGGCGGTGACGATGATCCTGGTGACGCACGACGTCGACGAGGCCATCTACCTGAGCGACACGGTGTTGGTGATGAACGCCAACCCGGGCCGCATCGTCAAGCGGGTCGAGGTCGGGCTGGGCGCCACGCGCGACCGCGCCAGTGCGCAGTTCGCGGCGATCAAGCACGAGGTGCTCGAGGCCATGGGCGAATACGGAGGCCAGCATGCGCGCACGCCGTTGGCTGTCTGAGTCGGCGCTGCCGAAGACGCTGCGCGCCGGCAGCGTGCTGGCGCTGGTTCTGGCCGTGACCGCGCGTGCCTGGGCGGTCGACACACCGCCATCCAGCGACCTGCCCGACCTGTCCGGCGTGCGTGCGCAGATCTACGCCGGCGAGTACGAGCCAGCGGTGCGGCAGCTGCTGGACCTGAGCCAGACCGTGCGCCATGCCGACGTCTACAACCTGCTGGGCTTCGGCCTGCGCAAGCTGGGGCGCTACGACGAGTCGGCGCGCTGGTATCGCGAGGCGCTGATCTACGAGCCCGGCCATCGCGCTGCGCTGCAGTACCAGGGCGAGCTGTTCATCGCGCAGGGCGACGTCGCGGCCGCGCAGAAGAACTGGCGCTACCTGGACATCCTGTGTGGACAGGGACCCTGTCCCGAACGTGACCTGCTGACGCGCGCACTGGCTGACGCCGGGCACGGCACGCGCGGCGGCTAGCCGCAGGCGCGTCGCCGTCGATACCAGCGCGGCGGCGGCCCCGGCCCGGTGGGCGATAGGGACGATAGGAGCCGCTAGTGACGAAGAATGGCTACGGACGGGGGCGCCAGCCGGCCCGCAAATCGTCGGCGACCGGCACCACCGCCAGCACGAACAGCCCGGCCGCCAGCGGCAGCGTGGCGACGAAGCCGAAGCGCTGGAAACAATAGGCGCCGATCACGCCGCCCAGAAAGAACAGCCCGATCAACACGCACAGCAGGCGCAGGCGCTGCCGGTCGGCGCGCACGTGCAGGCCCGGGTCGGCCAGCGGCCGGATGTTCCAGTAGCACAGCTTGCCCAGCTCCATGCCGGCATCGGTGACCATGCCGGTGATGTGCGTGGTGCGGATCTGCGATCCCGACACGGCGCCGATCATGGCGTTCTGCAGGCCCATGATGAAACACAGCAGCATGACGGTGATCGACACCGACAGCCAGCGATGCTCGCCCAGGTTGGCGCCCAGCACGCCGAAGGCCAGCAGCAGCGCGGCCTCGACCAGCAGCGGCAACGCGTAGCCACTGCGCAGCCGGGCCCGCCGGCCGAAGCCCACCAGCAGCGCGCAGCAGGCGGCCCCGGCGACGAAGGCGAGCAGCGCCGCGAGGCCTTGCGCCACCACCGCGACGCCGCCCAGCACCAGATGGTCGGCCATCGCCGAGACGATGCCCGACATATGCGAGGTGTAGTAATGCACGGCCAGGAAGCCGCCGGCATTGACCGCGCCAGCGGTGAAGGTCAGGTAGCAGGCCAGTTGTACGTTGGCGCGGCTGGACCGCTCGAGCGCGGTGAGGCTGCGCAGGTAGGGAATGGGCATGGCGGCAGACCGTGGGCGAGGGCGGCGCCCGGGTGCGCGGCCCGGTATCGATAGTAAGCGCTGCGCTCGGACCGGCAGAAAGCCAAATGAAAGAAATCGGTGGCCAAGCCACGCTGCCATGGCGGCAATACCGTCTAAGTACGATGCATTTTTCGTGATCTGGCTGCTATCTATAAGCGTAAACCCGGGTTCTAGCATCAAAAACCATCGTGATACGATCCTTTCGGTTTGCTGTCCCGCTCGTTTTCCTAGAGGTCGCCGATGGAGTTGTTCGAACATTTGATGTTGGGGTTTTCGGTTGCGTTCACGCCCGAGAACCTGCTCTATGCGCTGTTCGGCTGCATATTGGGCACGCTGGTCGGCGTGCTGCCGGGCCTGGGCCCGGTGCCCACCATCGCGATGCTGCTGCCGATCACCTACGTGCTGCCGCCGATCGCTGGCCTGATCATGCTGGCGGGCATCTACTACGGCACGCAATACGGCGGTTCGACCACCGCCATCCTGGTCAATCTGCCTGGCGAGACCGCGGCGGTGGTGACCACGCTGGACGGCCACCAGATGGCCAAGAACGGCCGCGCCGGCGCCGCGCTGGCGATCGCGGCGATCGGCTCGTTCTTCGCCGGCTGCGTGGCGACGATGATGATCGCCGCGTTCGCGCCGCCGCTGGCCGAGATCGCCTTCAAGTTCGGCCCGGCCGAATATTTCTCGCTGATGGTGCTGGGCCTGATCGGCGCGGTGGTGCTGGCCTCGGGCTCGATCCCCAAGGCGGTCGGCATGATCCTGATCGGCCTGCTGCTGGGCATGGTCGGCACCGACGTCAACTCGGGCGTGGCGCGCTACGACTTCGGCATCCCCGAGTTGCAGGACGGCATCGACTTCGGCATCGTCGCGATGGGCGTGTTCGGCCTGGCCGAGATCATGGCCAATCTCGAGCAACGCGAGAACCGCGTCGACATCACCGGCAAGGTGGGTTCGCTCTACCCGAACCGCCAGGAGATCCGCGAAGCCGCGCCGGCGATGGTGCGCGGCACCGCGCTGGGCTGCGTGCTGGGCCTGCTGCCCGGGGGCGGTGCGACGCTGTCGTCGTTCTCGTCGTACACCATCGAGAAAAAGGTCTCGCGCAATCCGGAGCGCTTCGGCAAGGGCCATCCGGCCGGCCTGGCCGGACCCGAGTCGGCCAACAACGCCGGTGCGCAGGCCTCGTTCATCCCGCTGCTGACGCTGGGCATTCCGGGCAACGCGGTGATGGCGCTGATGGTCGGCGCGATGACCATCCACAACATCCAGCCCGGCCCGCAGGTCATGACCAGCCACCCCGAGCTGTTCTGGGGCCTGGTGGCGTCGATGTGGATCGGCAACCTGATGCTGATCGTGCTGAACCTGCCGCTGATCGGCCTGTGGGTCAAGCTGCTGAAGGTGCCGTACCGGATCCTGTTCCCGGCGATCCTGGTGTTCTGCACCATCGGCGTGTATTCGCTCAACTACAACGTCTTCGACATCTTCGTGATGGCGATCTTCGGGCTGGTGGGCTACGTCTGGGCCAAGCTCAAGTGCGAAGGCGCGCCGCTGCTGCTGGGGCTGGTGCTCGGCCCCTTGATGGAAGAGAACTTCCGCCGTGCCTTGCTGCTGTCGCGCGGCGAGTTCAGCACCTTCATCGAACGGCCGCTGTCGGCCTCGCTGCTGGGGGCGGCCGCGGTGCTGGTGGTGCTGGTGGCCTTGCCCAGCATCCGCAAGAAACGCGAAGAAGCCTTCGTCGAGGAAGACTGAGGTGTCAGTCGCGCGTGACGAAGTGGTCGAGCAGCGTGCGCAGCAGCGGACCGGTGCCGCTCAGCTCGTCCAGGTGCGCGCCCGACAGGTAGCGCAGCCGTTCTTCAGCCAGCGCGGTGGCGCGGATGTTCACGCGCCGCCGGTCGCGCTCGTCGTGCTCGCGGCTGACCAGCCCCATGCGTTCGAGCCGGCCGACCAGTTCGCCGGCGCTGTGGTGGCGCAGCAGCATGCGTTCGGCGATCTCGCCGACCGTCAGCACGTCGTCCGGTGAACCCTTGATGGCCAGCAGTACCTGGTGCTGCTGTGGCGTCAGCCCGTTGGCCGCGGCGGCGGCCTCGCTGAACGCAAGAAACTTGCGCAGCTCGTAGCGCAGGTTCGACAGCGCGACGAAGTCGGCCTTGCGTGGCGTGCGTTGCGGGGTCAGCTCGGGAGGCGGCGGAACGAAGGGTGGCTCGGCTTTGGACATGGGCGGTCTAAGGCATCGGACCGCTTCATTGTACGGGTGGCTCGTAGCCGGGCACCCCGGCGCGGATGCGGGCCGAAAAATCCTCGGCCTGGTCGGCCGCCAGCGCGCGTGGATTCAGGTGGCCGCGCTCGCGCAGCGTGGCCAGCGCATGGCCGGGCACCAGCGCATCGAGCCGGTACAGGTACTGCGGCAGATAGCCCGACAGCAGCAGCCGCCAGTTCAGCGGCAGGCCGCGCACCAGCGGCCTGGCCATGTGATAGACGATGGTGGTGCAGTTGGCGGTCAGCGTGTGATAGAAGCGTGGCGTGTGCACCAGGTGATTGGCCTCGCGCACGTAGGCCGTGAACAGCCCGCGCATGGCCTCGGGCGTCATCGACACCCGGTACAGGTAGACGTCCTCGTGGCGGATGTTGGTGCGCACCCGCACGATGTCGCGCTCGTCGGCGGCGACGATGCAGGTCTCGAACTGCTTGAAGAAGCCGCCCAGCCGCGAGAAATGCTCGTGCCGCTCGCGCCGGATCTCGACCGAGAACACCAGGTGCCGGCCGTCGCTGAAGCCGAACGACACCAGCGTATGGGCGATCGCCGGGCCCATCCAGTAGGACGCCAGCAGATCGACGCTGCGCAGCTGGTCCAGGTCGTATTGGCGTAGCTCCCAGCGCGGCAGCGCTTCGTGCTTGCTGCGCCAGTCGAAGTTGCGCACCTCGTGCAGGATCACATGGCTACCGCGGATCTCGCCGTGCATCTGGCGCGCGACGTCGTCGGCCCAGTCGCGCCGCGTGGACGGCGCGAGCTCGCCCCACCAGCCCAGCAGCCCGGCGAACATCACCGCGTAGGCCGACAGCCAGTAGAGGCTGTCGGTCAGCAGCGCCAGCACCAGCACGGCGGCCGACAGCGCCAGCCACGCCGCCGCGCCCAGCCAGCGCAGCGAACGGGGGCCGGGCAGCTGGTAGGCCAATGCGAGGCAGGCCCAGGGCACCGACAGGGCGCCGGCCAGGCAGCCGAGCACGATCAGGACGTGAATCATGGTCTGGGCACTCGCGGTGGGGATGCGCCAGCTTGACCGCTGGCGCCCGTGACGGCAGCACCGTCCCGCCATTCGCCGTGCTGCAGCACCTGCCGCAACTGCTCGGCGGCCTGCCAGGCCTGCGCGTAGCCCAGATACAGCGGCGTGAAGCCGAAACGCAGCACGTCGGGGGCGCGCAGGTTGGCGATGACCCGGCGCGCCATCAGCGCCTGCACGATGCCGGCGCCGCCCTGGTCGACCACGTAGCTGACCTGGCTGCCGCGCCGCGCCGGGTCCGCCGGCGTGATGCAGCGCAGGCCGTAGCGGCCGGCATAGGCATCGACCTGTTGCATGAAGAGCGTCGTCAGCGCCAGCGACTTGTCGCGCAGCGCGGCCATGCCGCCCAGCTCGCGCAGGCGATCGAACCCATCCAGGCCGCAGGCCAGCGCCGACATCGACAGCAGCGCTGGCGTGCCGCACAGGTAACGCGAGGCGTCCGGCGCGGCGACGTAGTCGCCGTCGAACGCGTACGGCGTGGCATGGCCCATCCAGCCGGTCAGCGGCTGCCGGTCGCTGGCGACGTGGCGCGGGTGGGCCCAGACGAAGGCCGGCGCGCCGGGCCCGCCGTTGAGATACTTGAAGCCGCAGCCGACCGCGTAGTCGGCGTCGGCGCCGAGCAGGTCGACCGGCACCGCGCCGGCCGAATGCGCCAGGTCCCAGATCATCAGCGCGCCGGCGCGGTGGGCGGCCGCGGTGGTGGCGGCGAGGTCGTGCAGGTAGCCGCTGCGGTAATCGACATGGCTCAGCAGCAGCATGGCGACGCTGTCGTCCAGCTGCGCCGGATCGGCCGGCGCGTCGAGCAGATCCAGCGTCATGCCGTGTTGCCGCGCGATGCTGTGCGCGATGTAGAGGTCGGTCGGAAAGTTGCCGCGCTCGCTGACGATGCGGCTGCGGCCTTTGCCGGCCGCGCGCACGCGGGCCGCGGCGGCCGACAGCACCTTGTACAAGTTGACCGACGTCGAGTCGCCGACCACCACCTCGCCGGGACCGGCGCCGACCCATGGCGCGATGCGATCGCCCAGCCGCTGCGGCAGGTCGGTCCAGCCAGCCTGGCTCCAGCTGCGGGTCAGGTCGCGGCCCCATTCGTGCTCAATGACCTGGCGCAGCCGCTCGGGCGCGGCGCGTGGCAAGGCGCCCAGCGAGTTGCCGTTCAGGTAGATCTCGTCATGCGGCAGCACGAACTGCTCGCGCAGCGGCGCCAGCGGATCGTCGCGGTCCAGCCGCCGGCAGTCCTGCAGCGTGAGGGGCAAGGCGTTGTTCATCCCGAGTTGCGCAAGCCCGCGGCGATGCCGTTGATGGTCAGGTGCACCGCGCGCTGGATCCGTTCGTCGGCCTCGCCGCGCCGCTTGGCGGCGCGATGCCGGCGCAGCACTTCGACCTGCAGCGCGTTGAGCGGGTCGATGTAGGCGAAGCGTTCGCGCAGCGAGGCGGCCAGCGCCGGGTTGTCGGCCAGCAGCTCGCGCTGGGTGATCTGGCGCAGCACGGCCAGCGTGCGCGCGTGCTCGTCGGCGATCGCCGCGAAGATGCGCTCGCGCAGCGCTTTCTGCGGCACCAGCTCGGCATAGCGCGCGGCGATCGCCAGGTCGGTCTTGGCCAGCACCATCTCCATGTTCGACAGCAGCGTGCGAAAGAACGGCCAGTCGCGCGCCATGTCGCGCAACTGGGCCAGCCGGGCGCTGGCGCTGCGCGGTGCGCCGGCAGCGCCGTCGCGCAGATAGGCATCGATGGCCGCGCCCACGCCATACCAGCCCGGCAGCAGCAGCCGGCACTGCGACCACGAGAAGCCCCACGGGATCGCGCGCAGGTCTTCGATGCGTTGGCCGGCCTTGCGTGACGCGGGCCGCGAGCCGATGTTCAGGCCGGCGATCTCGCTGATCGGCGTGGACGCGAAGAAGTATTGCGCGAAGCCGGGGGTGTCGTAGACCAGCGCGCGGTAGCTGCGTTCGGCGTGCTCCGACAGCCAGCTCATGGCCTGGCCGTAATGCGCCATGTGTGCATCTTCCTGGGTCGCGGCGCGTGCCTGCGGCGCCAGGCTGGTCTCGAGCGTCGCGGCCACCAGCAGCTCGAGATGGCGGCGGCCGACATCGGCGTCCTTGTACTTGCTCTGGATCACCTCGCCCTGCTCGGTCAGGCGGATCTGGCCGGCCACGGTGCCGGGCGGTTGCGCCAGGATGGCGTCGAAGCTCGAGCCGCCGCCGCGCCCGACCGTGCCGCCGCGGCCGTGGAACAGCCGCAGCCGCACGCCGCGCTCGCGAAACACCTCGACCAGCGCGCGCTCGGCCTTGTACAGCGACCAGTTCGAGGTCAGGTAGCCGCCGTCCTTGTTGCTGTCCGAGTAGCCCAGCATGACTTCCTGCACGCCGCCTTGCGCGTGCTTCACGCGGGCGCGCACCTCGGGCAGGTCGAGAAAGTCGGCCATGATGCGCGGGCCGTTCTGCAGGTCGGGGATGGTCTCGAACAGGGGCACCACCATCAGCCCGGCGCCCGCGCGCGCCGGCGCGGCATCGGCGTGCGGCGCCGCGATCAGGCCGGCTTCTTTTTGCAGCACCAGTACTTCGAGCAGGTCGCTGAGCGTTTCGGTGTGCGAGACGATGGCCTGGCGCACCGCCTGCTCGCCATAGCGCTTTCGCGCGGCGGCCGCGGCATCCAGCACGGCGAGTTCGCGGCGGGTTTCCTCGCTGTATTCGATCCACGGCGAGGCCAGCGGACGGCCCTGCGCCAGCTCGGCGCGCAGCAGCGCCACCCGCTGGTCTTCGTCCAGGCTGGCGTAATCCAGCGGCCGGCCATCATGCTGCACGCCGGCGCGGCTGAACAGTTCGGCCAGCGTGCGTTCGTGCACGTCGGAACTCTGGCGCAGGTCGAGCGTGGCCAGATGGAAGCCGAACACCTCGACGGCCTGCTGCAGCGCGTTCAGGCGCAAGCGCGCGACCGGCGCGCCATGGTTGTCGACCAGCGAGGCGGCCAGTACCGCCAGGTCGGCGGCGAAATCCTGCGGCGTGTCGTAGGGCGGCGCGTCGTCGCGCACCGGCCGCAACGCCAGCCGCTGGCCGGTCAGGCCGCGCGCGGTGGCCGCCAGCCGGGCGTACATGCCGACCAGGGCGCGGCGGTAGGGCTCGTCGGCGCGATGGGCCGAGTCGTCGCGGCCGGCCTCGGCCAGCGCCTGCAAGGCGGGCGCGACCTCTATCAGCAGCGTGGTGATCGACAGCTCGGCGCCCAGCGCATGGACCTCGTGCAGATAGAACTCGAACACCACGCTGGCCTGGCGCAACAGCGCGTGCTCGAGCGTGCCGGCGTCGACGTTGGGATTGCCGTCGCGGTCACCGCCGATCCAGCTGCCCATCCGGAAGAACGGCTGCAGCGGCGCGGGCGGCGCGGCGAACGGCGAGCGCGGCTCGCGTTCGACCAGCCGCGCCAGGTCGCCATACAGGCGCGGCACCACCGACAGGAAGGTGCTGCGGTAGTACGACAGCGCGTTCTCGATCTCGTCGGCGACCGTCAGGCGGGTGTAGCGCAACATGCGGGTCTGCCACAGCGTGGCGACCCGGCCCAGCAGTTCGAGCTCGATCTCGTGGCGCTCCTGCGCGCTCAGGTCGGCGTCGCGGCGCACCAGCGCCTGCGCGATCTGGCGATGCAGGTCGAGCGTGCTCTTGCGCTGCACCTCGGTGGGATGCGCGGTCAGCACCGGCACCACGCTGGCCTGCTCGAGCAGCTTCTTGATGCGCGCGCCGCCCACGCCCTGCGACTTGAGCGTCTGCACGGCGCTGCGCAGACTGCCGCGCGGCGCCGTGCCGTCGGCCAGCGCATGGGCGCGCTGCTGGCGGTTCTGTTCGTGGTCCTCGGCGATGTTGGCCAAGTGCAGGAAATAACTGAAGGCGCGCGCCACCGAGTTGGCGTCGGCGCCGGCCAGCTGCTTGACGCGCCGCTGCAGCGTGCGGCCATCGGCCGGCCGGCCCTCGCGCCGGAACCGCACCGCCGAGCGCCGCAGCGTCTCGATGGTCTCGTAGACCGTCCTGCCTTCGCATTCGCGGATCGCGTCGCCCAGCAGGCGGCCCAACAGGCGGATCTCGTCGCGGGAAGTGTCGGGGTGTTGCGGGGCGGGGGCGGTGCGCAAGACGTGGCTCCGATGACAGGGAAAGAAGTGCAAGTATTGCAGGTTAATGGCCCGGGTTTTTGCGGCGGGCTAGGGGTGATCCTGGATGCGCCGCGCTGGCGCCGATCTACAATGGCGGTTCCCCTTTCGCCGACCATCCCATGAGCGTCAAGACGGCCCTGCGAGTCATCGAGATCATCGAGGTGTTCGCACGCGAAAAACGGCCCCTGTCCCTGTCCGAGCTGGCGCGCCTGCTCGAGGTGCCGGTGTCCAGCTGCCTGGCGCTGATCCGCACGCTGTCCGAGTTGGGCTACCTGTACGAGATCGGCCGGCGCAACGGCTATTACCCGACCAGCCGCCTCTTGGCGATGGCGCAGCAGATCGCCCGCAACGATCCGGTGCTCGACCGTGTGCACGCCAGCCTGAACGAGCTGCGCGAGGTCACCGGCGAGACCGTGGTGTTCGCCAAGCTGTCGCAGGATTCGCGGGTGGTCTACCTGCAGGTGCTCGATTCGCCGCAGACCATCCGCTATACCGCGGTGGCCGGCGAGTTCAAGCCCGTGCACGCCAACTCGCTGGGCAAGGCCCTGCTGTGGCTGTTGCCGCCCGAGCGCCGCCAGGCGCTGCTGACGGCCGCGCCGCTGGCGCGCTTCAATGCGCGCACGCTGGTCGATCCGCAGGCGCTCGAACAAGAGCTGCACGTCTCGCACGAGCGCGGCTGGTTCCGCAACCTGGGCGAGTCGATCGCCGAGGTCGGCGCGATCGCGTGGCCGGTGACGCTGGCCGGCGAGGCCTACGCGATCTCGATCGGCGCGCCGGTCTACCGGATCGAGCCGAACCAGGAGCATTACGCGAACATGCTGCGCGCGGCCTGCGTCGCGCTCGAGCAGTCGGGCCGCTGAGGCGGGGCGGCGGGCCCGGCCGGCAAACCCGCGGCTCGGCTGATCGGCTCATCGGCTCACCAGAGGCCGTCGCGCGAGCCGCGCCGCTCAATACGACTTGGGCAGCCCCAGCACCTTCTCGGCGATATAACAAAGAATCAGCTGCGGGCTGACCGGCGCGATGCGCGGGATATAGCTTTCGCGCAGCAGCCGTTCGACGTGGTATTCCTTGGCGTAGCCCATGCCGCCCAACGTCAGCACCGCGGTCTGGCAGGCCTGGTGGCCCGCCTCGGCGGCCAGGTACTTGGCGCTGTTGGCGTAGGGGCCGCAGGGCAGGCCGGCGTCGTATAGCCGCGCCGCCTTGGCCACCATCAGGTCGGCCGCTTCCAGCTGCATCCAGGCTTGCGCCAGCGGATGCTGCACGCCCTGGTTCTGGCCGATCGCGCGGCCGAACACGGTGCGTTCGCCGGCATAGCGCACCGCGTGGCGCAGCGCCGCGCGGCCCAGCCCGACCGCCTCGGCGGCGATCAGGATGCGCTCGGGATTCAGGCCGTGCAGGATGTACTCGAAGCCCCGGCCTTCTTCGCCGATGCGGTCCTCGACCGGGATGCGCAGGCCGTCGATGAACAGCATGTTCGAGTCGACCGCCTTGCGGCCCATCTTCTCGATCTCGCGCACCTCGACCTTGCTGCGGTCCAGGTCGGTATAGAACAACGACAGCCCTTCGGTCGGGCGCTTGACCGCGTCCAGCGGCGTGGTGCGCGCCAGCAGCAACATCTTGTCGGCCACCTGCGCGGTCGAGATCCAGATCTTGCGCCCCTGCACCACGTAATGGTCGCCGTCGCGCGTGGCCTGGGTGCGCAGGCGGGTGGTGTCCAGCCCGGCGTCCGGTTCGGTCACCGCGAAGCAGGCCTTCTGCTCGCCGGCGATCAGCGGCGGCAGCCAGCGCGCCTTCTGCTCGGCGCTGCCGAACACCACCACCGGATTGAGGCCGAAGATGTTCATGTGCACCGCCGACGCACCGGTGAAGCCGGCGCCCGACGCGGCGATGGTCTGCATCATCAGGGCGGCCTCGAAGATACCGAGGCCGGCGCCGCCCAGGTCTTCGGGCATCGCGATGCCCAGCCAGCCGTCGCGCGCCAGGTCGGCATGCAGCGCGTGCGGGAAGCCGCCGTCGCGGTCGCGCTCGAGCCAGTAGTCGTCGGGATAGCGCGCGCAGATCTGTTCGATGGCGTCGCGGATGGCGCGCTGGTCGGCGTTCAGTTCGCTCAGTTCGCTGGTGTCCAGCATCATCGTTCTCCGTCCTGGGTCGCCCCGCTGGCCAGCAGCGCGGCGATCTGTTCTTCGGTGCAGCCGGCCTCGCGCAACAGCGCCACGCTGTGCTCGCCCAGCCGCGGCGCCGGCCGCCGCAGCGAGGTCGGCGTGCCGCTGAAACGGCCCAGCGGGGCCGGCGTGCGCAGCTTGCCTTCGGTCGGGTGCTCGACCTCGCGGATGAAGCGGGTCGCCTGCATGTGCGGGTCTTCGATCAGGTCCTCGACCGAATACAGCTTGGAGGCCGGGATGTCGGCCTGCGCCAGCAGCGCCAGCCACTGCGCGCTGTCGCGCGTCAGCATGATCTCGGCGACCCAGGCATAGACCTCGCCGATGTGCGCGGCGCGCGCGGTATGCGTGGCGAAGCGCGGGTCCTCGAGCATCTCGGGCCGGCCGATCGCGTGAAAGAAGCTGCGCCAGTGCTTGTCGTTGTAGATCAGCAGGCAGACGTGCCCGTCGGCGGTCGCGTAGGGCTTGCGATGCGGCGCCAGCAGCCGCGCGTAGCCGGTGTCGCCCAGCGGCGGATCGAAGGTCCAGCCGCCCAGGTGGTCGCCCAGCACCATGTGCGCCATGCCTTCGAACATCGGGATCTCCAGGCTCTGGCCCTGGCCGTGTTCGCGCGCGTGCAGGATGGCGCTGACCAGCGCGATCGCCATGTGCAGGCCGACGCTGCGGTCGGCCAGCGTCAGCGGCGCATAGCGCGGCTGGTCGCTGCCCTGGCGCAAGGCCAGGTCGGCGATGCCGGCCTGGCCCTGGATCAGGTCGTCGTAGGCCGGCCGGCCGGCGTAGGGGCCGGCCTCGGAATACCCATAGGCGCCGGCGTAGACGATCGCCGGCCGGCGCGCCGCGAAGGCCTCGTACGACAGGCCCAGCCGCGCCATCGCGGCTGGGCGGATGTTGTACAGCACCGCGTCGCAGCTGTCGGCCAGCCGCAGACAGGCCTCGCGGCCCTCGGGCTGCTTGAGGTCGAGCACGATCGAGCGCTTGTTGCGGTTCAGGTGCAGGAACAGATGCCCCATGCCGGCATTGCGCATCGGCCCGACCGCGCGCATGTTGTCGCCGCCGGGCGACTCGACCTTGACCACGTCGGCGCCCAGGTCGGCCAGCACCTGCGTGCAGTACGGCCCCATCACCACCGCGGTCAGGTCGAGGATGCGTATGCCGGCCAGCGGGCCGGCCTGCTGCGTGGCCGTCATTGCTGCTCGATCCCCGCGTCCTTGATCAGCTTGCCCCACAGGTCGAGCTGCTCCGACACGAAGCCGGCGAACTCGTCCTGCGTGCCGCTGAAGGCGTCGAAGCCCAGCGCGGCCAGGCGCTTCTTGGTCGCTTCGTCCTGCACCACCTGGTTGATCGCGGCGTTCAGCTTCTGGGTGACCGCGTCGGGCAGGCCGGCCGGGCCGAAGAAACCGTTCCACGAGTTGATGTCGAAGTCGGCCACGCCGGCATCCTGCATCGACGGAATGTCGGGCACCACGCTGCTGCGCTCGGCGGTCGAGACCGCCAGCGCGCGCAGCTTGCCCGACTGCACGAAGGGCAGGCCGGACGTGACGTCGGTGAACATCAGGTCGACCTGGCCACCGATCAGATCGGTCAGCGCCTGCGGCGTGCCCTTGTACGGCACGTGCAGCATGTCGATGCCGGTCCGGTTGGCGAGCGTCGCGCCGGCCACGATGCCGGTGCTGTTGCCGCTGGCATAACTGAGCTTGCCGGGATTCTGCTTGGCGTACTCGACCAGCTCCTGCACCGACTCGACCGGCAGCTTCGGGTTGACCACCAGGATGAACGGCAGGTTGCCGCCGCGCGCGATCGGCGTGAAGTCCTTGACCGGGTCGTAGGGCACGCTTTTCATCAGGAACGGCGCGGCCGAGTGCGAGGTGTTGGTGGTCACGAACAGCGTGTAGCCGTCGGGCTTGGCGCGCGCCACGTTGTGGGCCGCGATGGTCGCGTTGGCGCCGGGGCGGTTCTCGACCACGATCTGCTGGCCGATGATCTTGCCGACTTCGGTGGCGAAGATGCGGCCGACCGCATCGGTGCCGGCGCCGGCCGGGAAGGGCACGACCAGCGTGACCGGACGGTCGGGATAGTCGGCCTGCGCCGGCGCGACTGCCGCGGCGGCGATGGCCACGCCTGCGGCGGCGGCCTTGAACCAGGTTCTTGCCAGGTGGAAGGTTTTCATTGGGGATGTCTCCTCTTGTGGGTGGGATGTCGCCGGCCGAGCGGGCGGCCAGTCGCGGCGGTGCTGGCGTCCGGCGCAGCGCCCGCGGGTCCGGCGCAGGTCACGGCGCTAGCGCCGGACGCGGTCGGGATGCTCTTCGTAGGGCGGGGTGTAGATCACCAGCAGGCGCGCCGGTTCGTCGCTGGTGACGGTGAAGACGTGCGGCAGGTCGGGCGGGAAATAACAGCAGTCGCCGGCCTGCATGTCGGCGGCCTCGCCGTCGACCTCGGCGCGGGCGCTACCGGACAGCAGATAACAGACCTGCTCGATGCCCGGGTGCGAATGCGGCAAGGCCCCGCTGCCTTTTTCGATGGTGCCCAGCAGAACCTCGACGTGGCGCGAGCCGACCGTCTCGGGCGAGATCAGACGGCGGTTCAGCGTGCCGGTGTGATTGGCCGGGTGGTAGCCGGGTACGTCGGCCTCGCGCACCAGCCATTTGGGCGTCGTCATGCTGTCTCCTATTTTTCGCATATGTGAATTCGTTTTTACAGGCAGGAAATGTGCCGTGTCAATGCGAGCCGACCCGGGGGCCGCTTGCAGAGGGGGCGTTCGACGCCCCTTGCGGCGCGGCGTTACAGTGCCGCTAGCGTCATCGTTCAATCCGGTTTTTATTCATGGCTTCCACTTTTCCGCCGGCCCAGCCGGCTCCGACTCCTCGCCGCGCGCTGGTGCTGTTTTCCGGCGGCCAGGATTCCTCCACCTGCCTGGCCTGGGCCCTGCAACGCTACGAGCGGGTCGAGACCGTCGCCTTCGATTACGGCCAGCGCCATCGCATCGAGCTGGACGCGCGGCTGCGCGTGCGCGCCGGCCTGGCCGACCGGTTCCCGCAGTGGGCCGCGCGGCTGGGCGATGATCACCTGCTGGATCTGAGCGTGCTGGGCCAGGTGTCCGATACCGCGCTGACGCAGGCGCGTGAGATCGAGATGTTGGCCAACGGCCTGCCCAATACCTTCGTGCCGGGCCGCAACCTGCTGTTTTTGACGCTGGCGGCGGCACTGGGTTATCGACGCCAGCTCGACGTGCTGGTCGGCGGCATGTGCGAGACGGATTTTTCCGGCTATCCCGACTGCCGCGACGACACCATCAAGGCGCAGCAGGTCGCGCTGGGCCTGGGACTGGGCACGCGCGTGCTGATCGAGACGCCGCTGATGTGGCTGGACAAGTCACAGACCTGGGCGCTGGCCGACACGCTGGGCGGCGCGCCGCTGGTCGAGCTGATCGTCGAGGAAAGCCATACCTGCTACCTGGGCGAACGCGGCGCGCGGCACGACTGGGGCTACGGC
Source organism: Pseudomonadota bacterium (assembly GCA_023427085.1). GTDB lineage: Bacteria > Pseudomonadota > Gammaproteobacteria > Burkholderiales > Burkholderiaceae_B > Orrella. Next base: position 18,624 of record JAEZBO010000244.1, read on the forward strand.
TGCGGCGAGTGCCCGGCCTGCGCGCTGCGCGCGCAGGGGTGGTTGCGCTGGCGCGAGGGCGCCCGGGCCGACGCCTAGCGCCGCGTCAACGCGTGCGCTCGAGCCAGTTGCCGGTGCCGGCGCTGGCCTCCTGCAGCAGGCTGGCCTCGAGAATATCGGCCAGTGCACGCAACTGCGGCGCGATTTCGTTCTGCAGCTCTTCGCTGCTGGTGGTGTCGATATCGCAGCTGCAATTGATCGCCAGCGGCTGGCCGCCCGACGGCGATAGCACCGGGATCGCCAACGCGACGATCTCGCGGTGCACCAGGCCGCGCTGCAGCACATAACCCTGGGTACGGTACTGCTCGAGCTTGCTCACCGCCAGCTCGGTGATCGACGCCGCGTCGTCGGGGTAGTCCTTGCGCAGGCGGTCGATCAGCTGGGTGCGCGCCTTGTCGGGCAGCGCGACCAGATACGCCCACCCCAAGGTGCACTTGTGTATCGGCAGGCGCGAGCCCCGCTGCAGGTTGGTGCCCAGGATGACCTCGGCGGTGCGGCGTTCGAGGTAGACCATCTGCTGCCGTTCGCACGCCGCGATCGAGACCGCCGCGCGATAGCGGTCGGCGATCGCCTGCATGCGCGGCCGCACCACCTGCAAACCGTCGAAGGTGGCCGTCGCCGTCAGGCCCAGCGACAGCGCCGCGGTGCCCAGCTGCAGCCGCTGACCGTTCGCGGTGGGCAGCAGAAAACCCGAATGCACCAGCGTCTGGCACAGGCGCCATACGGTCGGCTGCGGCAGGCCGGTCATGCGTGCCAGTTCGGCGCTGCCCAGTTGCGGGCGGCTGACGCTGAAGCACTGCAGGATGTCGAGCCCGCGCGTCAGCGCGATCACGGGTTGACGCGGCTCGCCGTCGCCTGAGGGCAAGGATTTTTTTTCTTTCGGCATGGTGTTCCGAGCGGGTAACGGGGCCAGGCAACAGCGGCCCGGCGCCGGCTGGCACCGGGCCGCCGCGACGGCCAAGGCGCGATTTTAGCGCTTGACAGGCTTTTGCCAGGCTCCCTAGAATAATTCACATAACAGATAAGCAATTCATCTGGTGAATTATAACAAATAAGGAGACTAGCCTTGACGTCCACCGATCTTCCTCAAGAACTGTGCGAGTTCCGCGATAGCCTGCAGCGCTTCGTGGCACAGGAAATCGAGCCGCTGGCTGGCGAGATCGAGCAAAGCAACGACCTGCCTGACTCGCTGCTCAAGAAGGCGGCCGACCTGGGCCTGTTCGGTCTTTCCATCCCTGAAGAATTCGGCGGCCTGGGCGAGAGCGAACTGGCTTCGAGCGTGGCGGTCGAGACGCTCAGCCACGGGCCGGGCGGCGCCACGTTCTATCTGGCGCCCAGCGCGCCGGCCGCCGCGATCCGGCTGGCGGGCAATCAGGCTCAGCGCGAACGCTACCTGCCGGCGCTGGCCAGCGGTAGCGCCTACGCCGCCTTCTGCCTGTCGGAGGCCGGTGCCGGGTCGGACGCCGCCGGCATCAAGACCCGCGCCGAGCGTCGCGGCGACAAGTGGCTGCTGAACGGGTCGAAACTGTGGATCAGCCGGGCGCGCCGCGCCGATGTGTTTCTGGTGTCGGCGGTGACCGACCCGGGCAAGCGCGGTGACGGTGGCATCACCGTGTTCATCATGGACAAGCGGGCGGGCCTGCAGGTCGGTCCGCCCGACCGCCTGATCGGACTGGCGGGTTCCGGCAGCGCCGAGGTCTCGCTGCAGGACGTCGAAGTCGGCGAGGAGGATGTGCTCGGTACCGTGGGTGGCGGTTTCCAGGTGCTCAAGTTCATCCTCGGCAGGGCCCGGCTGTGGGCCGCCGCGCGCGCCACCGGCATCTGCGCGCGCGCCTTGCAGGTCTCGCTCGATCATGCGCAGACGCGCGAGCAGTTCGGCCGCAAGCTGGGCGAGATGCAGGCGATCAAGCTCAAGCTGGCCGACATGACCAGCGACCTGTATGTCTCGCGCATGCTGCTGTACCGGGCCGCCGAGCTCTACGACGCCGGCCACGATCCGGTGCAGGAGGTCTCGATCGCCAAGCTCTATGCCACCGAGGCCGCCAGCCGGGCGGCCGACATGGCGATCCAGATCCATGGCGCCATGGGTGTGTCGCGCGAGTTCCATGTCGAACGGCTCTACCGCGATGCGCGGGCCTACCGGATCCTCGACGGCACCTCGGACATCCAGCGGCTGATGATCAGCAGCAATCTGCAGCGCAAGGGCTTCGGCAGCTCGCTGGCCCCAGGCGGCCTGTCATGAGCGCCGCCGACGAACTGATCGATGCCGACGTGGTGGTGGTCGGCGGCGGCGGCGCCGGACTGCGCGCGGCCTACGAGGCGGCGCGCGCCGGCGCGCGCACGGTGCTGGTGCTCAAGGGCCGTATCACCAAGAGCGGCGCGACCGCCTTCGGGGTGGCCGAGCTGGCGGGCTTCTCGGTGCCCGACGGCGCCGGCGATCCACTCGACTCGCCCGATGTGCACATGGACGACATCATGCGGGCCGGGCAGGGCTGCAACGATGCGCGGCTGGTGCGCATCCTGGTGGACGAGGCGGTCTCCGCGGCCCATGACATGGAACGCTGGGGCGTCGAGTTCATCACCGACCCGGGCACCGGCAAGCCGCTGGTGGCGATGGGCGACTTCGCCTCGCGGCCGCGCAACCGCAAGATCTATCACCATGGCAAGCCCATCACCGTGGCGCTCGAACGCGAGGTGCACGCGCAGGGCGTGACGGTGCTGGAGAACTGCACGGTGCTCGATCTGTTGCAGAGCGACGATGGCGTGGCCGGGGTCTGCTGCCTGGACGGCGACGGCCGCGAGATCCACGTGCGCGCCGGCGCGACGGTGCTGGCCACCGGCGGGGCCGGGCAGCTGTTCGAGATGAGCCTGATGCCGCCCGACATCACCGGCGACGGGTATGCGCTGGGCTATCGGGCCGGCGCCTCGCTGGTCAACATGGAGTTCATCCAGGCGGGCTTCGGCACCATCAAGCCCTCGCTGAACATCGTCATGGCGTGGTTCTGGGCGCTGATGCCCGGCTTCGTCGACGTCGACGGCAAGCCGCTGCTCGATGGCGTGCTGCCGCCGGGGCTGGATGCCGAGACGGTGATGCGCACCAAGGTCAAGCATTACCCCTTCAGCGCCTCCGACGCATCGATGTGGCTGGAGATCGCCGCCAAGCGCGCGATGGATCAAGGCCGCCTGACGCCGCTGGGCGGCTTCCGGCTCGACCTGCGGCAGATCGACGAAAGCCGGCTCAAGCCGGGCAGCGATCTGGCGGTCATGTGGCCGGTCAGCAAATCGTGGATGGCCAAGAAGCGGCTCGACTTCGAAAACCAGCCGCTCGAGATCGGCCTGTTCGGCCATGCCATCAACGGCGGGCTGGTGATCTCGGCCGATTGCGAGAGCACGGTGCCCGGTCTGCTGGCGGTCGGTGAAAGCGCCGGCGGCCCCTACGGCGCCGACCGGCTGGGCGGCAACATGCTGCTCAATGGGCAGGTGTTCGGCCGGCGCGCCGGCGTGCGGGCGGCGCAGCTGGGCCGCGAACGCGCCGCCAAGGCGCGCGCGGGGCGCCCCCAACA
>JAEZBO010000260.1 GCA_023427085.1 Pseudomonadota bacterium
GTCCTTAAACAATAAACGCGGCCGGGGGTGGGGGGGCCCGCGAGGCATTGTCGGCGCCAAGCGCCGGTTGGCGCAAATCAGTCGATGCTGATGCGGGCGTCCTCGGCCACCTTGGCCCATTTCTTGCGGTCGTTGTGCACGGTCTGCGCGAACTCGGCCGGCGTCTCGACACGCACGGTGTTGCCCTGGCTTTCGTAGCGCTCGCGCACCTCGGGCTGCGCCAGCGTCTCGCGCACCGCGGTGTTGATCTTCTGCACGATGGCCGGATCGGTGCCCTTGGGCGCGAAGATGCCGAACCAGATCGAGCTGTCGAAGTTCTCGGTGCCCGCGATGCCGCTGGACGCGATGGTCGGCACTTCCTTGACCGCCGCGACCGGCTTGGCGGTGGTGATGCCCAGCAGCCGCACCGCGCCCGACTTGTAGTGCGGCAGCACGGTCTGCACCTGGTTCATGATGCAGCAGGTTTCGCCGCGGACCACCGACAGGATGGCGTCGGGGCCGCCTTTGTAGGGCACGTGCACCATGTCCAGTCCCAGCCGCGAATTGAGCTCGGCGAAGGCCATGTGGGTGCCGGCGCCATTGCCGGTCGACGCGAAGTTGTACTTGCCGGGGTTGGCGCGCACGATCTCGACGAATTCCTCGAGCGTCTTGGCGTCGATGACCTTGGGGTTGACGGTCAGCACGTTCGAGACGTCGAGCACCGGCGCGACGGCGACGAAGTCCTTCTCGACGTCGAAGGACAGCGACTTGTACAGCGCGGCATTGCTGCCGTGCGTGGCGGCGGTGCCGAACACCAGCGTGTAGCCGTCGGGCCGCGCGCGCGACACGTATTCGCTGGCGATGTTGCCGGCGGCGCCGGCCTTGTAGTCGATCACGATCGGCTGGCCCAGCTTCTGCGCCAGCGGCTCCTGGATCTGTCGCGCGACCACGTCCACGCCGGAGCCGGCGGGGAACCCCATGATCAGCGTGATGGGTTGTTTGGGCCAGTCGCTGGCGGCGGGGGTCTGGGCCTGCGCGGCATGGACGCCGGTCAGCAGGGTGACGGCGGCGGCGGCGCGCAACGCGCGGCGGAAGGTGAAGCGGGGCATAGGGATGATGTCGGTCTGCGGAAGTACCGCCGGCGGGGTGGGCCGGCGGCGGGTGGCGGCTCGCGGCGGCGGGGTGATGCACGGCGCGCGATCCAACTGGTAGGAATATTCTACGTAATACGTAATAACTTATATGTATATGGATATGGGCACTGGCGGCGCGCGATCCGCACGCGCCACCGCGCCCGATCGCCTGCCGCTCAGCGTTGCGCCGGGGCCTTCGGCGCCTTCTTCATCTCGGCCACCAGGCCCGAGCAGGCGTTTTCCTCGCCGACGCTGGGCGCGACCAGCGCCAGCAGGCCGGCCACCGGCGTCAGCAGCGCCCCCAGCGCGATCATGCCGGCGCCGCGCGCCACCAGCGGGCCGGCTTGCACGCCGGCCTTGGGATCGCCGAAGGTGCCGCGCACGTACAGCGGCGAGCGCAGCGAGAAGATCCGGAAGCCCTTGCTGTGCGGGCGCACGTCCAGGTCCAGGGTCTCGTCGCGCATGTTGATCGGACCCTCGATATTGATCAGTGCGTTCTCGGTGTCGAACAGGAACACCTCGGGCGTGACCAGCCCCTTGTTGAAACGCAGGTCGGCGGCGGCGCAATTGATTTCGACCGTGTCGTCGCCGAACAGCTCGGTGATCAGGTAGTTGGCCACGTTCAGGCCGGCGATCTCGGTCAGGCCACGGCTGATCGCGCCGTCGTTCATCAGCACCTTGAGCTCGCCGCTGGCGCTGCCCAGCAGTGCCGCGACCGAATTGCCGGTGCCGGTCAGCGCCGCGTCGCCGTTGAGCTCGCCCAGGCTGGTGCGCATCGGCTCGAAGGTGGGAAACAGCTCCTTGAGCTTGAGCTTGCGCGCCGACAGCTGCAGGCGGCCGGGCATCGGGGTCTGGCTGCCGTCCAGCCGTATCGTCGAGTTCAGCGTGCCGCCGGCCATGCCGAAGCGCAGCGGGTCGAGCGTCAGCACGCCCTGTTTCATGATCACGCGCACATCCAGGTTCGACAGCGGCAGCTTCTCGCTGTGCACGATCCGTTTGCCGAGCAGGCTGACGTCGGCGTCCATGTCGCCCCACCGTTCGGTCTGGAACTCGTCACGCGGCAGCACCTTGCCGGCCGGCTGGCCGGGCGCGGGCTTGGCCGGCGGATCGTCCTTCTTCTGGCCACCGTGGCTCTGCACGCCGACCAGCGGCCCCAGGTCGGCCAGCTGCAGCAGGTTCGAGCGCAGCTTGCCGGTCAGGCTGGCGCGCGGCTCGCTGGCGACGAAACGCAGGTCGCCCGACAGGTCGCTGGCGCCGACCTTGCCGGTGAAACCGGTGTAGCTGAACACCGAGCCGCCGGGCTCGTTCAGGCGCGCCTGCAGGCGGCCGTCGGTGTAGTAGGGCGGCGTATCGGGCAGGTTGACGCCGGTCAGCGCGTACAACTGCGACAGGTTGGGACCCTGCAGCCGCAGTTTCATGTCGAGCGCGCCCAGGTTCATCGGATCGGTCAGCGTGCCGGCCAGCGAGATGCGGGTGGCGCCGGCGCGCACGTCGGCCTGCAACGGGAAGGGCTGGTCATCGGATTGCAAGGCCAGCAGCCCGCCGAGCTTGCCTTCGCCGGTCAGCTTCTGGCCTTGATAGCTGCCTTCGGCTTTCCACGCGAACGCGTAGTCGCCGGGACCGCCGGACGGTGCCTGGCCGTCGGCGGGCGCGGCGTCGGCGCCGGCGGGCTTGCCGGCTGAGTCAGCCTCGGCGGCCTGTTTGGATGCCTGTTCCTTCGACGCTTGTTGCTTGGCCGGCTGTTCCTTCGATGCCTGTTCCTTGGCCGGCTGTTCCTTCGATGCCTGTTCCTTGGAGGGCTGCTCCTTCGCGGCCTGCCCCTTCGCAGCCTCTTCCTTGGACGCCCCGCCCATGCTGGTGATTTCCGAGAATGCGATCGGCGAACCCAGCGGCTCGACCTGCACCTTGACGCTGGCCTTCATCGGCACGTCGTCGTACGACACGTCGGCGCGGTCGAAGCTGATGGTGCCGATGTCCAGCTGCCATTTGGACGGTTCCTCGTCGTCCTCGCTCTTGGCCAGCTCGAGATTCCAGTTGGCGCGGCCGTCTTCGATGCGTTCGAGCGCGCCCTGCGGACCGGTCAGGTGGATGCGCGGGATCGTGATGCGCTGGACCAGCAGCGGCAGCGGCGCGAGCCTGAAGTCGATGCGCTCGAGCGTCGCCATGCGATCCGCCTTGCCCCACTCGGCGTTGTCCAGCGTGATGTCGTGCGCATAGAAATGCGGCCACGGCACCCAGGCGCGCCAGCCGCCCAGTTCGCGCTCGCGGCCCCAGTTGACCTGCAGGTCGCCGTTGATCGCGAATGGCCGGCCCAGCGCCTCGGACACCTTCTCGTTGAGCGTGGGCTTGAGCAGGTTCCAGTTGAACAGCGCGATGAACAGCACCAGCGCCGCGAGCAGCAACACCAGGCTGGATAACACCCAGAGCAGTATTTTCGGGCCGCGCCGCATGGTTTCTCCTGTCGATCGATGTCCAAAAGGCTACGCCGCTTCGCGCCCCGATGGGCTAACGGGATGTAACGGGTCGTTGACGCCGCCCTACAATGCCGCTCATGTCCGATGCCTACGCTGCCGCGCCGCCCCTGGCCGCCGTGCTCCTTTCCACCGCCCGCTCGCTGCACGCCGTGCTGGGCGGGCGCTCGCTCACCGATGTACTGGCCGACGTGCCCGAGCCGCAGCGCCCGGCGGTCCAGGCGCTGTCCTTCCATGTGCTGCGCACCCTGGGGCGGGCGCGCGCGCTGCGCCAGGCGCTGGTGCCGCGCGATCCGCCCAGCGCCTTGCTGGACGCGCTGCTGCTGACAGCCTTGTCGCTGCTCGATGTGGCAACGGATACAAAAACCGCGGTCTCCGCGGGGGCCGAGGGCGGCGAGACTGGCGCCGTGC
>JAEZBO010000271.1 GCA_023427085.1 Pseudomonadota bacterium
ACATATACTTGTACAAAATCAGAACCACTTAAAGCATAAAATGGAACTTTAGCTTCACCTGCAACTGCTTTTGCAAGAAGAGTTTTACCAGTACCAGGAGAACCATAAAGTATAACTCCCTTTGGCATTCTAGCTCCATATTCCTTATACTTTTCAGGATTTTTTAAAAAGTCAACTATGTCCATAAGACTTTCCTTAGCTTCTTCATTTCCAGCAACTGAATTAAAATTTAATATATTTTTATCTTCAGAAAAATCCTTTATATCTAGATTAGTGATTTTAGAGCCACTTCTTTTTCCCATAGATATAAAAACAATAGAAATTACTGAAGCTAAAAGAACCATAGAAGTAATAGTTTTAGAAGGACTATTTATATTTTCGTCTGAAATATCTATATTATTTTTTAATAACTCTTCCTTTAATGTAGGACTATTAGGATTTTCAGTAGAATATTTACTACCATCCTTTAAAAATACAGTAAGCTTTGAGCTATTATTAATTATTACCTTAGATATATTATTATCAGTTATATCTTGTAAAAACATTGAATATTGTTTATTGTAGTTTGCAGTTTTCCCAAAACTTAAATACATTAAAACTAATGTTGAAAGAATAGCTGTTGCTATTGGAATAAAAATTAAATTTTTCTTTAGTTTATTCATGATTACCTCCTATAAAGAAGATTAATTATCAAAAATATTTTAGCATTTTAAAAAAATTAGTCCACTTAATAACCTAGATTATTCCTATGTAAGTGTTGGAATATATGCTAAAATAAAAGATATCTTTTAAATTTTATGTAAATAGTGTATACTTTAATAAAATAGCTGACTGATTAGACTAATGATTTTAATAAGTAATATATAAGGAGAGATAATAAAATTGCTTTATTCAACTGTGTTATCATCAATGGATATTACTAAGTTAGTTAATTCAAAAAGCAAAGATAAGGGGATAGAGATAACCCATATAGAAATAAATGAGGGAATAAGTTTTTCAGGAAATATATTTAGTAAAATAAATAGTAAATTTAGTGGCAACCTCTATATAAAAAGTTTTTACGATAACAAAATAGTTATTGGTACTAAAGACATAAATATAGATAAATTAGGTATGTTAAAGGGAATCAGCAATATAGTTTTAAAATCAGTAGTTAAAATCATTGGCGAAGAACAACTTAGTATAAAAGGAAAAGATATTGTGATTGACTTAGATAAGTATGAAGCAATTATAGAAGATGTATATATAAAGGACAAGTTTCTTTATATAATAGGATCTAATTTAAAGTTTTATATCAATGCATAATTAATTTATTAATGGGAGGTAGATATGAATGAATATTTCAAGTGTTAAAGTAGCCTTATCAGGTTTAGATTTATTAAGTATGGCAAATGAATTTGTAAATGTAGAGGGTTTAAATCTACAAAAAATTGAAATAGAGGATGAAATAAGACTATATGGAAGTTTTACTAAGGGTATAACTATTAACTTTGCAGTTGGTGTTAAGCTTAGTAGAGTAGAAGATGGAATAGTACATGGAGAAGTTTCCTTCGTTAAGGTAGCTAAATTAAAGATATTCTCAATAGCAAGAAAGGCTGCATTAAAGTTTGCATTAAAATCTCTTGAAGAAAAAGGGATAAGCTATAAGGATGGAAAAGTAGTAATAAATATTAAATATTTATTAAAGGATGTTCCATATATTGATTTAGATATATCAGATATTTACTTTACTCAAGACCTTATAAATATTGATGTATCTAATATAAATCTTTCAATAAAGGGTACACTAATAAAAGAAAATCCATTAGGTGAAGAAGATAAAAAAAAACAATCTGAATCAAAAGAAGATTTTGAATTAATTGAAGAAAATATAGTGAAAGTAAAGGATCATTATAGTAGAGGAAGAAATTTTGCAGTAGAAAAACTTCCTAAAAAAATAAAAACTTATAGTGATTATTTATTTATAGTTCCAGATATGGCAGCTTTATTATATAGATTATTAAAAGATAAAAGGGTTTCTACAAAAACAAAAATTATTATTTCAGCTGCTATAGCATATACTGCATTCCCAAGGGATATAATACCAGATAAAATACCTTTTATAGGAAAGGTAGATGAAATAGCAGTTGCATTTTTTGCACTAGAAAGAGTTATATCTGATGTACCAGTTCAAGTAGTTTTAGAAAATTGGGAAGGTAAAAATGATATTGTTTTTGTATTAAGAAACTCTATTGAATATGTGGTAAACTTCACAGGTGCTAGAAATGTAGAGAAGATTTACAACTTTATTGAGGAAATTGTGTCATTATAAAAGAAGACAAGGAGTATTATAAATGGCAAAAAAAGTTTATGCAATTAAGGAAGGCTTTAATTTTAATACAAATGAAAAAGTTGAAAATTTAATAGTAGATACATGGGCAGAATGTCAAAGTTATATAAAAGGGGTCAAAGGTGCTAAATACAAAAGCTTTGAAGATATTAATGAAGCTAAGGCTTTTTTATCTAAAGGGGATGGAATGTTAAAAAAAGGTGTAGATAGTTATCCCATGGATTGCTTACATATATATGTAGATGGAAGTTATAATATATCAAC
>JAEZBO010000272.1 GCA_023427085.1 Pseudomonadota bacterium
GCGCGGGACGGGCGCGGCGTCGCCGTCGTCCCATGCCGGCCGCGTCGCGTCGTCGGCGGCATCCTCGTCGAGCACGGCCGGCGCGATCGCCAGCGGCGCCGGTTCGACCTGCGGCTGGCGCCAGCGCTGCACGCGCTGGGCCAGTTCGCCGGCGCTGCGCGCCGCGGCGGCCAGATCGGGATGGCGCTCGGCCGACGCAGCCAGCATTTTTTCGATGGCCAGCAAGGTGTCCTGCACCGATTGCACGGCCGGCTCGAAGTCGGCCAGGCCGGCTTGCGGCAACGCGTCGGCGGTGACCTTGCGGCCCGGCAGCTTGTCGATCGGCGCACAGGCCAGCCGCAGCTCGCGCGCGGCGGTCTCGAGCTTGCGCGCGGTGTCGCTCCAGTTGGTCGCCTCGCGCGCATAGGCCAGCCCGGCGGCCTCGGCGTTGCGGGCCAGGTCCAGCAGCTGATGGGTCGACACCGAGGTGCCGAGAAAGCGCGTGGCGGTGTCGGGCAGCTGATGCGCTTCGTCGAAGATCACCACGTCGGCCTGCGGCAGCAGGTCGGTCACGCCTTCCTCGCGCAGTACCAGATCGGCCAGGAACAACGAATGGTTGACCACCACCACGTCGGCCTCCTGGGCCTGGCGGCGCGCCTTGAGCACGAAGCAGTCGCGCACGCGCGGACAGTCCTGCCCGAGGCAATTCTCGCGGGTCGAGGTCACGCGCTGCCAGATGTCGGCCTCTTCGGGCACGTCGGCCAGATCCGAGCGGTCGCCGGTCCGCGATTGTTTGGCGAACACCTCGATCTTGCGCAATTGGCCGATCTCGCTGCGCGACTTGAGCCCGCGCTCGTCTTCCTGCAGCTTTTCGAGGTGGTAATGGCAGACGTAGTTGCCGCGGCCCTTGAGCAGCGCCGCGGTCACCGGCACCGCCAGCGCCGCGCGCACGCGCGGCAGGTCGCGTGCATAGAGCTGGTCCTGCAGCGTGCGGGTGCCGGTCGAGATCAGCACCTTGCCGCCGCTGAGGAAGGCCGGCACCAGATAGGCCCAGGTCTTGCCGATGCCGGTGCCCGCTTCGGCCACCAGGGTGGACCGGGCGGAAATCGCCGCGTCGATGGCTTGCGCCAGCGCCACCTGCGACTCGCGCACACGGTAGCCCGGCAAGGCGCGCGCCAGCGGCCCCGTGGCGGAGAAAATTTCGGAAATATCGGGATCCAGCATGACGGCCGCGCAATTGGTAATGCTTCAATCATAACGTCCGCCCGTGCCGCGCCCCGCGTCCGGCGTTCGAAACCAGGACACCGACGCGGGACAGGCGGAAAAGCGCCCGGGGAACGCGCTGGTTTTGTCCAGCGGCAAACAGGCCGAGCTGCCCCTTATGGCACAATCCGCCCCTTGTTTTCCCCTTTTTGCTGCCGGATCGAGATGCCTGAAACTTCCGCTTCCACGACTGCCGCGCCCGCCGCTGTCGACCACGCCCGCATCATTGCCCAGCTCGCCGCCGAACTGGCGGCCCGCCCCGCGCAGATCGCCGCCGCGGTGGAATTGCTGGATGACGGCGCCACGGTGCCCTTCATCGCCCGTTACCGCAAAGAGGCCACCGGCGGCCTGGACGACACCGTCCTGCGCAACCTTGAAGTACGCCTGGCCTACCTGCGCGAACTCGAGGAACGGCGCATCGCCATTCTGGAATCCATCAGCCAGCAAGGGAAACTGACCCCCGAACTGCAAGGGGAAATCGCCGCGGCCGACACCAAACAGCGGCTCGAAGACCTTTACGCGCCGTACAAGCCCAAGCGCCGCACGCGCGCGCAGATCGCCCGCGAGGCGGGCCTGGAACCGCTGGCCGACGCCATCCTGGCCGACCCGGATTGCGACCCCGCCACGCTGGCAGCGCAGTACCTGAACGCCGCTGCGTCCATCAACGACGCCAAAGCCGCGCTCGATGGCGCCCGCGATATTCTGGCCGAGCGCTATGCCGAAAACGCCGACCTGTTGGCGGACCTGCGCGAACACCTGTGGTCCACCGGCCTGCTGTACTCGAAGATGGTGGATGGCAAGGAAACCGAGGGCGCCAACTTCCGTGACTGGTTCGATTTCAACGAGCCGCTACGCACCCTGCCCTCGCATCGCGTACTGGCCCTGCTGCGCGGCCGTCAACAAGGGGTGCTCGAACTGCGCCTGGGCCTGGATGCCGAACTGGAAGCGCAAACGCCGCATCCCTGCGTGGCACGCATCGCCGCGCGCCTCGGCCTGGGCAAGCATCTGTTCGATCTTGACGCCACGGCACGTAACCGCTGGCTGGGCGAAGTGTGCCGCTGGACCTGGCGCGTGAAGCTGCTCCCGGCCTTCGAGAGCGAATTGATCGGCCGCCTGCGCGAAAGCGCCGAAGCCGAGGCCATCCGGGTGTTCTCGGCCAACATGAAAGACCTGCTGCTGGCCGCGCCAGCGGGCCCGAAAGCCGTGCTGGGGCTGGACCCCGGCATTCGCACCGGCGTCAAGGTGGCGGCCATCGACGTCACCGGCAAGGTGGTCGACAGCGCGACCGTCTACCCCTTCGAGCCGCGCCGTGACCGCGAGGGCGCGATCGCCACGCTGGCGGCATTGGCGCGCAAGCACCGGATCGAACTCGTCGCCATCGGCAACGGCACGGCTTCGCGCGAAACCGAGAAACTCGCGGCCGATCTCATGAGCCGTTATCCCGACCTCGGCCTGACGCGCGTGGTGGTGTCCGAGGCCGGGGCATCGGTCTATTCGGCGTCGGAACTCGCCGCGCAGGAGTTCCCGGAACTGGACGTCAGCCTGCGCGGCGCCGTATCCATTGCCCGCCGGCTGCAGGATCCGCTGGCGGAACTCGTCAAGATCGAACCCAAGGCCATCGGCGTCGGCCAGTATCAGCATGACGTCAACCAGCGTGAACTGGCACGCTCGCTCGACGCCGTCATCGAAGACTGCGTCAACGCGGTGGGTGTCGATGTCAATACTGCCTCCGCGCCGCTGCTCAGCCGCGTGTCGGGCCTGAATTCGCTGCTGGCGAAGAACATTGTGTCCTGGCGCGACGAAAACGGCGCGTTCCCGTCGCGCGAAGCCCTGCGCAAGGTGCCGCGCTTCGGCGACAAGGCGTTTGAGCAGGCGGCCGGGTTCCTGCGCATTCGCGACGGCGAAAACCCGCTGGACGCCTCATCGGTGCACCCCGAAGCCTACCCGGTCGTCGAACGCATTCTGGCGAAGATCCGTGCCGATGTGCGTCAAGTGATGGGACAGCGCGAAGCCCTGAAGGGCGTTTCTCCCGCTGAGTTCACCGACGAGCGCTTCGGCTTGCCGACGGTACGTGACATCTTCACCGAACTCGAAAAGCCCGGGCGCGATCCGCGGCCCGAGTTCAAGACCGCACAGTTCAAGGAAGGCGTGGAAACGCTGAACGACCTGCACGAAGGCATGATTCTCGAAGGTGTCGTCACCAACGTGGCCAACTTTGGCGCATTCGTGGATATCGGCGTGCACCAGGACGGGCTGGTGCATATCTCGGCCTTGGCCGAAAAGTTCGTCAAAGACCCGCGTGACGTCGTGCGCGTGGGGCAAACGGTGCAGGTCAAAGTGCTCGAAGTCGATATCGCCCGCAAGCGTGTGGCGC
>JAEZBO010000029.1 GCA_023427085.1 Pseudomonadota bacterium
GTGTCGGCCAGCCGCGGCGCCGGCCGGGTGCCCAGCCACAGCGCACAGCCGAGCATGCCGGCTGTCACCGCCAGCCCCCAATGCCAGGCCGGCCGGGCGCCCCACCAGAACATCACGATGCCCAGGCTGATCCCCGCGATTGCCATGCACTTGCCGCGCAGGGAGATCGCGCCCTGCTCGCGCCAGGCCACCAGCGTGGGACCGAAGCGCGGGTGTGTGAGCAGCCAGTTTTCCCAGCGTTGCGAGGCCCGGCCGAAGCAGGCGGCGGCCAGGATCACGAAGATGGTGCTGGGCATGACCGGCAGGAAAGCGCCGACCACGGCCAGTCCGAGCAGGCCCATGCCGAGGACGAAATAGCCGCGGCGGACCCAGCGGGCCCAGAATCCTTGAGATGGTTGCGCTTGTGTCATCGGGGAACTCCTGCCTGCGCGACATCGCGTGCCGGGCCGGCGGCGGGCGCCGGTCCAAACAGGCTGCCGATGCGGGAGATGTCGCCGCTGTCCAGGATGCCCGCCTGCCAACGCAGGCTGAGCCAAGCCAGCAGGTAATCGTACCGCGCCCGGGCCAGGTCGCGCCGGGCCTCGGCCTGCTGTCTCTGCGCATCGAGCACGTCCAGGTTGGTGCGTTCGCCACCGGCCAGGCTGCGCCGGGTCGCCAGCACCCGCTTGCCGGCTGCCTCGGCGGCCAGCCGATAGGCCTGGATGCGCGCGTGGCTGCTGGCCAGTACGTTGAACTGCCGTTCGAGGTCGTCCAGCAGCGCCACGGTATCGCCTTCGAGCCGGTATTGCTGGGCCTGACGCTGGGCCAGCGCCTGCGCACTGGCGGCCGAGGTCTGCCCGCCGCTGTACAGCGGGATGTTGACCTCGACGCCGACGGTGCTGGTGTCGTAGCGCTGGCCGATCTGGTTTTCGGCGTTCGAGTCGGTCAGCTGCTTGCGCGCATACAGACGCACGCTGGGCAGATGGCCGGCCCGCGCCGCCATGTAGCGCTGCTGGCTGGCATCGAGCAGGCGCCGCTGCGCCGCCAGCTCGGGATTGCTGCCCAGCGCGGTGTCCCGCCAGCGTGCCAGCGGCCAGGGATCCTGCTGTTCAAGCATGCCCAGCCCGGCATCGTGCAACGGCGCGAGGTCCGGCGCCGGCCCCAGCGACAGGGCAGCCCTACCGGCAGGCGCGCTGTAGGCCTCGTCACCGATCGGCGTGAAAGGCGCCGGGCCGGTCAGGCCCCGCAGCACGTTGCGCGCATCGCGCAGCTGATCCTGCGCCTCGATGGTCTGCGCCTGCACCACGCGGTAACGGGCCTCGATCTCGAGCTGGTCGGTGACCGTGCCTTCGCCGCCCTCGACGAACCGCGCGCTGCGGCGCGCGTCTTCCTGCAGCGACCGTCCCTGCGCTTGCGCCAGCGCCAGCGCCTCTTGCGCGTACAACACGTCGGTATAGGCCTGCAGCACGCGTACCGCGAGGGCCTGGCGCGCACGGGCCAGCGTCAGGCCGGCCGCGTCGGCACGCGCCTGGCCTTCGCGAAACTGCGCGTAGGCGGCGGCATCGAACAACGGCTGCGTCAACGTGAAACCCGACGAATAGCTGGTGTAGTCGTAGTCCTGGCGGATATCACCGCGCGCCGTGCGTTGGCGCGACTCGGACTGGTTGCGGCCACGGTTGTAGCGATAGCTCAGTTGCGGCAGCAAGGCGCTGCGGCCGATCTGCCGCTCCTGCTGGTCGGCGCGCGCCTGCGCGCGGGCGGCGGCCCAGGTCGGATCGGCGGCCAGCGCCAGCTCGTAGGCCTGGCGATAATCGAGCAGCGCCGGCGCGGCGCCGGCCGGCCAGTACGCCAACGCCGTGCCGCCCGGCACCGACCCGATTTGCGGCCCACCGATCCACGACGGCGGGCTGGCAAGCGTTTCGTCCGCGGCGTGCACGCCCGCCCCCGCGGCCCCCAGCAAGCCGCCGCACAACACTAGCGCGACACTCCTCATGCGTCTCCCCAGGCCGTACGGGCCCTGTCCAGCAAAGGCTTGAACAGATAATTGAGCATCGACCGCTCGCCGGTGCGCACGAACACCTCGACCGGCATGCCGGCGCGCAGCGCCTGGCCGTCCAGCCGGTCCAGCTGCGCGGCGACCTGCACGGTGATGCGGTAATAGGGCTGGCCGTTGCGTTCGTCCTCGAAGCGGTCGGCCGACACCAGGCTGACCTCGCCGGCCAGCCGCGGCGTGGTCGCGCTGTCGAAGGCGCTGAAGATCAGTTCGACCGGCAGGCCGACCGAAACCTTGTCGACGCTTTGCACCGGCAGCCGGCCTTCGACGGTCAGCGGCTGGTCTTCCGGCACGATTTCCATCAGCCTCGCGCCGGGCTGCACGACACCGCCCACCGTATGGGCGCTCAGGCCGACCACCTTGCCGGTGGCCGGCGCGCGCACTTCGGTATGCATCAGGTCGAAACGCGCCGCGGCCAGCTGCTGGCGCACCTGCTCGGCCTGCACATGCGTCTGGCTCAGGTCGGTGCCGACCTCTTGCGCGAACGCGTCGCGACGTTGTTGCGCGCGCAGCGCGAGCTCGGCGATCTGCTGGCGCGCCTGCCCCAGCGCGCCCAAGTCGCTGGCGATCTCGCCGGCCAGTTGCGCCTGCATGCGTTGCAGCTCGAGCAGCCGGTTGCGGGGCACGTAGCCTTCCTGCACCAACCCCGCGAGGTTCTGCGCCTGCTCCTGCAGCGTGGCCGACTGGCTGCGCTTGTGCGCCAGCGCCGACTGCAGGCCGCCGGCCAACGCCTGATTGCCCGACAGCGTCGCCTGGATGCCCGCCAGCTCGCCTTGCAGCGCGGCGCGGCGGCTGGCGAACAGCTGGCGCTCGAGCAGGTAGGCGCCTTGCAGCGCCGGCGTGGCGTCGGCAGGCGCGCCGGCCATCCGAGCGGCCTCGGCGATTTCGGCATCGAGCCGCGCCTGGCGCGCCGTCAACGCGTACGACTGCGCCTGCAACGAGGCCAGCTCGCTTTGCGTGCGCGTCGCGTCCAGCCGCAACACCGGCGCGCCGGCGGCCACCCGGTCGCCCTCGCGCACCAGCAGCGTGGCGATCACGCCGCCGGCCAGGCTGTCGACCGCCTGCCGCTCGCCGGTCACCACCACCGTGCCGGGCAGCGCCACGCCGTTGTCCAGCGGCGCCCAGGCAGCCCAGGCCAGAAAACCGCCCAACCCCAGCGCCAACACCCACCAGCCCAGCCGGCCGGCGCGCGGCCCCTGGGGCTGCGGCC
>JAEZBO010000035.1 GCA_023427085.1 Pseudomonadota bacterium
CGCCGCCACCGCCCTGCCCGGCCGGCGCGCCGCTGACGAGGCGCCGCTGCGCGCCGCCGCGGGCGAACGAGTCAGCCGCTACCGCATCGACCAGATGGATTGCCCCACTGAAGAAGGCCTGCTGCGCGGCGTGCTCGAGCCGATGGCCAGCGTGCGTGGCCTGCGCTTCAACCTGATGCGCCGCGAACTGGTGGTGCTGCACGCCGACGCTGCCGAAGCGCAGGTGCGCCAGGCCATCAAATCGGTCGGCATGACCGCCGTGCCGCAGACCGAAGGCGCCGAACTGCCGCCGCCGGCCGCGGCCGATCCGCGCCGCGCCTGGCTGCTGGGCGCGGCCGGGGTACTGGCGGCGCTGTCCGAAGCGGTGCACTTCGCCGGCGCGGCCGACTGGCTGGGCGCGGTGCTGGCCCTGGCCGCCATCGTGGCCTGCGGCGGCGACACCTACCGCAAGGGCTGGATCTCGGTGCGCCACGGCAATCTCAACATCAATGCCCTGATGAGCATCGCCGTCACCGGCGCCATGCTGATCGGCCAGTGGTCCGAAGCCGCGATGGTGATGGTGCTGTTCAACGTCGCCGAGCTGATCGAGGCCCGCTCGCTGGACCGCGCGCGCAATGCGATCCGCGGCCTGCTCGACCTGGCGCCGCAGACCGCGATGGTGCAGCAGGCCGATGGCCAGTGGCAACGCCAGCCGGCCCAGGCGCTGGCGGTCGGCATGCGGGTGCGCGTGCAGCCGGGCGAGCGGATCGCCGCCGACGGCATCATCGAAAGCGGCGCCTCGGCCATCGACCAGTCGGCCATCACCGGCGAAAGCCTGCCGCTCGAGAAGACCGTCGGCGACGCCGTCTACGCCGCGACCGTCAACAGTTATGGCAGCTTCGACTACCGCATCACCGCCGCCGCCGGCCAGACCACGCTGGCGCGCATCATCCACGCGGTCGAGCAGGCCCAGGGCAGCCGCGCGCCGACGCAGCGCTTCATCGACCGGTTCGCACGCGTCTACACGCCGGCGGTGATCGCCGTGGCGGTCGCGGTGGCGCTGGTGCAGCCGCTGCTGTTCGGCGTGGCGTGGCTGGACGCGATCTACCGCGCCCTGACGCTGCTGATCGTCGCCTGCCCGTGCGCGCTGGTGATCTCGACGCCGGTGACGCTGGTCAGCGGACTGACCGCCGCGTCGCGGCGCGGCATCCTGATCAAGGGCGGCGCGTATCTCGAGATGGGCCGCAAGCTGCGCTGGCTGGCCTTGGACAAGACCGGCACGCTGACGCTGGGGCGGCCGGGCCAGACCGATTTCGAGGCGCTGCCCGGCACCGATGCCGGCCAGGCGCGGCAATGGGCGGCCAGCCTGGCCGAGCGCTCGGACCATCCGGTCTCGCAGGCGCTGGCGCAGGCCGCGCGCGCGGACGGCATCGGCCTGCTGCCGGTCGAGGGCTTCACGGCGCTGCCCGGCAAGGGCGCGCGCGGACATATCGGCGGCGTGCCGTATCAGCTGGGCAACCGTCGCCTGCTGGGCGAGCTGAGCCTGCTCGACGAGGACCTAGCGCAACGGCTCGACCGCCTCGAGGCCCAGGGCAAATCCACCGTGGTGTTGTGCGGTGACGGCCGCGCACTGGCCGTTGCCGCGGTGGCCGACACGGTCCGCGCGGACAGCGCCGCCGCGATCGCCGACCTGCACGCGCTGGGCGTGCGCACGATGATGCTGTCGGGCGACAACGGCGCCGCGGTGCAAAGCATCGCCGGCCAGGTCGGCATCGATCAGGCGCGCGGCGACATGCTGCCTGAACACAAACAGCAAGAGGTCGGCCGGCTGCGCTCGGACCAGGGCGTCGTGGGCATGGTCGGCGACGGCATCAACGACGCACCGGCGCTGGCCGCGGCCGACATCGGCTTTGCGATGGGCGCGGCCGGCTCGGGCACCGCGATCGAGACCGCCGACGTCGCGCTGATGGACGACAAGCTGGGCAAGATCGGCACCTTCGTGCGGCTGTCGCGCGCCACCCATCGGGTGCTGGTGCAGAACATCGTGCTGGCGCTGGGCATCAAGGCCGTCTTCGTGCTGCTGGCGCTGGCCGGCGCGGCCAGCCTGTGGATGGCGGTGTTCGCCGACGTCGGCGCCAGCCTGCTGGTGGTGGCCAATGGTCTGCGGCTGCTGGCGAGGCGCGACTGAGCCGCGGCCTGGACGTTTCAAGTCGGTAACCAAGGTGAACTTGTCTGAAAACACAGGCAAATGTCATCGTCTTTGCCTATGCTTGGGTCACCTGAATCTCCGACCCCCGCATGAACGACTTCTGGTCTATCGCCCTGGGCGCGCTGCAGCAAGAGTTCTCCGACCTCAATGACGTCGAGGAAGCCGTGCGCGTGGTCGTGCGCCTGCTGGTCGCCACGGTGCTGGGCGGGCTGATCGGCTACGAGCGCGAGTCGTCGGGCAAGGCGGCGGGCTTGCGCACCCACATGCTGGTGTCGGTCGGCGCGGCGCTGTTCGTGCTGGCCCCCAGCCTCAGCGGCATGGCGATCAACGACCAGAGCCGCGTCCTGCAGGGCATCATCGCCGGCATCGGCTTTCTTGGCGCGGGAGCCATCATCAAGGCGCACGGCCACGAGCAGGTCAAGGGCCTGACCACCGCCGCCAGCATCTGGCTGACCGCGGCGGTCGGCATCACCGCCGGACTGGGCCGCGAAATGCTGGCACTGCTCAGCACGCTGCTGGCGCTGTTCATCCTGGCGACCCTGCATCGGCTCGAACGCCGGATCGATCAGAATAGCGCCCGGCCGCGCGGTAAACCCGGCCGCGGCAAACACCATTCCCTGGACGTCGACGGCGATGATGTGCAGCCGGTCGACGCACATTATTCAGTTGACAGTAAGGTTCGCTCTTGATTTAATTCACGCGCTCTCACGGGGAGTAGCCGGAGCGGTCAAACGCTCCCGCAGTGTCGTCAATACGGACAGCAGGCGGTGGATTCATCGCCAGACATCCCGGCACTGTGGACCACGCAGCCATCGCTGCGCGGCCTGGCGAGACCGGAATTGCTTTTTTTGTTCAAACCTCCGTTCTCTCAAGGCTATTCATGGTCACTATCGGCACACCTCTGCTGTGGTCGGCGTTCGCCGCGTTCGTCGTCGTCGCACTGCTCATCGATTTCCTCGCCCTCAACCGCCAAGGCCAGCACAAGGTCACGATGCGCGAGGCCGCCATCTGGTCGGCCATCTGGGTCGCGGTCAGCTTCGTTTTCGTCGGCCTGCTGTGGTGGGGCCTGGGCGGCATGGGCGACGATCCCGCCGCCCGCGCGCTTGCCAATGACAAGGCACTCGAGTTCGTCACCGGCTACCTAGTCGAAAAGGCGCTCGCGGTCGACAACATCTTCGTGTTCCTGATGTTGTTCACGTATTTCGCCGTGCCGGCCGAGCTGCAAAAGCGCGTGCTGATGATCGGCATTCTGGCTGCGCTGGTGCTGCGCGCGATCCTGATCCTGGTCGGTGCCTGGCTGATCGCCGAGTTCCATTGGATCATGTACGTGTTCGGCGCCTTCCTGGTGTTCACCGGCATCAAGATGTGGTGGGCGGCGGGCCAGGAGCCCGACCTCGAGACCAATCCCGCGCTGCAGTGGGTGCGCAAGCGCTTCACGATCTCGCCCGACTACGACGGTGAAAGGTTCTTCACCAAGATCGACGGCAAGAAGGTCGCCACGCCGATGCTGCTGGTGGTGCTGCTGATCGGTATCGTCGATGTGGTGTTCGCGGTCGACTCGATCCCCGCCATCTTCGCGATCACGCTCGATCCGTTCATCGTGCTGACCTCTAACGTCTTTGCGATCCTGGGCCTGCGCGCGCTGTACTTCCTGTTGGCCGGCATGCACGAGCGTTTCCACCTGCTGCCCTACGGCCTGGCGCTAGTGCTGGTCTTCATCGGTACCAAGATGCTGCTGATCGACCTGTACAAGATCCCGGTGGCCTGGTCGCTGGCCGGCACCGTGACCATCCTGGCGGTCACGATGATCCTGTCCTACGTCATCCCCGGCAAGCCCGATGAAAAGGCTGGCGGCGCCTATCCCTTCGGCGGCAAGCGCGAAGGCAAGCGCCCGCACGACAAGGCGCATTAAGGCAGTCACGGGGGGGCGCCCCCCCGCCGCGGGGCCGTTGGGACATCGAGCGGTCCGTCGCTGCATCGAGGCGGTCCATTAGCGACATCGGGCGGTGCGTTGCGACACCGGGCGGTCCGTTGCGACATCGTGCGGTCCGTAGCGACGTCGAGCGGGTCCGTTGCGACATAGAGCGGGCAGTCGATGCATCGAGCGGTAGGCCGCCACATCGAGCGCTGCCTTACCGACTCGACGGCCACAAAAAACGGCGGCCGGAATCAATATCCGACCGCCGCTCTTATCTGGCGAAATCGCCACATCGCGGCGCCGCCGTGGCGGCGCCCCGTGACAGCCTTAAATCGCCTTGTCGTGCGGGCGCATT
>JAEZBO010000058.1 GCA_023427085.1 Pseudomonadota bacterium
GTCCACCGATGCGGCGCCCGCGCCTTCCGCCGAGGCCCCCGTCATCGCCGCGCGCCGCGGCCCGCCGCGCTATGCGCCGCACACGCTGGTCGACCAGGCGGTCCAGGCCGCCGCCAGCCACCCCAAGCTGCGGCCCTGCAAAGGCCTGGTCAATGCGGTGCTGCGGCGCTTCCTGCGCGAACGCGAGGCCCTGCTGGCGGCCTTGCCGGCCCACGGCGAGGCACGCTGGAACACGCCCGACTGGTGGGTGCAGCGGCTGCGCAAGGACTATCCCGAGCAATGGCAGGCGCTGCTGGCCGCGGCCGACGAGCCGCCGGCGCTGACGTTGCGCGTGAACCGCCGCCGCGCCACGCGCGAGCAGGTGGCCCAGGCGCTGCGCGAGGCGGGCGTGGACAGCGTGCCGGTGCTCGAGGACGGCCTGGTACTGGCCCAGGCGCGCCCGGTCGGGCAGTTGCCCGGCTTCGCCGAAGGCTGGTGGTCGGTCCAGGACGCCGGCGCGCAGCAGGCCGCGCCGCTGCTGCAGGTGCGCGACGGCATGCGGGTGCTCGACGCCTGCGCGGCGCCGGGCGGCAAGACCGCCCACCTGCTTGAGCAGGCTCAGTTGCGGCTGGTGGCGCTGGATGAAGACGCCGGCCGGCTCGGCAAGGTCGCGCAGAATCTCGACCGGCTGGGCCTGGCCGCCGCGCAGGTGACGATGCGGGCGGCCGATGCCGCCGACCTGGCCTCGTGGTGGGACGGCGAGCCGTTCGACGCGGTGCTGGCCGATGTCCCGTGCACGGCCTCGGGCATCGTCCGGCGCCACCCCGACATCCGCTGGCTGCGCCGCCCCGACGACCTGCCACGCACCGCGGCGCTGCAGGCGCGCATCGCCGACGCGCTGTGGCAGACCGTCGCGCCCGGCGGCCGGCTGCTGTACGCCACCTGCTCGATCTTCCCGATCGAATGCGAGCAGCAGGCCAGCGCCTTCGCGGCGCGCCATGCCGATGCCGAGCGTCTGCCGGCCCCCGGCCAGCTGCTGCCGTCGCCCGCGCAGGCGCCGTTGGCCGAGCGCCGCGACGGCTTCTTTTATGCGCTGTTTGCCAAGCGTGCGTGAATCGCCAAGAATACGTAGCCATGACGCCATGCTTTCCTAGTCCCTGCCGGGCCCCGAGACCATGACCCGCAGAGGGTTTCTGGCATGGCTGCTCGCGCTGCCGCTGCTGCTGACGACGTTGGCCAGCCACGCCGATCCGGCCGTCACGCGTATCGATCCGGTCGTGCGCGACGGCATGCTGCACGTCGACGCGGACGTCGACTTCACGCTCAACGACCAGCTGCGCGACGCCGCCGAGCGTGGGCTGACGCTGTTCTTCACCGCCGACGTGGTCATCACCCGCTCGCGCTGGTACTGGTTCGATGAGCAGGTGGTCACCGCCCAGATGACCCGCCGGATCGTCTACAACGCGCTGACGCGCCAATGGCGCGTCGGCGGCGACGAGCTGTCGCTGCCGGTCTCGACGCTGTCCGAGGCCATGGAGGTGGTGCGCCACGTGCGCGGCTGGGCGGTCGCGCCGATCGACCGCTTCGAGGCCGACACCCCCTACACGGGCCAGTTCCGGCTGCGGCTGGATACCTCGCTGCTGGCGCGGCCGTTCCAGGTTAACGCGCTCAACAGCAGCTCGTGGTCGCCCGCCTCCAACTGGGCCGAGTTCAGTTTCTCGGTGCGCGACAGGCAGGCTCCATGAGGCTGTTGCTACGGGTCGCGCTGATCGTGGGCGCACTGGCCGGCATTGCGCTGCTGTGCCTGCTGGCCTGGTCGACCGCCAGCGCCTCGCGGTTTGCCCAGTACTACGACTTCCTGCTGCTGCTCAACGGCGTGCTGGCCGTGGCGATGGGCATGTGGGTGATCGCCTTGACGGTGCGGCTGTTCCGCCA
Organism: Pseudomonadota bacterium; assembly: GCA_023427085.1. GTDB lineage: Bacteria > Pseudomonadota > Gammaproteobacteria > Burkholderiales > Burkholderiaceae_B > Orrella. The sequence continues at coordinate 1,915 of JAEZBO010000058.1, forward strand.
GTTGCGCCGGCGCCAGTTCGGCGCGCGCCTGACCGCCCGTTTCGCGCTGGCCTTCGCGCTGATCGGCATGCTGCCGGGCGCGCTGATCTACACGCTGTCGGTGCAGTTCCTGTCGCGTTCGATCGAATCGTGGTTCAACGTGCGGGTCGACAATTCGCTCGAGGCCGGCCTGAACCTGGGCCGCGCGGCGCTCGATTCGCTGCTGGCCGATCTCGATGCCAAGGGCCGCGCGCTGGCGGTCGAGCTGGGCAACACGCCCGACTCGGCCATGCCGCTGCTGCTGACGCGGCTGCGCGAGGCCAACGGCATCACCGAGGCGATGGTGTTCACCGGCAGCGGCCGCATGGTGGCGTTCTCGACCGCCAATTTCGGCCAGCTGCTGCCCGAGATTCCGCCGGCCACGGTGCTGAACCAGCTGCGCATCTCGCGCGGCTACCTGGCGGCCGAGGCCGACGACGTGCCGGCCGCGGGCGGCGAGGCCGGCCTGCATCTGCGCGCGGTGGTGCCGGTCTCGACCGCCGAGCGTTTCGAGACGCTGCTGGGCGGCGCCGCCGAGCCGCGCTGGCTGCAACTGATCCAGCCGGTGCCCGAGCAGATCGCCAGCAATGCCAATCGTGTGCAGCAGGGCTTTCGCGACTACCAGGAGCTGGCGCTGTCGCGCCAGGGCCTGCGCAAGCTGTACGGCATCACGCTGACGCTGGCGCTGATCCTGGCCACCTTCGGCGCCATCGCGGTGGCGCTGTACCTGTCCAAGCGGCTGGTGCGGCCGCTGCTGTCGCTTGCCGCCGGCACGCAGGCGGTCAGCGTCGGCGACTTCCGGCCGCTGCCCGAGCCGCCGGCGCGCGACGAGGTCGGCCAGCTGACCCGTTCGTTCAACGCCATGACGCGCCAGCTCGACGAGGCGCGCCGCATGGTCGAGAGCAACCGCCAGCAGCTCGAGCGCTCCAACGTCTATCTCGAAAGCGTGCTCGCCAACCTGTCCTCGGGCGTGCTGACCTTCGACGAGGCCTTCCGTGTCACCACCGTCAACCGCGGCGCGCAAACCATTCTGCAGTCGGACCTGCGCTCGGTGATCGGCCGGCCGCTCGAAACCGTCGACGGCCTGCTCGAGTTCGCGCAGATCGTGCGGCAGGCCTTCGACACGCACGCGGCGGTCGGCTCCGAGCGCACCCACTGGCAGCAGCAGGTCGAGATCGGCCTGCCGCACGCCGAGTCCGAAGGGCTGGGCGGCGCGCCCACCGTGACGCTGCTGGCGCGCGGCTCGCACCTGCAGGTCGATGGCCGCGGCACGGGTTACCTGGTGGTGTTCGACGACATCACCGAAGTCATCTCGGCCAACCGCACGGTGGCCTGGGGCGAGGTCGCGCGGCGGCTGGCGCACGAGATCAAGAATCCGCTCACGCCGATCCAGCTGTCGGCCGAACGGCTGGCCTTCAAGCTGGCCGAGCACCTGCAGCCGCCGCAGGCGCAGATGCTCACGCGGGCGACCAACACCATCATCAATCAGGTGTCCTCGCTCAAGCACATGGTCGACGACTTCCGCGAGTACGCGCGCAAGCCGCCGGCGGCGCTGCAGCCGATCGACTTCAATCAGCTGGTCGACGAGGTGCTGGCGCTGTACGGCTGGGATCCGATCGAGGGCATCGCGCGCGACCAGGGCCACGCGCTGCGGCTCGAAGTCGAACTGGCGCCCGAACTGCCGATGATCGAGGGTGACCCGACGCAACTTCGGCAGATCATTCATAATCTGCTTGCCAATGCGCGCGATGCCGTCGCCGAGCAGCACGGCGAAGGCCTGGTGCGCGTCAGCACACAACTCTTCGCCGCGCGTCAGGCTGACGGCATCGAGCGTCCTGCGGTACGCTTGACGGTATCGGATACGGGCCGCGGCTTCTCGCCACAGGTTCTGCAGCGTGCCTTCGAGCCTTACGTCACCACCAAGTCGCATGGCACGGGCCTGGGCTTGGCGATCGTCAAGAAGATCGTCGACGAGCACGGCGGACGTATCGACTTGGCCAATCGGCGAGAAGGCGGCGCGCGGGTATCGATTTTGCTGACCCGGCTCGCCGGCCCGACTGAACCGGTGGACGTCACTGCGCCGGAACAGAGATAATGCGACGACGCAACAGGTGATTAAGCTATGGCTCGTATTCTTGTAGTTGACGACGAAATCGGCATCCGTGAGTTGTTGTCCGAGATCCTATACGACGAAGGACATACGATAGAACTGGCCGAGAACGCCGCGCAGGCGCGCGAGGCCCGCCTGCGCAGCCGGCCCGATCTGGTGCTGCTCGACATCTGGATGCCCGACACCGACGGCGTCAGCCTGCTCAAGGAGTGGGGCTCGCAAGGCCTGCTCGACATGCCGGTGATCATGATGAGCGGCCATGCCACCATCGATACCGCGGTCGAGGCCACCCGAATCGGCGCGATCGACTTCCTCGAAAAACCCATCACGCTGCAGCGCCTGCTCAAGACCGTCGCCGCGGGCCTGACGCGCACGCGCATCGCCCCGCTGCCGGTGGCGGCGCCGCAGGTGGCCAGCACGCCGGCCGCCACCACGCTGGGCGCGCCGGGTATGGGCGCCGCGCCGGCCGGTCTGGACGGCCGCGGCGCCAGCCTGGTCACGACTCAAGGCAGCGACGCGTTGCCGACGCCGACCGCCGCGGCCGCCGCCTCGACCGGCCAGCTGGGCGGGGTGTCGCTCGACCTGCCGCTGCGCGAGGCGCGCGATGCCTTCGAACGGATCTACTTCGAATACCACCTGGGTCGCGAGAACCACAGCATGACGCGGGTCTCCGAAAAGACCGGCCTCGAGCGCACCCACCTCTACCGCAAGCTCAAACAGTTGGGCATCGAGTCTTCGCGCAAGCGCGCGCTATGAGAATCCTGATCGTGGGTGCCGGCCGCGTCGGAACGAGCGTGGCCGAGAACCTGGTGTCCGAGCAGAACGACATCACGGTCATCGACATCCACGCCGAGCGGCTCGCCTACCTGCAAGAACGCTTCGACCTGCGCACCGTGCTGGGCGACGGCAGCCAGCCGTCGGTGCTGCGCCAGGCCGGCGCGCAGGACGCGGACATGCTGATCGCCTGTGCGACGCACGACACCGCCAACCTGGTCACCTGCAAGATCGCGCGGCAGGTCTTCAACGTGCCGCGCCGCATCGCCCGCATCCGCACCGCCGACTACCCCGAGATGCCCGAGCTGATGGGCGACGACGGCTTCTGTGTCGACTCGCTGATCAGCCCTGAGCGCAGTGTCACGGTATATCTGCAAAGCCTGATCGAGTTTCCCGAGGCGCTGCAGGTGGTCGAGTTCGCGGGCGGCCGCGTCACGGTGCTGGCGGTCAAGGTCGGCCAGCGCAGTCCGCTGGCGGGCAAGCCGCTGGGCACGTTGCACGAGGTCTTCCCCGAGGTCAACGCCCGCGTGGTCGACGTGCTGCGCGAAGGCCGCGCGCTGCCGCTGGGCGGAGGCGGTGTCATCATGCCCGGCGACGAGGCGCTGATCGTTGGCGACACCCGCCACGCGCGGCGCGCCGTCAGGCAACTGCACGAGGCCGAAAGGACTGTGCGCCGCGTCATGATCGCCGGGGGCGGCAACATCGGCATGCGGCTGGCGCGCCAGCTCGCGCAGGACAACTATAGCGTGCGCATCATCGAACGCGACCATGCGCGCTGCGAATACCTGGCCGCCGAGCTGCCCGCCAACGTGCTGGTGCTGCATGGCAACGGCACCGACGAGGCGCTGCTCGAGCGCGAGAACATCGAGGACATGGACACCTGGCTGGCGCTCACCAGCGACGACGAGGACAACATCATGTCCTCGCTGCTGGCCAAGCGGCTGGGCGCGCGCAAGGTGATCGCGCTGATCAACCGGGCCGCCTACGGCGAGCTGATGCAGGGCAGCCATATCGACATCGCGGTGTCGCCGTCGCAGGCGACCATGAGCGAGCTGCTGCGCCACGTGCGGCGTGGCGACGTGGTCGCGGTGCACCGGTTGCGCCAGGGCGCGGCCGAGGCGCTCGAGGCGGTGGCGCACGGCGACCGGTCGAGTTCCAAAGTGGTGGGGCGGCGGGTCAGCGAGATCCGCTTGCCGCGCGGCGCGGCCATCGTCACGCTGGTGCGTGGCGAAGAGATCATCATGGCTGGTCCCGACAGCGTGATCGAATCGGGCGACCACGTGATCGTCTTCGTGCCCAGCCGCGCGCAGATGGCCAAGGTCGAAAAGCTGTTCCAGGTATCGGCTTCCTTCTTCTGACCCAGGCCGCCGGATGCGTCGTCTGCTCGCCATCTTCCACACGCTGGGCTTCGTCATGGCGCTGTTCGCCTCGACCATGGTGTTCCCGCTCGCCACCGCGCTGCTGGCGGCCGACGCCGGCGTCGACGCCTTCGTCGACGGCATCCTGATCGCGCTGGGTCTGGGCCTGGCGCTGTGGCTGGGCACCTGGCGCTTTCGCCGCGAATTGCGGCCGCGTGACGGCTTCCTGCTGGTCTCGCTGGTATGGGCGGTGTTGCCGGCGCTGGCAACCGTGCCCTTGCTGATCTACTTCGGCCGTGCCGGGCTGGATCTGTCGTTCACCGACGCCTACTTCGAGGCCATGTCGGGCCTGACCACCACCGGCGGCACGGTGCTCACCGGCCTCGAGTTTCTGCCGCCGTCGATCAACATCTGGCGCACCACGCTGATCTGGGTCGGTGGCATGGGCATCCTGGTGATGGCGGTGGCGATCCTGCCGCTGCTCGGTGTCGGCGGCCACCAGGTGTTTCGCGCCGAGACGCCGGGACCGATGAAGGACGAACGGCTCACGCCGCGCGTCGCCAGTACCGCCAAGGCGCTGTATGCGGTGTATTTCGGCATGTCGATGGCCTGCCTGCTGGCCTACCGCGCGGTCGGCCTGAGCTGGTTCGATGCCTGGGCGCATATGTCGACCACGATGGGGCTGGGCGGGTTTTCGACCTACGACGCCGGCTTCGCGGTGTTCGATTCGTTCGCCGTCGAGGTCGTCGCGATGGTGTTCATGCTGCTGGCCGGCATCAACTTCGCGACCCATTTCAATGTGCTGCGCCAGCGCAGCCTGCGGCCCTACGTGCGTTGTCCCGAGGCGATTCCCTATCTGCTGGTGGTGCTGGCGGGGGCGCTGGTGGTGTCCTGGTACCTGCACTGGCGCGGCGTCTACGGCGATCCGCTGCAGGCGCTGCGCTACGGGGTCTTCAACACCATTTCGGTGGCCACCACCACCGGCTATGCCAATACCGACTACGCGCAATGGCCGCTGTTCGCGCCGTTGCTGATGCTGCTGCTGGCGATGTTCTGTACCTCGGCCGGCTCGACCGGCGGCGGCATCAAGATGATGCGGGCGATCATCCTGATCAAGCAGGCGCGCCAGGAGATGGTCGGCATGCTGCATCCGCACGCGATCACGCCGGTGCGCATCGGTGGCCGCGTGGTGCCGCCACGGGTATTGGTGGCGGTACTGGTGTTCGTGCTGGTGTATTGCCTGCTGATCGCGCTGCTGACCGCGCTGATGCTGCTGTCGGGGCTCGAACCGCTGACCGCCTTCAGTGCCGTGCTGGCCAGCCTCAGCAACACCGGGCCGGGCCTGGGCGCGGTCGGACCGATGGGCAATTTCGGCGTGCTCAGCGATTTCCAGACCTGGGTCTGCACCTTCGCGATGCTGATCGGCCGGCTCGAGCTGTTCACGGTGCTGGTGCTGTTCACGCCGGGCTTCTGGCGCAAGTAGCGCGCCGCCGCCGGCCCCGACCTTGCAAGCGCTTTGCAAAGGTCATGACAAACCCTAATCAGTAGTTTCCCTGCCGGCTGGCAAAGCCTTTGGGCAAGCCGTTCTTGTTCATTTGCTGCCGGGAGAGCCGCATAAACATTGGACTGTGAGCGGCCGCTTACACGCCGCCTATGGGTGAAAAGGGCTTATGCACTGAGCAAGCGCAAGAATGTCACCATTGTCAATCTTTTTGCCATGAATCCTTCGATAAACTGGCTGCGCTGTGTCGGGCAGGCCACAGTCTTCGCTGTCTTTGCCTGCGACTGGCCCAAACACCTCTCTTACGGAGACCGAAATGGAACAGATTCCGTTCGTTTCGTCGACCCCCAATACCCTGGGCATCGAGCTCGAGCTGCAACTGATCGACCCGCGCACCTTCGACCTTGCCGGTGCCGCCGAAGAGTTGCTCGCGCAGATGGCCGACCTCTCGATCGCCGACCGCATCAAACCCGAGATCACGCGCGCGATGATCGAGCTCAATTCCTCGGTGCATGATCATCCCGCCGGCCTGCTGGTCGAGATGCGCGAGATGCGCGATGCGCTGTGCAATGCCGCCGAGACCTGCGGGGTGCGTGTCACCGGCGGCGGTGCGCATCCGTTCATGCGCTGGCAGGATCGTTCGATCTCCGACACGCCGCGCTTTCATTACCTGGCCGAGATGTACGGCTATCTGGCCCGCCAGTTCACGGTGTTCGGCCAGCACATCCACGTCGGCGTCACGTCCGGTGACCACGCCATCGCGCTGACGCGCCGGCTCACGCCGTATGTACCGCATTTCATCGCGATGTCGGCTTCCTCGCCGTATTACGAAGGCGTCGACACGCTGTTCTCGTGCTGCCGCCTGCACTCGGTCAACAGCTTCCCGCTGGCCGGCCACATGCCGGTCGACATCGAGGACTGGTACGGCTTCGAAGCCCACCTGGCGCAACTGCGCGCTTTCGGGCTGGCCGAGAGCATCAAGGATCTTTATTGGGACATCCGCCCCAAGCCCGATTTCGGCACCGTCGAGCTGCGCGTCTGCGATACGCCGCTGACGGTCGAGAAGGCCTGCCAGCTGGCGGCATTCGCGCAGGCGCTGTCGGTGTGGCTGATGCGCAATCCCGGCCCCAACGAGGGCGCGTGGCTGGCCTATCGCAGCAATCACTTCCAGGCCGCCCGGTTCGGCCTGCATGGCAACTATGTCACGCCCGATGGCGAGCGCCTGCGGCTGGCCGATCACCTGCGCCAGACCTTCGAGCAACTGATGCCGGTGGCCGACGAACTGGGCACGGCCGACATGATCTCGGCGCTGCGCGAAGACGTGCAGAAAAATGGCAACGACGCGCGCTGGATGCGCGGCCAGTACAACCGGCTGCGCGACCTGCCGGGTGTGGTCGAGGCCATGACGCATGCCTTCCATGGCGGCCGCGAGGCCGCGCAGCGGCAGATCTCGCCCGAGCAGGTGGCGACCCGCCGCCGCATCCGCGCGACCTCCGAGCCCCTGCACCCGGTGCAGCAACTGGCGACGCCGGACGCACCGACCGGTCCGCTGCACTGACTGGGCATCGAGCGGTCCGGGGTGCGGGCAGCATAGCCACCGGTACGATGCGCTGACACCGCATCGACCGATCCGCTGCCTGGACGTCAAGCTGACCGGCTCGAAGCGCTAAGGCGCGGACGGCGGCGCAGCGTGGCGCTCGCTTGGCCGCGTCCCTGCAGGTCGAATCCGCCTATTGCGGCGGCTTGCGCTGGATTGCGTTGACCGACAGCCGGGTCTCGCCCGGGGCGCTGCGGTGCGACGCGGCGCGCCACGCGTGGCCGTATGCCACTTCCATCGACAGCACGATCAGGCCGTCCGCGCCGCGTTGCGCGTCCAGCGCATCGATCAGGCGCTGGCGCCAGTGGCGCGTGCTCAGCGCCGCGCGCCGGCCGGCGCTGGCGTTGCCGCCCAGCGCCCACACGTCCTTGAGCAGCCGCTCGGGATCGCGGTAGGTCAGCGTGATGATCTCCTGGTCCATCACCGGATCGGCATAGCCGTTCTCGACCAGCAGGTCGCCGAAGTCATGCATGTCGACGAACTGCGGCGTGGCGGTCTGCAAACCGGCGGCCGCGACCGCCTGGCGCAGCTCGCGCAGCGTGTCGGGCCCCAGCCACGAAAACATCGCCAGGCCGCCGACCTTCAGCACGCGCCGCCATTCGGCCAGGGCTGCATGCGGGGTCGGATGCCAGTGCAAGGCCAGGTTCGACCACACCAGATCCTGCGATTCGGGCGCCAGGCCGGTCTGCGCCAGGTCGCCGGCCTGGAACGTGATCGCGGCCTTGCGCGGCGCCAGGCGCTTGAGCCACGCCATCGGGCCGTCGGGACGAAAGCGCCGCTGGGCGTGCGCCAGCAGCGCCGCGTTGTGATCCAGGCCGGTGTACGCGGCTTGCGGATAGCGCGCCTGCAACAACGGCAACGCGTCGCCGGCGCCACAGCCGGCATCGAGCATGGCCTGCGGGTCCAGGCGGATGTAGCGCAGGCGTTCGTCCATGCGGCGGGCGATCTCGCCATAGAAGAACTGCGCATCGGCCAGGTCGCCGCGGCGTGTGAACTGGCGCTGGACGTGGGCAGGGACCAGCGGCAGGTGAGGGATTTCCGAAGACGGCATGTTGGTCGCAGCGCGGCCCGCGAGGGCACGCATTCGAGGTTCGATATCGGCTGCTCGAGTGCAGCACAAGGAAGAATTATGGCTCATGGGCCGACCGCCCCGTCCACGCCACCGCCGTCGCCACGGTTCCCATCGGCGCCACCGCCGCCGCCGCCACCGCCGCCACCGCCACCGCCACCGCCAGCGCCGCCAGCGCAACTGCAACCGCGACCGCCGCGACCGCCGCAACCGCCGCGACCGCCGCAACCGCCACTGGTGCCGGGCAGCCCGCCCGGTCCCGCGC